>JBNMGC010000020.1:0-28061 GCA_050873845.1 Alloprevotella sp.
AGAAAGCAAAGACAAAGTTTGGCACTCTCAGCAGAATAAAGTAATTTTGTGGGGAGAAAACACAAAACCTTTCTTTTAACGACAAAATTCGACTTATCCATCCAACCCATAATTTACCACAATGAAGACAGATATCGAAATTGCACACAGCACAGAGCTGAAGCGCATTGACGAGGTGGCCACCCAAATGGGTATAGACCCCGAAAACATTGAGCACTATGGCAAGCACATAGCCAAACTCCCCCTCTCGCTCATCGACGAGAAGAAACAGGGCAAGCTCATCCTCGTGACAGCCATCACCGCTACACGCGCTGGTATCGGTAAGACCACCGTGAGCATCGGTCTCGCCCTTGGCCTCAATGCCATTGGCAAAAAGGCTTGTGTGGCTCTGCGCGAACCTTCACTTGGCCCTTGCTTCGGCATGAAGGGTGGTGCTGCAGGTGGCGGCTATGCCCAGGTACTCCCGATGGAGCGTATCAACCTCCACTTCACGGGCGACTTTCACGCTATCACCTCGGCTCACAACATGATAGCCGCACTGCTCGATAACTATCTTTATCAACACGAGAAGGAAGGCTTCGGACTGCGCGAAATCCTGTGGCGCCGTGTGCTCGACGTCAACGATCGTTCGCTCCGCTCTATCGTGACCGGTCTCGGCCCTGCCACCAACGGCATTACGCAGCAGGCAGGCTTCGATATCACCCCAGCCTCAGAGCTGATGGCTATCCTCTGCTTGGCAAGCGATGAGGCCGACCTCCGTCGTCGCATCGAAAACATCCTCCTGGGTTATACCTACGAGGGCAAGCCCTTTACGGTAAAAGATCTCGGTGTGGCAGGTGCCATCATGGTATTGCTCAAAGATGCCATCAAGCCCAACTTGGTACAGACCACAGAAAATACACCCGCCATCGTCCACGGCGGTCCCTTCGCCAACATCGCTCATGGATGCAACTCCCTCGTAGCCACTCGCATGGCGCTCTCGCATGCTGACTATACCATCACGGAGGCAGGATTCGGTGCCGACCTGGGTGCAGAGAAGTTCTACAATATTCTCTGTCGCAAGAGCGGACTTCAGCCCGACTTGACCGTAATCGTAGCCACCGCACAGGGACTGAAGATGCATGGCGGCGTAGAGCTCGACCACATTAAGGAACCCAACGAGGAAGGCCTGCGCAAGGGCTTGGCAAACCTCGACCGCCATGTGAAGAACCTGCAGGGCTTCGGTCAGAGCGTAGTAGTGGTATTCAATCGCTTCGCTGGCGATACCGACAGCGAGATGGAACTCCTCAAGCACCACTGCGAAGAAGAACTCGGTGTGCCCTTCGCCATCAATCGCACTTACGCTGAAGGCGGACAGGGCGGTAAGGACATGGCACAACTCGTGGTAGATACCATCGAGAATCATCCCTCGCAGAAGCCGCTCCACCTGACCTATGCCGACGACGATCCCATCCGCACGAAGATCGAAAAGGTGGCAAAGACCATCTATGGCGCAGCGAGCGTGACCTTCGCAAAGCCTGCACTGAAGCGCATTAAGTTGGCAGAGGAACACGGCATGGCTCACTTCCCCGTATGCATTGCCAAGACGCAGTTCTCCTTCTCAGCCGATGCGAAGCAGTATGGCGCAGTGTCGGGCTTCAATATCTTGATTAAGGACGTTGTGCTCAATGCCGGTGCCGAAATGATTGTGGCTATTGCCGGCGACATCCTCCGTATGCCCGGTCTTCCCAAAGACCCACAGGCCAACCACATTGACTATGTGGACGGGGAAATTGTGGGGCTTAGCTAATAGCTTATGCGAGTTGAAGAGTTGAAAAGTTTAGAAGTTAAGAGGAAACTTTTTAAGTTGATAAGTTGAAGAGTTTAGAAGTTAAGAGAAAATGCGTGCAAACTATGTAGCTAAAAGCATCGAGTACCGCTCCTTTAATCAATGCATATTCCTTAATTTTAGAATTCCTCAACTTAAAAAGTTCCCTCTTAGCTTTTAAACTTTTCAACTCCTCAACTTAAAAAGTACCCTCTTAACTTTTAAACTCTTCAACTCTTCAACTTTTTGAATTCTACCCATGAACATAGTAGACAGATTCCTAAAATACGTAGCCTTCGACACGCAGAGTGCTGAAGACGCTACCACCACGCCGAGTACGGCAAAACAACTAAAACTCGCAGAGTACCTGCGCGACGAACTCACCCAGATGGGACTGACCGAGGTGGAGATGGACGAGAATGGCTACGTATATGCCACCCTTCCCGCCACCGCCGACCACGACGTGCCCACCATCGGCTTCATCTCGCATATGGATACCAGCCCCGACTGCTCGGGCGCCAATATCCATCCGCGCATTGTGAAGAACTATGATGGTTCTGACATCGTGCTCGATGCTGAGGCAGGCATCGTGACCTCGCCCAAGAAATTTCCCGAACTGCTCGACCACGTGGGCGAAGATCTCATCGTGACCGATGGCCATACGCTGCTCGGTGCCGACGACAAGGCAGGCATTGCCGAGATCGTACAGGCCATGGAGTATCTCTTGGCTCACCCCGAAATCAAGCACGGAAAGGTGCGCGTAGGCTTCAATCCTGACGAAGAGATTGGTCTCGGCGCACATAAGTTTGACGTAGAGAAGTTTGGCTGCGAGTGGGGCTACACCATGGATGGCGGTGAACTGGGCGAATTGGAGTATGAAAACTTCAACGCAGCAAGCGCCAAGATAGAAGTGCGCGGCGTGAGCGTACACCCAGGTTATGCCAAGGGTAAGATGATCAATGCTGCTCGTGTGGCCACTGAGTTGGCTTCGCTCCTGCCCGTGACAGAGACGCCCGAACAGACCGTGGAGTACGAAGGATTCTTCCACTTGCTCGGCATAGAGGGCAACGTAGAGAAGGCTTCGCTCTCTTACATCATCCGCGACCACGACCGCGCTCGCTTCGAACAGCGCAAGCAGCTCGTAGAGAAGGCTGCAGAATGGATGAACCTTCGCTATGGCGAGGGCACCGTGACGGCAACCATCTCCGATCAGTATTACAACATGCGCGAGAAGATCGAACCCGTGCCCCACGTGGTAGACATCGTATTGGATGCTATGAAGGAATGTGGCATTCCCTTCAAGGTGCGTGCCATCCGTGGCGGAACGGACGGTGCTCAGCTCTCGTTCATGGGACTTCCCTGTCCCAACATCTTCGCAGGCGGACTCAATTTCCATGGTCCTCACGAATTCCTCCCCATCCCCTCGATGGAGAAGGCTTCAGAGCTTGTGGTGAAGATCATAGAACTCACGGCGAAGAGAGGATAAAGCACACATAAATCCCGATGCCCTGTGGGCGACGCGTCCTCGCGTCGGCGCTGCCACGAATACAAAAGGTGAACCTATAGGAAGTGGGGGCGAAGCGTCTCGCTTCGGCGCGATGTCGAAGGACTCGAAGTCCGAGACAGTGCAAGGACTATTGCCTCGCTTCGGCATTGAGCCTCGCGTGTCAAGCCGAAGCGAGACGCTTCGCCCCCACTTCCTATAGGCTCACTTCTTGATATGTGGCTTGAGCCGACGCGAGACGCGTCGCCCACAGAGCGAATTGGGGCTGCGGATTGGGGCGCAAGATAGGCTGCGGCTCGGAAAAGCAAATAAAAGCAAGCTTTTCTTTGCTCTTCTCTCACCTTGCACTATCTTTCGCTTCGCGCAAGATAGGCTGCGGCTCGGAAAAGAAAGGAAAAACGTGTTTTCCCTTTGCTTTTCTCTCGCCTTGCACTATCTTTGCACTATAATAGAAATAAACACTAAATAATGGAATACAACTTCAGAGAAATCGAACAGAAGTGGCAGAAGACTTGGGCCACCGAGAAGACATACCATGTGGAGATAGACGAGAATAAAAAGAAATTCTACGTGCTCAACATGTTCCCCTATCCCTCTGGCGCAGGCCTCCATGTGGGTCACCCTCTGGGCTATATTGCCTCCGATATCTATGCACGCTATAAGCGCTCTTGTGGCTACAACGTGCTCAACCCTATGGGCTACGATGCCTACGGACTTCCCGCAGAGCAATATGCTATCCAGACCGGACAACACCCCGCTGTGACCACCGAGACTAATATCAAGCGCTATCGCGAACAGCTTGACAAGATAGGCTTCTCGTTCGATTGGGACCGCGAAGTGCGCACCTGCGACCCGAAGTACTATCACTGGACGCAGTGGGCATTCCAGCAGATGTTCTCTCACTTCTATTGCAAGAAGTGCGAGAAAGCTCTTCCCATCTCTGAACTCGTAAAGCATTTCGAAGAAAAAGGTACTGAAGGCACAGAGTCGCTCGCACAGAGCGAAGAACTCCACTTCACCGCAGAAGAGTGGAAGCAGATGAGCGATGTGGAGAAACAACAGGTGCTCATGAACTATCGTATAGCCTATCTGGGCGAAACGATGGTCAATTGGTGTCCGAAACTCGGTACCGTGCTTGCCAACGATGAGGTGGTAGACGGTGTGAGCGAACGTGGCGGCTATCCCGTGGTACAGAAGAAAATGAAGCAATGGTGCCTCCGCGTATCAGCCTATGCACAGCGTTTGCTCGACGGCCTTGACAAGATCGATTGGACAGACTCTCTGAAAGAGACACAGCGCAACTGGATAGGCCGTAGCGAGGGTACAGAAATGGAATTCTCCGTTAAGGACAGCGACGTGAAGTTTACCATCTTCACCACCCGTGCCGATACTATCTTCGGTGTGACCTTTATGGTGCTCGCTCCCGAAAGTGAACTCGTACAGCAACTCACCACAGAGGCTCAGAAGACAGAGGTCGACGCTTATCTCGATGCTACGAAGAAACGCACCGAGCGTGAGCGTATCTCCGATCGTAGAGTGACGGGTGTGTTTACCGGAGCTTATGCTATCAATCCCTTCACAGGCGACGAAATCCCCGTATGGGTGAGCGACTACGTGCTCGCTGGCTATGGTACAGGAGCCATCATGGCAGTGCCTGCTCACGACTCACGCGACTATGCTTTCGCTCGCCACTTCAATCTGCCCATCATCCCCTTGATCGAGGGTGCCGACGTGAGCGAAGAGAGCTTCGATGCCAAGGAAGGCACCGTGATGAACTCTCCCGCTGAGGGCAAGCAGACGCTCCATGGCTTCTCGCTCAACGGACTGAGCGTAAAGGAGGCTATCGCAGCTACTAAGAAATTCGTGACGGAGAATCATCTCGGTCGCGTCAAAGTGAACTTCCGCTTGCGCGATGCTATCTTCTCACGTCAGCGCTACTGGGGTGAACCTTTCCCCGTATATTATAAGGACGGCATGCCTCAGATGGTGCCCGCCGAATGCTTGCCTCTCGAACTTCCTGAGGTGACGAAGTTCCTCCCCACCGAAACGGGCGAACCGCCCCTCGGCAACGCCACTCGCTGGGCTTGGGACACGGAGAACAACTGCGTGACGGACAACGCTCGCATTGACAACGTGAAGGTGTTCCCGCTCGAACTCTCTACGATGCCGGGCTTCGCAGGCTCTTCTGCTTACTACCTGCGCTACATGGATCCCGCCAACGACACAGCACTCGTGGGTAAGGAAGCCGATGAATATTGGCAGAACGTTGACCTCTACATCGGTGGCTCAGAACATGCCACAGGTCACCTCATCTACAGCCGATTCTGGGACAAGTTCCTATTTGACCTCGGCGTTTCATGCAAGGATGAACCCTTCCAGAAACTCGTCAACCAGGGCATGATCCAGGGACGCTCCAACTTCGTATATCGTATCAAGGATACCAATACCTTCGTAAGCCTCGGACTCAAGGATCAGTATGATACCACACCTATCCACGTAGACGTAAACATCGTGCAGAACGACGTGCTCGACGTGGAAGCCTTCAAGAAGTGGCGTCCGGAGTACAACACGGCAGAGTTCATCCTCGAGAATGGTAAGTACGTCTGCGGATGGGCCATCGAGAAGATGTCGAAGTCGATGTACAACGTGGTCAACCCCGACATAATCGTCGAGAAGTATGGTGCTGATACGCTTCGCCTCTATGAAATGTTCCTCGGTCCGATCAATCAGAGCAAGCCTTGGGACTCTAATGGTATCGACGGTTGCTTCCGCTTCCTCCGCAAGGTGTGGAACCTCTTCTATCCGAAGAATGGCGACTGGGCAGTGACCGACGATGCTCCTTCGAAGGACAACCTCAAGACGCTGCATAAGCTCATCAAGAAGGTGAGCGAAGATATCGAAGTGTTCTCTTACAACACGTCTATTCCCGCCTTCATGATAGCCGTGGGCGAACTGGCACAGCAGAAGTGTACAAGTCGCGAGGTGCTCCAGCAAGTGGTCATCTTGCTCGCTCCATTCGCTCCGCATATTGCCGAAGAACTGTGGCACACACTGGGCAACACCACAACCGTATGTGATGCACAGTGGCCTAAGTACGACGAGCAATACCTCAAGGAAGACTCTCAGACGCTCTCTATCTCATTCAACGGCAAGACGCGCTTCACGCTCGACTTCCCCGCCGATGCTTCAAAGGAAACTATCCAAGAGGCAGCACTCGCTTCAGAGCAAGCTCAGAAATATCTCGAGGGTAAGCAGGTGGTCAAGGTGATTGTAGTGCCCGGACGTATCGTCAATATTGTCATCAAGTAAGAGGGCAAATGCCCTCCTGCTACAGTACATACTACAATGGCAAAAATGTTTAAGACTTCTATCGGACAGGATATCCGCGACTACGTCGTTATCACCCTCGGACTGGTGATGTATGCGGTCGGATTCACCTGCTTCCAGTTGCCCTATGAAATCACTACCGGCGGCCTCGCTGGTGCCGGTGCTGTGATATTCTATGCCACAGGGTTCCCCGTGCAGTACACCTTCTTCGCGGTAAACATCCTTCTGCTTATAGCAGCCGTCAAGGTGCTGGGTTGGCGCTTCTGTCTTAAGACCATTTACGCCGTGTTCATGCTCTCCTTCTTGCTCGGCGTAGTGCAGGAGATTATGCTACATTTGGGGCAAACACGTCCCGACATGTTCCCTGATCTCAACCCTAACAGCCATCTGCCACAGGTGGTGCAGGGCAATGCTTTCATGTCGTGCATACTCGGTGCAGCACTTGAGGGTATCGGCGTAGGCTTCGTGTTCCTTCACAATGGCTCTACGGGTGGTACGGATATCATCGCCTCTATTATTAATAAGTATAAGGACGTCACGTTGGGACAGATGATGATGCTCTGCGATGTGATTATCATCACTACTGCATTCTTCCTGCCCGATGGCGACGTAGACAAGCTCCTCTATGGCTACTGTACGCTCATCATCCTCAACTTGATGATTGACTACGTGGTAGATCGTGGCCGTCAGTCAGTGCAGTTCCTTATCTTCTCACGTCAGTACGACGACATCGCGGCAGCTATCAGTGCTACCCATCGCGGTGTGACCGTGCTCGACGGACAGGGATGGTACACCAAGCAAGAGCGCAAGGTGCTCGTCGTACTGGCGAAGAAACGCGAAAGTACCAACATCTTCCGCATCATTCAGAGCATCGACCCTAATGCTTTCGTATCGCAGTCGAAAGTAATCGGTGTGTTTGGAGAAGGCTTCGACCGTATCAAGGTCAAAGCCAATAAGAAGGACGATCCCGCCAACAATGCCTAACTCAATAAATCCTCTATTAATCCACGCATGACTACACTCCATACCGAGAATCCTCCATCGTTGGTATTTGCTACCAACAATGCACACAAACTCTCCGAGATAAGGGCTATCTTTGCCAACAAACTGCAGATTCTCTCGCTTGCCGACATTGACTGCCACGACGATATACCCGAAACGGCCGACACGCTCGAGG
Organism: Alloprevotella sp.; assembly: GCA_050873845.1. Taxonomy (GTDB): domain Bacteria; phylum Bacteroidota; class Bacteroidia; order Bacteroidales; family Bacteroidaceae; genus Alloprevotella. Next base: position 7,816 of record JBNMGC010000020.1, read on the forward strand.
GCAATGCTCTTATTAAGGCTCGTTGGGTGAAGGAAAAGTATGGCTACGACTGCTTTGCCGACGATACGGGATTGGAAGTGACTGCTCTTGGTGGACGCCCTGGTGTGCATACCGCTCGCTATGCTTACCCCGATCGTCATGATCCTGAAGCAAATACGCAAAAACTCCTTACAGAGCTAAAGGATAAAGACGATCGAACAGCACAATTCCGCACAGCCATCGCGCTGATCCTTGATGGCGAAGAGCATGTGTTCGAGGGCGTGGTACGCGGCGAGATCGCTACAGAGAAACGTGGCACCGAGGGCTTCGGCTACGATCCAGTGTTTATACCCGAAGATACAGGGCGCACCTTTGCCGAACTCGGCACCGAGGTGAAAAATAAAATATCCCATCGTGCACGTGCCGTGGCACGCCTGGTAGAGTTCTTACAAAGCAAATAACTAAATCTTTGATATCAGATAGCAGGAGCCGTGATTCCTGCTATTCTGTTTTACAGCACCTTCTGACTCCGTGATTATGAAAAAGACGCTGTTCTCCCTCCTCCTAATCCTTATTATGCTTCCCGCCGCGGCTCAGTCGCAATGGGAATACTTTCTGTCATATCAAAACGCTACTCAAGTGGTGGCGAGTGGCAACAACGTTTATGCCGTGTTCAACGGACATTTGCTTGCTTACGATGCAGAAAGCCAAACTACCTTTACGATAGATCGCATCTCGTGCCCGATATCGGGACAAAACGTGGTGTATATCGGCTGGAGCGATACGCAGAAATGTCTCGTAACGCTTTATGCCGACAATAATATAGACCTCATCTATCCTAAGGATGGCGATGCTGGCTCAGGAGAATTTAGCGTAGTGAACATTCCACAGGTGAAAGACTTCACAGATTACCAGTTGCAAGTGACTCGTCTCAACGTGAATGGCGATTGGGCTACGCTCTCTACGGATCATGGCATTGTGCTCGTCAATGTGGCTCGTCAAGAGGTGCAGGGCAACTATGCCATCGGAAGTGGGGTGAACGATGCGGTCGTAACGGGAAAGCGCATTTATGCTTCGAAGTCGGGAGCACTCTATAGTGCGCTACTCACTGACAACCTTTACAGCCTTTCCAATTGGAAAGTAGAGGCACCGAATCTTTCGGCAAGCCGCGTTGTGGCAAGCCCAGATGGTAGCGTATATCTGCTCACCACGCAGGGTGCATGGAATGGTAGAAGCATGGCGGGCTTGAATCGCCTCGTTGCGGAAGCAGACGGCACGACGAGTATTCATCATATTACGGATTGGATTATGAACATGGCATCGGTCAATGGAAAAGTACTGCAGTTTGCGTTGCCAGGCCATGTCCTCGTATATCATAGTGAGAACCCCGAATCAGATTATAGCGATCTGAGCATGAACGATGCTCCTTACGCCGTGGCAAGCTTGAGCAACGGACAGCTTTTGACGGCATGTGGATATGCCGGATTGAAGGTATACAACGCTCCTAAAGGGCAGGCCACGCTGACGCAGCCCGATGGTAGTATCGGTGGGTTTGGACCACGCCATAATGGAAGCTTCTCCGTAGATATCAACAATGGCAACCTATACGTATGCGGAGGCCGAGTAGCCATGGGCAGCCGTCAGGAGGGCTTCTTCGGACGTTATGACGGCTCTAATTGGACGGATATGGAGGAAGACCGCATCATTAGTGAGCAGAGCTGGGATGGATGTGGCACAAGTGCGGCATACAAGAACTTGAGCCACGCAGCCTTTGACCCTCTTAATGCTAACCACATCGTAGTATCGAGCTATGCCAATGGATTGTTTGAATACAACGATGGCAAGTTCTCTCAACTCTATAACAACGACAACAGCCCCCTGCAGTATCCCAAGACCGTAAGATATGATGCACGCAATAGATATATGCTCATAGGCGGCTGTACTTACGATGCTGAGGGCAATCTCTGGGTGTCTAATAACTATGCAGATACCATCCTCGTGGTGAAAAAGACGGATGGCACGTGGCAGCGCGTCTTTACCGAGGATACGAAGGAACAGAACTATGCAGAGAAACTCATGTTCGACTCGCGAGGTTGGCTCTGGGGTAACGTACGCTACAGTACGAATGATCAGACGAGTGGCTTCTTCTGCTTAGACTACAATGGCACGATAAGCAATCAGCGCGACGACCGCAGCAAGTTTCGCAATACTGCCGTCAATGAAGACGGCACTTCCTGCTCCCTTACGGGCGTTTATGCCATTGCGGAGGACAAAGATCAGCATATATGGATAGCATGCTCTGAGGGCATCTTTGAAATAGAAGACCCCGAAACAATGTTTACTTCATCCAACTTCGTTGTAAACCAACCTAAGGTGCCTCGCAACGATGGTACCAACTATGCCGATTATCTGCTCACAGGCGTGACAGCTTCTGCCATAGCCGTAGATGGCGGCAATCGCAAGTGGATTGGTACAATGGGTGGTGGTCTTTACTTAGTAAGCCCTGATGGAACAGAAATTATAAGTCATTTCACAACAGATAATACCCCTTTGCTTTCCAACAACATCTACGATCTGAAAATCGATGATGCTACGGGCGTTATCTACATCGCTACCGATGAAGGCCTGTGCAGCTATCGTACCAACGTGACCGAACCTACCGCAGCGCTCAATAAGAGCAACATTAAGGTATATCCCAACCCCGTACGCCCTGAATACAGCGGTGTGCTCACTGTGAATGGTCTGCCTCAAGGTGCAGAAGTGAAAGTGATGACCACGGGAGGCCAACTCGTAGCAAGAGGAAACGCCGTAGGTGGCAGTTGGCAATGGGACCTTACTCAGCAAAACACAGGACAGCGCGTTGGTGCTGGCGTATACTACCTAATGATAGCCACAGCCGATGGCAAGAAAGCAGCCTCCTCGAAAGTAGTAATCATATAGCAGAATGAATGGCTACAACCTGTAGTAGCGCATAGCCTCATTGGCCTCTGTTCGCCAGTCGTATAGAACTCTCCATTAGGCGCATAGAGTTTCTTCTATCAGCCGCGAAAAGCTCTGCAGCATACGCTATTCCGCGATGTGCAAGAAATAGCATTATAGGTCATAAACGAGCGAAAAAAGTATTACTAAAGGGTTCTTCTGTGCACGAAAAGCAGTTTTTTGCAGTCATAGAACGAAAAAAATCCCAAAATACTTGCAACTTCACGCATCATACACTATTTTTGCTCATGAATAAGTGCCGACGATGCCCATAGCAAGGGAGATGTAGCGCATTTTGCAGATGTGTATTTATATGTACATTCAACGAAAGTACGCGTACAAGGTGCGCTGCAGACAATCTCAGAGGTTTTCTGTTGTCAGCCTTATAGTCGGTGCCCTAAATCGATAATCATTTAATTACTCTCTATTTATGAACAAGACAGAACTCGTAAACGCCATTGCAGCCGAAGGCTTGAGCAAGGCAGATTCAAAGAAGGCTCTCGAAGCCGCTCTCAAAGCTATTTCTACTGCTCTTCAGGGTGGTGACAAGGTAAGCATCCCCGGCTTTGGTACATTCTCTGTAAACGAACGTGCCGCTCGCGAAGCTTTCAACCCCGCTAAGAAGGAAAAGACTCTTATCCCTGCAAAGAAGGTTGTAAAGTTCAAGGCAGGCTCAGAGCTCGCTGGCAGCGTAAACAAGTAATCCTTTTGGCAGAGAATTAATGCTCAGCAGGGAGTAGATACCTGGGACAGCATCAATTCCTTATAACTTACGACTACGTAAGTAGTACGAATCGTAAAAATAGACTCACATCCGAGTGCTTCTCATAGAAGCATAGGGTGTGAGTCTTTTTTAGGTACGCTCGGCATGAGCTTTATCTGACGAGTGGAAGTTTTAATCCCGGAAAGTATCCCATACACGTATTGTAAAATATTGACCTATACGCCCCAAAAATGCTGATTATAAGTCAATGCAGCCATACATAGACATTGCAGATAGTGTAAAAAAAACGGCTATGTCCTTATTTAATAAAGAACATAGCCAATAAAATTGCATGCATTTTGGCACGCATATTACTATAATATGCTGATAATCAGCAGTATTTGTGCGCCTGATAGGACTCGAACCTACACGTCTCGCGACACCAGATCCTAAGTCTGGCGCGTCTACCAATTTCGCCACAAGCGCAAATGTGGTGCAAAGATAATATTTGTTGCGCAATGGACAAAATGTTTTGCTTGGAAAAAGATTGATGAGGTGTGAAAAAGCTAATGGATAAAGCTAATGGAAAATCTAATGTAAGGCTAAATCTAATGCAAGGCTAATTTGAAATCTAATGCAAGGCTAAAGTTAAATCTAATGTAAGCTAAGATGCGCCTGCTTATCAGGCATATGGGTATGAAAAAAGCTGACTTGCGCGATGCAAATCAGCTATTGCTTAATGTGCTCGAAGCGAGACTCGAACTCGCACGGACATTTCTGCCCAAAGGATTTTAAGTCCTTCGTGTCTACCATTCCACCATTCGAGCGACCTGGAGCGGAAAACGAGACTCGAACTCGCGACCCCAACCTTGGCAAGGTTGTGCTCTACCAACTGAGCTATTTCCGCAAAAAGTGGGAAGCATGCTTCCCACTATAACAAGTGAAGAGGAGGAGACTCGAACTCCCACGACACAATTGTCACTACCCCCTCAAAGTAGCGCGTCTACCAATTCCGCCACCTCTCCAGTTTGTCTTTTTAAAATATTTTCGCTCGAAGCATCCGTTGCAATGAATGGATAGGCTTCGCTTCGGTTTTGAGAGCGGAAAACGAGACTCGAACTCGCGACCCCAACCTTGGCAAGGTTGTGCTCTACCAACTGAGCTATTTCCGCATTTTATCTCTTGCATGTCCGTTCTCTAACGGCTTAGCGGGTGCAAAGATAGGGAGTATTTCTGATTTTACCAAATGTTTTCCGCTTTTTTTTCGATTTTTCTTGAAAAAAGTGTGTTTCTTCTCTGAAAAGGCCTTCTTTGGTGGGTGTGGTTGGTGTTGAGCTTGTCCATAAATATAGTGGGCGATGCGTTCTGCTTCGGCTTGTAGGGAGGCATTTCTGTAGATGCTTGCCTATATGCTGCCGATGCGGGACGCGTCGCCCACTAAGTTGTTGAGATCTTTTATGTGTGTGGTTGGGGCTTTAGAAGTATCCTTCGCGCTTTTTCTGTTCCATAGATGCGTCTTGGTCGAAATCGATCACGCGGGTGGTGCGCTCACTCTTGGTGGTGGTCATCATTTCCTCTACAATCTTTTCGATGGTGTCGGCTTCGCTCTCGATGGCACCGGTCAGAGGCCAGCAGCCGAGGGTACGGAAGCGAATCTTGCGCATCTGTATTTTGTCGCGATACTGTTCGGGCAAACGGTCGTCGTCGGGCATGATGAGTTGTCCGTCGATTTCCACGCAGGGGCGCTCCTTGGCAAAGTAGAGGGGCACGATGGGTATATTCTCGAGGCGTATGTACTGCCATATGTCGAGTTCGGTCCAGTTGCTCAGGGGGAACACGCGGATGCTTTCGCCCTTATGGATGCGGGCGTTGTAGATGTCCCAGAGCTCGGGGCGCTGGTTCTTGGGGTCCCATTGGTGGAACTGGTCGCGGAAGGAGAAGATGCGCTCTTTTGCGCGGCTCTTTTCTTCATCGCGGCGTGCTCCGCCGAATGCGGCATCGAAATGGTGCTTGTCGAGTCCAGCCTTGAGGGCTTGTGTCTTCATCAGGTCGGTGTGTACTTTCGATCCATGGGTGAAGGGGCCTACGCCGGCTTTGAAAGCTTCCATGTTGCTTTCTACGATGAGGTTCCATCCGTGCTCTTTGGCGTACCAATCGCGGAATTGCAGCATCTCCTTGAATTTCCATTTAGAGTCGATGTGCATCAAGGGGAAGGGTGGGCGTCCGGGTGCGAAGGCCTTTTCTGCCAAGCGTACCATTACGCTTGAGTCCTTACCGATGCTATAGAGCATTACGGGGTTTTCAAATTCCGCTGCCACCTCGCGGATGATGTGGATCGACTCAGCTTCGAGTTCCTTCAGGTGGCTCAGACTATAGTTTTCTGTCATTTCGAATAGACTTCTTTTCCAGTGTATATCTTATTTTCGGAGCAAAGGTAAGGTTTTTTGGTGAGAAATCGCACATACAAGAGGTAATCTGTGGAGCAAACGCGCCGTTTTCATCAAAAAAATGTTTACTTTTGTGGCATTACTTATCTCCTCCGCTATCGGTGAAGCTTGCTGTGCGGAGCAAAAGCATTCAGCTAACGATGGACAAAATTCACATCATCACTCCCGTAAAGGACTCTATTGAAACCACGCTACAGACCATCCACGCTGTGATGGAAAGCCAGCTCAGTGTGGCTCACACCTATACTGTATACAACGATTTCTCTACGCCCGAAAACACAGCACGCCTTCAAGCAGCCTCTGCCGAGATGGGTTTCCGATTGGTCAATCTCAGCGACTTGACCACTCACCCCTCGCCCAACTATCTGCTGGTGCTTCAGCGTTCGCAGCAGGAGGCGCTTGCCGATGGGGCAGGCTTGTGTATTGTCGAGAGCGATGTGACCGTACGTCCCGATACGCTTCAGGGACTCGTAGATGGTGCCACGAAGCATCCACAGTGTGGCATTGCAGCCTCGGTCACGGTCGATGCTGAGGGCAAGATTAATTATCCTTACCTCTATGCTCGTGGACAGGAGGGAGAGGTGGTCGATACGCGTCGCCACTGCAGTTTCTGCTGCTCTCTGCTGACCCCCGCGTTGCTACAAGCTTTTGATTTTAAGAGACTCAATCCTGAGAAGAATTGGTTTGATGTGACCATCTCTCATGAATCGCTCCAAGCGGGGCTTCACAACTATCTCTTCGCCTCGCTCCCCGTGCTTCATCGTCCGCATCAGAGCCGACCCTGGAAGCAACTGAAGTATACGAATCCACTAAAGTATTATTGGAAAAAGTTTACCAAAGGGCTGGATAAGATTTGAGTTTTTAGTTTTGAGGTTATAAGGTTACCATTGCGTGTCGGGTTCCATCTCTCCCTTAGCTTGAGCACTTATTATAAAAAATCATTCTCATGAAATACATATTCTCTCTCATACTCGCCATTGTAGCGGCGTTAGGCGTGAAGGGCCAAACTGCTGCTACGGCTTCAGATTCTACTATAGAGCACGAAGTATTGCTCGAGACCACACAGGGCAACATTCGCTTGAAGCTATACAACGATACACCCCTCCATCGCGATAATTTCCTTAAACTCGTGCGTAGTGGATTTTACGATGGATTGCTGTTCCACCGCGTCATCCCTAACTTTATGATTCAGGCGGGCGATTCTGCTAGCCGACATGCTCAGACAGGACAATTATTGGGCGATTCCCCCGAGCCCTATACGCTCCCTGCCGAAATCCACTTTCCTCAGCACTATCATCGTAGCGGAGCCTTGGCAGCAGCTCGCGAGAGTGAAGACGTCAATCCCGAGTTGCGATCTTCATCCTCGCAATTCTACATTGTGACGGGCAGCATCTTCACCGACGATCGCCTCGATGCCATGCAGCAGCGCCTCGATTCTACCACGCAGGGTCGCGTACGCCTCACCCCCGCCATCCGCGAAGCCTATCGCACTTATGGTGGTGCACCCCACTTAGATGGTCAGTATACCGTCTTTGGCGAGGTGGTAGAGGGCTACGATGTGGCCGATCTCATACAGTGGGCAGCTCGCGATGAGCACAATCGGCCGTTCGAGGATGTAAGGATCGTCCGAGCCACGGTGGTGAAGTAAAGCTGGTTGAGTACCTTGCATCCAGAGCGTGCTTGCCACGCCGTGGGTATACCTATTCTCCTTACGCGTACGCGCGTGCGCGCACACGTCAGAGTATTTTATGCCCTAAAAAGGCCGTATCTGTCACTATCGTGATAGAATGCGTTGAATATCAATCTGTTAAGAAATGTAGGTGGCTGCATTTGCTTGCACTTTGCCTACACTTTGCTTGCACTCTACCTCCCTTTTTTTATAATGTGTCGTCACGCTGTCTCTTAACTATGGAAGGCTCTCTGCTCAAGGCTATAGAAGTTGTTACGACGATAGGGTATAATTTTTTCTTGAGTAAAGGATAGTTATTTCTCCATTAGGGGATAATTTGCAGAAATGTATGCGTGAGGGTAAATAACAGCTGTGATTTGAATTGAGGCATTAGTGTAGGAAAAGTGCAGGCAAAAATCTTTGCGCAGATTTTCGAAAGTGCTGAATATTAACGAGATACGTGTGAGGGAGTGACAGATGTAAGTATGTAGAGGCAAAAACTCTCTGTATACGCGCGCGCGAGGAGTGCTGGTAGTTTGTCATTTTGCCAGTATCTACATTATCACGTGTCAAGATTAAGGCTTCCGCGAAATCGTATGACGGAACTTCGTTCGTTGGCTTATTGAAAAACTATTGCTACCTTTGCGCCCGCAAACATTATCAAAGACAAGAATAGAAAGAAAAGGACTATGTCATTATCAAAGTACGAAAGCGAAGTCAAGATTATACCGCAGACGCAGGCTGTCGTGTACAGCCGTTTTTCCGACCTCAACAGCTTGAATACCATCAAGGATCGCCTCTCTGATCCTGCAGTACAACAGAAGATGGCGGAGCAGGTTCCTGCCGATAAGATTGACGAGGTGCGTAAGTATGTCGACGGACTCACTTTTGAGACCGATGCCTTGCACATCTCTTCGCCCATGGGTAATATTACACTGCGCGTGGTGGAACGTGAAGAGCCGAAGTGCGTCAAGTTTGCTTCAGAGGGTTCGCCCATCCAGCTCTACGTGTGGATACAATTGCTGCCGCATGGTGAATATGAATCGAAGATGCGTGTCACGGTGGGAGCTGAAGTGAACTTCTTCATGAAGGGCATGGTGTCGAAGCCACTGCAGCAAGCTGCCGATGGGCTGGCTAATATGCTGAGCGCTATTCGATAAGGTAAAAAATATATATGATGCCGGCGCGAGACGCGTCGCCCACAAAGATATTTGAAATCTATCAATTAAGTTTTGTGGGCGACGCGTCTCGCGTCGGCTTTGTTAGTAATAGAGAAAATATATCAGCCCGTACTGGGGGCGACGCGTCCTCGCGGCAGCATTCTTTGGTATAAAGTCTACTTATAGGCAGTGGGGGCGAAGCGTCTCGCTTCGGCCAAGGGCGCGAGGCTCGATGCCGAGTGCGCTTGAGAGAGTATTATCTCTCGCCATCTCGGGGCATCGAGCCCCTCGGTGGCCGCCGAAGCGGGACGCTTCGCCCCCACTGCCTATGAATAGACTTCTTAACTTCTTGGTGTTGCCGACGCGAGGACGCGTCGCCCCCGGTACTGGCTGAATGTTTTCAAGGTAAGCTGATTTGCATGAAAAATCCCCCTCTTCCATTAGTATGGGAGAGAGGGGATGAATTTTATCTTTACTGAAGTTTCAGCTTCGCTTCAAGATCGCTTTACTGAAGTTTCTGCTTAACCTCAACTTCCTGGAAGGTTTCGATGATATCGCCTTCCTTGATGTCGTTGCAGTTGGTGAGCGAGATACCACACTCGAAGTTGGTGGTAACCTCCTTCACATCGTCCTTGAAACGCTTCAAGGCATTGATTTCGCCGGTGAAGATTACGATGCCATCGCGGATGAGGCGAGCCTTGTCGGTGCGCTTCACCTTGCCATCGAGCACGTAGGCACCTGCCACGTAGCCCACCTTGGAGATGTGGTATACTTGGCGCACTTCGATGTTGGCGGTGATCTCTTCCTTGATGACGGGCTCGAGCATACCTTCCATGGCCACCTTGACGTCTTCGATGGCGTCGTAGATGACGGAGTACTGACGGATTTCTACACCATCGCGCTCGGCAAGCTTGCGGGCTTGCTGTGACGGGCGTACCTGGAAGCCTACGATGATGGCTTCGGAGGCTGCGGCGAGCGTAACGTCGTTTTCGCTGATCTGACCTACGCCCTTGTAGATTACCTTCACTACGATGTTCTCGGTAGAGAGCTTGATGAAGGAGTCGGCGAGGGCTTCGACAGAACCGTCTACGTCGGCCTTGACGATGATGTTGAGCTCGTGGTAAGAACCCATCTTGAGGCGCTTACCGATCTTCTCGAGGGTGAGGACTTCACGCGTACGGAGGTCTTGCTCGCGCTGGAGCTGCTCACGCTTGTTGGCGATTTCGCGGGCTTCTTGCTCTGTCTCCATCACGTGGAACTGGTCGCCGGCCTGCGGTGCTCCGTTGAATCCGAGCAGTGTGGCTGCCATTGAGGGACCTACGTTGTCGATGCGTGCACCACGCTCGTTGAAGAGGGCCTTCACGCGGCCGTAGTTGGTACCAGCCAGTACGATGTCGCCCTGATGGAGTGTACCGTTGGATACGAGGATGGTGGCCACGTAGCCACGACCTTTGTCGAGCGACGACTCGATGACCGTACCCGTGGCCTTGCGGTTGGGGTTGGCCTTGAGTTCGAGCATATCGGCTTCGAGAAGCACCTTTTCGAGGAGTTCCTTCACGCCAGTACCCTTCTTGGCACTGATGTCTTGGCTCTGGTATTTACCGCCCCATTCCTCTACGAGGAAGTTCATGGAAGCCAGTCCCTCCTTGATCTTGTCGGGGTTGGCGTGGGGCTTATCCACCTTGTTGATGGCGAAGACGATGGGCACGTTGGCAGCCGTGGCGTGGCTGATGGCTTCCTTCGTCTGGGGCATAATGTCGTCGTCGGCAGCGATGATGATGATGGCGATATCCGTCACCTGTGCACCACGAGCACGCATGGCGGTGAAGGCTTCGTGACCCGGGGTATCGAGGAAGGTGATGCGGCGACCGTTTTCGAGCGTCACGTTGTAGGCACCAATGTGCTGCGTGATACCTCCGGCTTCGCCTGCGATGACGTTCGACTTGCGGATGTAGTCGAGCAGCGATGTCTTACCGTGGTCGACGTGACCCATCACTGTGACGATTGGTGCACGGGGCTCGAGATCTTCGGGATTGTCTTCTTCCTCGGCAATGGCTTCCTGCACGTCGGCTGCCACGTATTCTGTCTTGAATCCGAACTCTTCGGCTACGAGGTCGATGGTCTCAGCGTCCATGCGCTGGTTGATGCTGACCATGATGCCGATGCTCATGCAGGTGGCGATGACCTTTGTCACGGGCACGTCCATCATCTGGGCGAGCTCGTTGGCTGTTACGAATTCGGTGAGCTTCAGCACTTTGCTCTCTGCCTTAGCTTCGCGGCGTTCTTCTTCGGCACGCTGGTGCTGCTGTTCGCGCTTTTCCTTACGGTACTTGGCGCCCTTGCTGCCCTTCTGCTTGCTAGTGAGGCGTGCGAGTGTCTCCTTTACTTGCTTTGCTACGTCTTCGTCGCTTACTTCGGCCTTCTGCTGCTCTTTAGCGCGGCGGTTGCGGTTTTTGTTGGCGCTCTTGCCGTTTTGTCCGCCATTGGCTTGCTGATTGTTGCGGTTCTGCTGACCCTGACCGTTGTTGCCGTTCTGACGTTTTTTGCCGTTGTTGTTGCCGCCAGTCTTGGGCTGGTTGGCAGCGTTGTTCACGTCGACGCGTTCACTGCCTATGCGGTTGCGTTTCTTCCGCTGTCCGCCTTGTCCGTTTGCGGCCTGTCCGCCTTGCGCATTAGCGCCTTGCTTATTGCGCTCGCGACGGCGCTCTTCTTTGCTCTTTTTCTTAGGACGGGTGTTGGAGTTGATAGCGCTCAGGTCGATGGTGCCCAATACTTTGGGACCGGTGATTTCGGCTTGAGGATGGAGTTTGAACACGCCGTTCTCTTCTTCGCCGATGGCTTTTGCTCTTTCTTCTACGGAGGGACGTGCGTTGTTGCCGTTAGTGTTTTGGGTCATTGGTTGTGATTTGGAAGTGGTGTCTTGGGCATCAGCCTTGACTGCTTCCTTGGCCTCGGCATGGGCAGGGGCTGCGGGAGACTGTGCAGCCTCTGCTGCGTCAGGCGTATTGGGGCTCTTTGCCTGGGCTTTTGGTTCCGAGGGTTGAGCGTTTTTCTGAGTTTGTGGTTCGGTAGTGGGCTTTTGGTCGAGGTCGATGGAGCCTTTCACTGTGAGGTGCGGACGCATACTGTCGGGCACTACGGTCTCTACCACCTGGCTTTCGGCTTCTGCTTTGCGGTTTTTGGCCGAAGCGGAACGCTTCTTTTCCTGGCGGTCTTGCATCTTCTCTTCAGCTTGGTTGCGGAGCGTCTTGTCGGCGCTGAAGGCTTGTTTCAAGAGCTCGTATTGCTTCTCGTCGAGTTTCTGATTGGGGTCGTTGCTGGGCACGGGTGCGCCTTTCTCCTTGAGGAGGTCGGTAATCGACTGCAGTCCGACACCAAATTCTTTGATTGCTTTATTTAATCTGATACTCATGCAATGGGGTTAAAGGGTTGCTAATGTGAATGGATCTTTTTCCTGTGGCATCACACGCGCATATGGCGTGTGGTCCACGTGTGAAAGCGGGCGCTGCGCACCCTCCGTTCCATTAGCTTTCTTCACCTGCGCTGGGAGCGGCAGGCTCGTTGGGTTCGTCGGTGCTTGGAGCGGCGGCAGGTTTGTCGTCGTCTTCAAACTCGGCACGCAGTATGCGCAGTACGTCGTCGACGGTGCTTTCTTCGAGGTCGGCTTTTTCGATGAGCATTTCGCGCGGAGCGTTGAGCACGTCCTTTGCGGTCTCAAGACCTATGCCCTTGATGGCATCGATTACCCACTGGTCGATTTCGTCGGAGAATTCGTCGAGATAGATGTCTTCGGTCATTTCTTCGCCTTCTACTTCGCGGAACACGTCGATGGTGTACTCCGTCAGCATGGAGGCGAGCTTGATGTTCATACCGCCCTTACCGATGGCGAGGCTCACTTCTTCGGGGCGGAGGTATACTTCTGCCTTCTTCTCCTCTTCGTGGAGCACCACCTTGGATACCTGTGCGGGATTGAGGGCGCGCTGGATGAAGAGTGAGATGTTGTTGGTGAAGTTGATTACGTCGATGTTTTCGTTGTGGAGCTCACGTACCACGCCGTGTATACGGCTACCCTTTACGCCTACGCAGGCGCCTACGGGGTCGATGCGGTCGTCATAGCTTTCTACGGCAATCTTGGCTCTTTCGCCAGGGATGCGTGCTATGCGGCAGAGGCGGATTATGCCATCAGCGATTTCGGGAATCTCGTTTTCGAGCAAGCGCTGCAGGAACACGGGCGAGGTGCGTGAGAGGTAGATCTTGGGATTGCCATTGGCATTGTCCACACGGTCGATGACAGCGGTCACGTTGTCGCCCTTATGGAAGAAGTCGCGAGGAATCTGCTGCGACTTGGGCAGATAGAGTTCGTTCTTCTCTTCGTCCATGAGCAGTGTTTCGCTCTTCCATGTCTGGTATACCTCGGCGGTGATGAGCTCGCCTACGCGGTCCTTATATTTATTATAGAGTGCGTCGTGCTCAAGCTCCAAGATTTTGCTGGCGAGCGTTTGGCGCAGCGTAAGGATGGCACGGCGGCCGAAGTCGGCAAAGTGGATTTCTTCCGATACGTCTTCACCTACCTCGTAGGTAGCATCGATCTTCTGTGCTTCCGACAGGGAGATTTGCTTGTTGGGGTCCTCTACTTCGTCGTCGTTGACTACCACGCGATTGCGGTAGATTTCGCAGTCGCCCTTGTCGGGGTTGACGATGACGTCGAAGTTTTCATCGGAGCCGAAGATCTTGGCTATAACGCTACGGAAGCTTTCCTCGAGCACACCCACCATGGTGGTTATGTCGATATTCTTATTCTGTTTGAATTCCGCAAAGGTGTCGATCAGACTTACGGTTTCTTGCTTTTTCTTAGCCATTATGATAGAGTGTGTGAGTTTATTTGAAATCAATGATATACTTCGTCTGCTTCACCTGGTCGAAGGTGAAGGGGATCGTGCGCTCCACGAGCTTGGGACGCTTGGCTCCCTCTTCGCGCACCTTTTCTTCTACGGTGAGCGTGAAGCCCTCGGGTGTGACATCGGCGAGCACTCCTTGCAGCTTTTTCCCCTCTGCAGTGAGCACTTCTACGCGTTCGCCCTGGTGAATCTCATACTGGCGCAACACCTTGAAGGGCTGGCCTATGCCGGCGCTACCTACTTCAAGCTCGAAGTCTTCCTGCTCGCGGTCGAGATGGCTCTCGATGAAGCGGCTCAGTTCTACGCAGTCTTCAATCCATACGCCTTCTTCGTGGTCGATCTCCACCACGATGCGGTCGTCGGGGCTGATGGTCAGGTCGGTCAGAAAGTATTCTTTCCCCTCCAACCACTGTTCCACCAAATTCTTTACAATCTTCTTGTCAATCATTTGCGGTTATTGAGTGGTAAAAAGAAGTGAGGAACTTTTCTAAGAAAGCCCCTCACTCAATCTTGCTGCAAAGTTACGAATATTTCCTTGTGTGTACCAAATATTTCAAGTGCTTTTTTCATGCAGAGTGGAATAAAAGAACTACTTTTGCAGCCGATTATGCTCAAAGTGCAAGACCATAGGCTCTAAAGACACTTATTACGATATGAAACTTACTGTAGTAACGATCAACTATAACAATTGCAAGGGACTTGAAAAAACGCTTCGTTCTGTCACATCTCAGCTCACGCCCGAGGTGGAGTACGTTGTCATCGACGGCGGTTCGACTGATGGAAGTGTAGATCTCATTAAGAGGTATGAAAAGAATATTTCCTTCTGGGTGAGCGAGCCCGATAAGGGTATATACAATGCCATGAACAAGGGCATTGCTCATGCCAAGGGTGAATATATCAATTTCATGAATTCGGGAGATTGCTTTCATTCTTCCGATGTGCTCTCTCGGGTGCTACCTCTGCTCAAAGGAAAGGATTTCTATGTGGGCGGACAAATACATGTATATGAGGATAAGAGTAACACTTTGCGTGTGGCTCCTCAGAGCATAAAGTTTGTGAATCTTGCACATCAAGCGTTGCCCCACCAAGCCACATTTATTCGCACCGCTTTGCTTAAGAAGCGTCCTTATGATGAAAGTTATAAGATTGCTGCAGATTGGGAACAGATGTTTTATGAACTGATTATTGATAATGCCTCTTATGAGGCCATTCCCTTTGTCGTAGCCGATTTCGACATGATGGGTATTTCAAGTAATCCGCGTAATAATGTTTTGCATCGTAATGAGTGTGATAGAGTGAGAGAAACGCTCCTACCTGAAAGAATTAAGGACTTTGTTGACAGTTCTAATCCGCTTCAGCGCAAGATTATTTATGCTTTTGGCTATGACTCGCCCATGAAGCGAGATATGAAGATTCTTCGCAATGCGGTGAAATTGCTCGTTTCAGACCTGTTCTCTCGTTGTAAAAGACGGAAGAGTGAATAATATGCTTTCCTCATTCGATAGTAATTAGTTTGTATTGATATAACGAACAAAAGGCAAGATAGAATGCGTCCTATGTGGCAGATGCATTCTATCTTGCCTTTTGTCGTAAATGCTCTCTGTAGAGATTATTGTTTAAGGTATTTCTGTGCTAATATCAAGGTTCTTCCGTTCGCAGATCAAGGTTTTCCTGTTTGCAAATCAAGGTTTTCCCGTCCGCAGATGACTATTCATCCATCGTTCACCGAGCGGTGAACGCTCAGTCACCGCCCGGTGACTCGTCGTTCATTGGGCGTTGAACGCTCGTTCACCGCTCGGTGAACGATGGGTGGATAGTCATCTGCAGATGGTAGGACGCACGTCTGAGCATGGTTTCAAGCTTATTCTTTTGAAGCATTCGGGCAGCGGATTGTCCTGCACGATGTAGCCCTTGCGAGTGAGTTCTTCTTGGATGTTGGAGCCGACGACGCGAGCGTATTCCTCCTCTAAGCTTCCTTGCTTGTAGAGATCATAAAAATAGCGCCAGTGGCGGCCACCGTGTTTGCTCTTACGCTGTTCGAGTTGCTTGCCGCCGTTGATCATTTTCGCTAAGAAGTGAGCTTTGTCGCGGATGTTGTAGTGATAAACGATGATGGATGAGGCGGAGGTGTGGCGTGGTAGCATCTTCACCTTGTGGTTGCCCATAGAGATTTGTAGATAGCCTGCAGTGCGATGCATCACTTTGTGCGTCTGATGCGTAAAGATGGAGTAGGGCGAGAGGCTGAAGGCTGCATCGGCGGGAACGGCACGCACGGTTTTGTCCCATTCCGTCCAGGGATGGTCTTGCTCGGGATATACGTTGCATACGTTGCAACGCAGCACGTTGGCGCGAGTTTGGCTTAGTTCTGTTTTAAGACTTCCCTTGGGAGAGTACCAGAATTCGTCGGCATCGGCATTGATCACCCAGTCTGCACCATATTTTTCTCGAGCAAGACAGATCATGCGGTCCACCCATGCCTTTTGATTATAGTCGGTGGCGTGTTCTTCGATGACTTCAAGCACCCATCCTCGTCTCTTATACTCTTCAATTATCTTGGGGGTAGAGTCGGTAGAGTTGTTGTCTGTGATGATAAATCCATCCACGCCCATGCTTCGATGAAATTCAAGGTTGAAGGGTAAGAGTTCTTCCTCGTTCTTCACCAGCAAGGTCATAATTAGTTTAGGTTGCGGTGTTTGATGGAAAAATGCGGGTAGGGAGCAGATAGCGCTCAGTATCTTATTCATATTAATAGGGTGGAGAAGTCTTTTCAAAGAAAGTGAAGACGCTTGATGATGCATCTTCGGGAGAAAATGCCATTTTATGCTCTTTCAGCTTTGGCTAAAATAAAGATGAAATTAGCCGAGATGATGGAGAAGATGCCATTTATGCTCTTTCAGCTTTGGCTTCGGGGCTATCCATGGCTTCGGTCTCGGGCCAACGTCGGAGGCATTCGTCGATGTCGAAATCACGTTCTATAGCATAGCCCTCAGCTAAGTAACGACGCATTTCGGGCGTGGCGGGGAGCCTCTCGAAGTTTTTTAAGCCTTCTGCCATGCTGATGTGATGGAAGCGCAAGCGGTTGAGGTCGACCATCTCCACTTGGATGTTGCCATTGCCATCGCGGCCCAGCAAGAGATTGCCACGTGAGAAGTCGCGATGGATGATGCCCTCGTTGTGGAGTCGGCCAGCGTAGTGTCCGATGGCGCGGAGGTAGTCGGGCTGTTCGGCTTGCGGGATGCGTCCTTTGATAATGTCGATGTAGGTATAGGGCAACAAGCTGCGTTGCGAAGCATAATAGCTATGTCCGAAGAGAATTCCCAACAGTCCGCGCTCGCTGTACCATCCCACAGGTGCGGGGCTGCCGAAGCCCCTCTCTCGGAGCATTGACGCATAGCGGCATGAGCGTTCCGCCTTGGATGGACGGAAGAGGCCGTAGGCAATGCGGTTGATGAGGTTGGGCTTGCGGAAGGATTTTACTACTACGGGGCCCACTTTTGTATCGAACTCTCGGAGCTCGTTGCGTCCCTTATATATAATGTGTCCGCACATGGGCAGAGAAAATCTTACGGGGAGCGAGGCTATGAAATTGTGCATGGAGTCGAAGGCGAGTTCTGTGTGAATCTGTCGTGGGCAGAGTGCGCGGTGAATCGTATTGATCAAGTGCGACCAAGAACGACAGTAGCGGAGTGGGCCTCCGAGCCAACGCTCGAAGAATTCAGGGTGGCGGCTGTTGAGCACGTCGATCACGTGGTGCTTCATCTTTCGGTCGCTCACGCGTTTGCTGTGTCGCTGTACGCGGTAGCGGAGTCCTACTTCGGGCAGACGCACCACTTTGCCACCATCTTTAAGCATATTGATCCAAAACTCCCAATCCTCTCGGGCAATGATCTCTTCGCAGTAGCCTCCCGTGTGATCGAAATCGGTACGGCGATACATGGCGCAAGTGTCGAGAATGTTTTTGTGTGCTTCCTTTCTCAGATTGAATGCGGGTAGATGCCAAAGTCCCGTGCGTTCGCCGAAGAATTCTGCCGTAGGCGCCACTACTTTCACTTCGGGGTGAGCGTCAAGCAGACTTACGGCTTGGCTGATAAATTGGGGCAGGAGCAGATTGTCGGCATCGACGGGTAGAATGTATTCTCCGTGGGATGCGGCGATGGCTTCGTTGCGTGCTCTGCACACGCCAGCGTTATCTTGATGGAGCACGCGTATGCGGCTATCGGTCTCAGCCAATTGCTGAAGTATCTCGAGAGAACGATCGGTCGATCCGTCGTCGATGCACACCACTTCAAGGTCTGTATAGCTTGAGGCTAATACGCTCTTGATGGTGTCGGTCACGAAAGGCTCGGCATTGTATACGGGGATGATAACAGAAACCATGTTAGGACTCATATATATATTATAGGCGTGTATATGATTTACTCATATATATTATAGGCGTGTAGATGATTTACTTAAGGAGTCGGTGCATCGCTGGTGCTGGTGTGCTCTACGATGCGCTTTACGAGGTCGATGTGTTGGGAAGAAAATTTTCGGGCAAAGAGGGCGGAGCTACTCATGAGTTCGTCGTAGTCGGTGGCTTGCCAAGTGTAGGGAGAGCCGCGGTGCCAATCAATCTTGCGGAGCGTGGAGGGCTCTGCTTCTTCGGTAAGGGCGTTGCAGATGTTTGGTTTAAAAGGAGAGTTCCAGAGCAACGTCTGCTTGTATATTTCGTCGGGACAGAGAGTGTGCTGCAGTCTGTGGCGAAGCCTTGGTTCGTGTAGGAGCAGGTATTGGGCAAAGCCATCGGTGATGCTTGCCCAGTTCCCCCCTTTGCAAAACTCAATGCCGCGGGGCATACGTCGGCGGAAGCCTGTGAGCTTCTGTGCGGTGAGCGCAAGGTTGCGCAGGGGCGATGTGAGGGCATGGATGAGCGAGCCCTTGTCCTTCAGGTGGCGTGTGAAGAGGTAGTAACGTGTCACTTTTCGCCTCAAGTCGCGTAGGTGTGAGGGTGAAGTCCAGAAGTTGACGTACTCTTTGTGAGGCATGGCTTCGAATGCTTTGCGGAAGGCTTGTGGGCTCTTGAGCAGCAAATCTGTGCCCGAGATGAAGTGGTAGTAGTGGTAGGGACCGTTAGCGGTAGCGGTGCGGAGCAAAAGCATTTCGGCATCCACTTGGCTGATGTCTCCCCATCGGATGTCGATGGGGGAGGGTAGGAGGAAGAAGCCTCCTTGGCTCGGTGCGTAGTGGGCGAAACGTTGCTTGAGCTCGTGTGCCTTTGCATCGATGTGAAGGTATACGTCGAAGCCAGGAGCGTCGGTTTGCCGTAAGAGCGCAGCTAAGATCTCAGGCTCGTTGTGGGCCATGATAAGGAAGGCGTGTCTGTCCATAGGATGAGAGGGGGTGTAGTGATTCCTTGCTAAGTTCTTATTCCTTGGACGGTATTTGTATCCACTCCTTGGGGGCTACTTCTGAAGCTGGCCCTGATGCCGACCAGTGGTCGGGACAGATGACCATCTTGTCGGTATGAGCATTGAGCCATGCTCCCCACCAGCTGAAGGTGGAGTTGCACACGATGTTGTGGTGGCAGTGGGTCATGAGCATCATGTCCTGCCAGCTGTCGGCGCCTTGGTTGTGGGTGACGAATACGGTGTCGGCGGGAAGGTCGATGTTCTCTCGTACCCAATCCATTCCGTCGGAGAACACGTAGAAGTGGGCTTCGGGATCGCGTCGTTTCATTTCCTCCACGGCTCGACGATAGTAGCTGAGGCCACACACGCTGCCTGAGTTGGCCCAGTGCTTGGGCAGTAGATAGTCGCCACGGCGCACGTGGAGCGAAACGGCGTGAGTGTCTTGCTCTATGGCTCGTGCCATGAGGCGTGATTGCTCGTTGGCCTGCTTCATGTCGAAGGTGAAGGCTTGGCGCACCTCGTCTTTGCAGTCGGCAAAGTAGCGCTCGTTCTGGTAGAATCCTTTATAGTAGACCAAGGGCCAGCTGTGCTTACCGAAGTAAGGTTCTAAGCGTCCGCCTTGCTTGCGCTCGAGAATGGTCTTGAAGAATAGGAATTCGATTACCTTCTTCAGCTTTTGGTTCATGACGAACTCGGTCTGAGGCAATCCGAACACACGGTTCATCTCATAGCCGTGGTGCACGTGATAGTGCACCATGTCTGAGAGGTCGATGCGCACGTCGCTAAAGTGTCGGCGCATGCTTATGTAAAGGGCGTAGATGAACATTTGGTTGCCCAATCCGCCCGTCATCTTAATCAATCGCATGTTGCAAAAGTACGTAAAATATGGTGTTACAGCAAGGGGATGTATAAATATAAATGGCTAGAAATGCTGATTGTTTCAGCTTTTAGTGATATTTTTGCACATAGCTTCAACACTTTTCATTTGTAAAACGAACCTTTGCATGGACATATCCCCCTTTTC
>JBNMGC010000021.1:0-26717 GCA_050873845.1 Alloprevotella sp.
GGTATTACTTCTTACTTGATGTGAACAAGAATGTATTACTTATTACTTATTACTTATTACTTATTACTTATTACTTATTACTTATTACTTATTACTTATTACTTATTACTTATTACTTATTACTTAATTATTTTCATTTTGTTTCCATCGTAAAGAGGAATTCCAAGCCGCCCTCTTTGCGATTTCTTACGGAGATGTCGCCGTGGTGGAAGAGTACAGCGTTGCGCACGATGGACAGACCAAGACCTGTGCCACCATTCTCGCGCGTGCGGCCTTCGCTCACGCGGTAGAAACGCTCGAATAGGCGCGGCAGATGCTCCTCGGGCACGCCTTGTCCTGTATCGTAGACGGAGAAATAAGCCATGTCGCTATCTACGTTGTAGCAGTTTACGTAAATCTCTGCACCCTCGCCAGCGTAGCGAAGGCTGTTCTCCATCAAGTTGCGGAAGATAGAGTAGATCAACGAATAGTTGCCATGTATGGTCAGATCTTGCGGAATGCTTACGAAGAGTTTCATCTGTGCCTTCGTGAACATCTCGTGGAGGTCTTCTTGCGCATCAGCCACGACTTGTTGCAAGCGTACGTCTTCGCGGGGCATGAGATCGGCAGCCTCTTCCGTCTTGGTGATGAGCGCCACGTCGCGGATGAGGTCAGTCAGTCTGACCACTTGTGCATGAGCTTTCTCCAAGAAGTGGTGCTTGCGCTCGTCGGAAAGGTTCTGACACTCAAGCAACGTCTCGATGTATCCGCGAATGCTGCTCACGGGGGTGCGCAGCTCGTGGGTGATATTGTTGCTCATCTGCTGCTTGAGGTGCTTGCTCTTCTCAGCCCGTGTCACGTCGGCGAGTGTTACTTCGAAACTTCCATCGCTATAGATTAGGAGTTGCACGCCCAAGGTCATGCTGCCCGCCTTTGTGTTGAAACGAAACACGGGGGCTTCCTCAGTGACAGAACGCGGTCCGCCATTGAGACGCAGAAACTCCAAGGCCGGTGCAAATGCTTCTGTCTGCCAGATGGCTTCCACATTGGGGGTGGGGCGGTCCATCAGAGCATTGACGTACTGCGTGAAGCGCGGATTGGCATAGAGCTTATGGCGTGTGGGTGAGAAGATGGCGATACCCTCTTCGAAGTAGTGGAAGTGGCGCATCAAGCGTTCACGCTCCGTAGCGATGAGGCGGTTGGAGTCCTCGAGTTCGCGATACTTCTGCATGATGTCGCGTCCGATGTCGCCTAGCTCGGAGTGGGGGAATACGATGTGGTCGTAGTCTACCAGCCCCTTATCGGCCGAAAGCATGAAGTTGCGCAGCCCCGTGACGGCCTTTCCGAAGCGATCGGATATCTGGATAAGGGCCACCAAGGCTATGGGGAAGAGCATCAGTACGAACCATAGGAACACGTTGTCGGCCTTCATGAAACTCTGCACCGTGGCATCGAAGGGAAGAGCCACTCTGACCAAGTAAGAGCCATATGCCTTGGCATAATAGAAGTACTCTTGATGGTCGGTGTCGGAGGTACGGATGTCGCTTCCCTCCGTATTGTTGAGTGCGGCTTGCACCTCGGGGCGGTTTAGGTGGTTGCCCATCTCCATGATGTTGTGATGAGTAGATTCATAGACCACCTTACCCCCGCGACTGATTACAGTGAGGCGCAGGTCATTGGGCAGTACGCGCAGTATGTTCTCAAAGTGCACGGTGTCGCTTTGCAGCTTATCTTGGTCTACCGCACCCGCCACCACGTCGGCGTAGCTCTGCAGGCGTGACGATAGCAAGTCGTGCTTATACTGCCGCTCGCGATTGTACTGAAATATCACGAGCAACACCGTAAAGACTGCAAAGAGCAGCGTAAAGTTGATGAGAAGTTTTCTCTTGTATGTCATACGCAATGCTTGATTTACCCTCTATGTGGGAATCTTATTCTTCGAAGCAATAGCCGTAGCCTTGTCGGTTGGTTAGGTGATAAGAGTTCTCGCCCAGCTTGCGGCGCACGCGGGCTATGTGTACGTCGATGGTGCGGTCGAGCACGTAGCTATCGCCGTGCCACACCTCTGCCATGATCTCTTCGCGCGAGAATACGCGGCCGGGCTGTTGTGCCAACATGCGCAGAATGCCAAATTCCTTGGGTGAAAGGCGCACTTCCTGTCCGTCGGCGTAGACGATCTTTTTGCCAAAGTCGATGAGCAGGTTGCCCGCCTTGAGCTCTGTGCGTTGCGGGTCCTTCTGTGTGCGTCGGAGCACGGCCTTGATGCGTGCCAGCACTTCGTGGAGCGAGAAGGGCTTCGGTATATAGTCGTCGCCGCCTGCCGAGAATCCTGTGAGAAGGTCGTTTTCTGTGTCTTTGGCTGTGAGGAAAATGATGGGCGTACGCAGTTTCAGCTCATTGCGTAGCTTATTGGCCATCCGAAAGCCCGACATTCCGCCGAGCATTACGTCGAGCAGTATCAAGTCGTGTTCGGGCGAGAGCATGTGAAGGGCTTCTTCAGCCGATTCGGCAGTGTCTACTTCGTAACCTGCATTCTCCAAGTTGCACTGAAGGATCTCTCTCAAGTCTGGTTCATCGTCTACTACCAGAATTTTCTGTGACATATATATATAGGTGTATAAATGGTTGATTCTTTCGGACTGCAATATTACGCTTTTCTTGTTGGATGGTGCGGCAAGGGCGTGTTAAATTTCTGTGAAGGTTTGTAACATGGCGGTTGTAACACAATCTTAACCATTTCGTCACCATGTGCCAACATGCGCCCCGTACTTTTGCACTCGTAAATCAAAACATTTTTTTCGGGCAATCTCGCATTGCCTTAACCCTTACTCAGTTATAAGCATAAGTATGGAATGGATGTATCTTGGAATGGTCATATTCCTATTTGTCCTTGCAGCGTTCGACCTTTGGGTCGGCGTGAGCAACGACGCTGTCAATTTCCTTAATTCAGCGATTGGCTCGCGTGCGGCAAAGTTTCGCACGCTGGTCATCATTGCCGGTATCGGCGTGTTTTGCGGTTGCGTGTTGAGCAACGGCATGATGGACATAGCTCGCCACGGCATCTTCACACCCCAGTACTTCAGTTTTAAGGACGTGATGTACATTTATCTCGCCGTGATGGTGACCGATATCGTACTGCTCGATATCTTCAACTCCTTCGGCATGCCCACCTCGACCACCGTATCGATGGTGTTCGAACTCTTGGGTGCAGCTTTCGCCTTCGTCATGATCAAGATGGCAGGCGATGGAGGCACGCTCGCGCTCGGCATGGGCGACTATCTCAACACCTCCAAGGCCCTGGAAGTGATCCTCGGCATCTTTATGAGTGTGCCTATAGCCTTCGTGTTTGGCTCGCTCATTCAGTACATCACGCGTATCATCTTCTCCTTCTCTATCACGCGCAACCTCCGATTCAAGATAGGCATCTTTGGGGGTATAGCTATTACCGCGATACTCTACTTCATGCTCTTCAAGGGATTGAAGGACCTCTCCTTTATGAATGCCGACGTTAAGGCTTATCTGAATGAACACATCCTCACCATTTTGGGATGCATCTTTGTGGTAGCCACAGTCGTGATGCAGTTGCTCCACGCATTACGCGTCAACGTATTCCGTGTTATCGTGCTTTGTGGCACCTTTGCCCTCTCTACCGCTTTCGCTGGCAACGACCTCGTCAACTTCATCGGTGTGCCCCTCGCAGGCTACTCCTCCTTCCTCGACTTCTCCACCCATGCCGCAGGTCTTGCACCCGATGCCTTTATGATGACTTCTCTGGCAGAATCTGCTAAGACTCCGCTCATATTCCTCGTAGCCGCAGGTGCTATCATGGTATTTGCCCTCGGCACTTCAAAGAAGGCTCGCAAGGTGACCGAGACCGAGGTAGGGCTCTCGCGCAAGAACGAGGGCGACGAGATGTTTGGCTCCTCTAAGGTGGCACGCAGCCTCGTGCGCTGGGGCAATTCTATCGGCACGTTCGTGTCGAACGTTACTCCTCCCCGCGTGGCTCGCTACATCGATAGTCGTTTCCAAGTGCCCGCTGAGGCTGTCGACAATGGTGCGGCTTACGACATGTGTCGTGCATCGGTCAATCTTGTGGTGTCGTCTTTGCTCATTGCCCTCGGCACTTCGCTCAAACTTCCGCTCTCTACCACCTTCGTCACCTTTATGGTAGCCATGGGTTCTTCCTTGGCCGACCGTGCTTGGAGTCGTGAGAGCGCCGTGTTCCGTATCACGGGTGTGCTCACCGTTATCGGTGGATGGTTTATCACAGCTGGTGTGGCATTCACGGCTTGCTTCTGTGTGGCTATGGCGATGAACTTCGGTGGCGTGGTAGCGGTAGTTATCATTGTGGCAGCTGGTGTATACAGCATCATTCACAGTCAGCAGCGCTTCGCTAAGAAGCAGAAAGAGGTGCAGCAGGGCGATGTGCTCTTCCAGCAGATGCTCTCTGAGCCCGACCGCACGGCCATCATCCCCATGCTCTCGCGCCACATCGCCATGAGCACTGCTGATACGCTCACCACTTATGCCGACGTGCTCACCTCAGCCACCGACGGACTCTTTTCCGAATCACTCCGCCCCTTGCGCCACTCCTTGCGCGACCTCACCCGTGGCAAGCGCGACTTGAAGAACTTGCGACGCCGTGAGACCATCTGCCTGCGCCGTTCAGCTCCTCCTGTAGAGGCCATCCGCTTGAGCACCAACTTCCACTTGATCCACAATGCGCTGCGTCAGATCCTCTACGGCATTATCCGCATAGCTGAGCCTGCTCGCGAACACGTGGACAATAACTTCTCGCCCATCCCCGCCGACATGGCGAGCAGCTATAGCCGCTTGCGCCAAGAGGTGGTAGTCCTGATGCACACCATTGCCGACAACCTCCGCAATCAGCGTGCTGCCGACAATGATGCTCTGCTCACCGACTGTGATCGTATAGAGTCAGAACTGATGCTCTTCAATCGAGACATCAGCGTGGCTATCCAGGGCGACGATACCAATCTCAACTCTGCTACGCTCATGCTCCACATGGTGCAAGAGACTCAGCAACTCATCCTCGAAATCAAAGAACTCCTTAAGGCTGCCAAGGCCTTCCGTCAACAATCTGCTCGATGAAACCTCTCTCTCTCAAGCGCCTGCTGCCAATCATGGCAGTAGCGGCGCTTACCAGCCAAAACCTTGCTGCACAGACATCTTCCGACACTACGCGCACGCAGAACCGACCTTCATGGGTGCCTCGGGTGAGTGGAACGATCCGTGCCAAGGCGGAATACCAGACCCACGAACGCGAAAGTCGTTTCGAAGTGCGCACCGCCCGCGTAGCGCTCGAAGGGTTTGTCACTCCCATTGTGGACTACAAAGCGGAAATCGACCTCTCCGACGAGGGTCAGATTAAGATGCTCGATGCCTATGCCGGTGTGCTTCCCGTGCAGGGTCTCGACCTCCGATTGGGCCAGATGCGTGTGCCTTTCAGCATCGATGCCCACCGCTCGCCCCACAAGCAGTACTTTGCCAATCGTTCGTTCATTGCCAAGCAAGTGGGCAATGTGCGCGATGTAGGATTCTATGCGGGCTACACCTTCCAGGGCTTACCCCTTATCCTCGAGGGCGGTGCATTCAATGGATCGGGCTTGACCAACCAGAAGAACTATTGGACCAAGGAGTTCAACTTCTCCGTGAAAGCGCAAGCCCCGCTCCCCTGCGGTCTTACGCTGCAAGCTTCAGTACAGAAGATTTCGCCCAACTCTGTCAACACTTACCTCTACGATGGTGGCATCACCTTCCAGAGCGGACGATTCACCCTCGAGGCGGAGTACTTGCGTAAGCACTATACGCACGGGGCTTTCAGTAATGTGAATGCTTGGGACGCTTTCGTCTGCTACGATCAGCCCTTGCCCAAGGTGTTTCGCAAGTTGAGCTTCCTCTGCCGCTACGACCGTATGGACGATCACTCCGACGGCACGCTTGCCGACGATGGCCGACTCAAACTCACTGATGCCAGCCGTCAGCGCGTCACGGGCGGTCTCACGCTCAGCATGGCCAAGAAGATGAATGCTGACATCCGTCTGAACTACGAGAAGTATTTCTACCGCGACATCACGCTGGCTAAACCTTCGGAAAGGGACAAGGCGGTGGTAGAACTCGTGGTGCATTTCTGAAATACATATATTACGTACTGGCAAGTTCTCAGCCAATTCAGTGAGCGACGCGTCCCGCGTCGGCTTTGCCACTAATCAAGGAGTAGACTCATAGGAAGTGGGGCTCACCTCTTGATTTGTGGATGATGCCGACGCGGGACGCGTCGCTCACGATATTGGTGATGAGTAAAGAAACTACCCTCTCTGCGCTGCCTGCAACGTGTTGAGCATGAGCATGCAGATGGTCATGGGGCCTACGCCTCCGGGCACGGGGGTGATGGCAGAGCAGAGCGGAGCGACTTGTTCAAAGTCGACGTCGCCCGAGAGACGGAAGCCCTTGGGACGGGTGGCATCGGGCACTCGCGTGGTACCTACGTCGATCACTACGGCTCCAGGCTTCACCATGTCGGCGGTGAGAAAACCGGGCTTGCCGATGGCGGCTATGATGATGTCGGCACGTTGGCATTCCTCCTTGAGGGTGAGGCTGTGGCTGTGGCATACCGTGACGGTGGCGTCGCCGTACTGCTTCTGCATCATGAGCATGGCCATGGGCTTGCCCACGATGTTGGAACGGCCGAGCACTACGCAACGTTTGCCGCTCGTCTCGATGTGGTAACGGCGGAGAAGTTCGACGATGCCCTTAGGGGTGGCAGGTATGAAGCAGGGGAGCCCGATTGACATGCGTCCCACGTTGATGGGGGTAAAACCATCTACGTCTTTCTTGGGGTCAATGCGTTCGATGACCTTCTGTTCGTCAATATGAGGGGGAAGAGGTAGCTGCACGATGAAGCCGTCTACCGTAGGGTCGGCATTGAGGCGGTCTACACAGGCGAGGAGTTCGGCCTCGGTCACATCGGCTTCGTAGCGAATGATCGACGACTGAAAACCGCAGGCTTCGCAAGCCAACACCTTGTTGCGGACATACGTCTCGCTTCCGCCATCGTGACCTACGAGTACGGCTGCCAGATGGGGGCGTTTGCCGCCTTGTGCTACGATGCGATCTACTTCTTGTGCTATTTCTTGCTTGATGGTGGCGGCAGTGGCTTTGCCATCGATGATTACGGGAGTGCTCATTTTGAGTTTTAAGTTTTAAGGTTATGAGGAGAGTTTGGAGTTTTAAGGTTATGAGGTTATAAGGGAAGTTTGGAGTTTTAAGGTTATGAGGTTATAAAGTTAGCCTCAGACAGGCTCAAGCCAGCCAAGGTAACATTATAACCTCATAACCTTAAAACTTAAAACTCCAATTACATCTTGGGCATGCCAGGCATCTTGGGCATACGCGCCATCATCTTGCCCATCTTGGAGCCGGTGACCATCTTCATCATCTTGCGCGTCTGGTCAAACTGCTTCACGAGGCGGTTGACCTCCTGAATGCTCGTGCCCGAACCCTTGGCGATGCGATTCTTGCGGCTCTGATTGAGCACTTCGGGATGCTGACGCTCCTTGGGGGTCATGGAGAGGATGATGGCTTCGATGCCCTTGAAGGCATTGTCGTCAATCTCTACATCCTTGAGAGCCTTGCCCACACCGGGAATCATCGAAGCAAGGTCCTTGAGATTACCCATCTTCTTGATCTGCTGGATCTGGGCGAGGAAGTCGTTGAAGTCGAACTGATTCTTCTGAATCTTACGCTGAAGCTTGAGCGCTTCCTTCTCGTCAAACTGTTCCTGCGCACGCTCCACGAGGCTGACGATATCGCCCATGCCGAGGATTCGGTCGGCCATACGTTCGGGGTGGAACACGTCGAGTGCCTCCATCTTCTCGCCCGTTCCGACGAACATGATGGGCTTGTCTACGACGGTGCGGATAGAGAGCGCTGCACCACCACGGGTGTCGCCATCGAGCTTGGTGAGGACTACGCCTTCATAGTCGAGGCGGTCGTTGAACTCCTTGGCGGTGTTGACAGCATCCTGACCCGTCATGGCGTCGACCACGAAGAGGGTATCGTCGGGGTTGATGGCATGCTTAATGTTGGCTATCTCGGTCATCAATTCTTCATCGACGGCGAGGCGGCCTGCGGTATCGACAATCACCGTATCGTAGCCCTTAGCCTTGGCTTCCTGCACGCCCTGCTGGGCTATCTTGACGGGGTCTTTCTCGTCGAGGTTCATGTAGATGGGCACCTCGATCTGCTCTGCCAAGACGCGGAGTTGCTCTACGGCTGCCGGACGGTAGACGTCGCACGCTACGAGCAGAGGCTTACGGCTCTTCTTGGTCTTGAGGTAGAAAGCGAGTTTGCCAGAGAGCGTAGTCTTACCAGCACCATTGAGACCTGCCATGAGGATCACGGAGGGACGGCTCTGGAGCTTGAGCTCGGTGGCTTGTCCGCCCATAAGTTGAGCCAACTCGTCGTGCACGATCTTGACCATCATCTGGCCAGGCTTCACGCTCGATAGCACGTTTTGTCCCAATGCCTTCTGCTTCACGCGGTCGGTAAACGACTTGGCTACCTTGTAGTTGACATCGGCATCGAGCAGGGCACGGCGTACGTCCTTGAGGGTTTCAGCCACATTGATTTCGGTGATGCTACCCTCACCTTTCAGTATCTTGAAAGAACGTTCAAGTCTTTCACTAAGATTTTCAAACATTTAGGGGATTTTTTGGGGTTGTTCTGATAAATCCTAAGATTTTGGAACTACTTTTTTTATATTTTGGGTGCAAAGATAGTGCTTTTCTCTTGCGTTGCAGTATCTTTGCACTTAAATTTGTAAAATTACTAACACTGTGAACAACTCTCGTAATCACAAGAAGAGCTCGGGCGCGACTCAAGCTGCCTCCTCTCCCACCCCATCGAAGAAGCCTCACGGCATGAAGCCTCGCACGGCTCGATGGGTCACTTACCTCGCAGGATTCGTAGCACTGTGGTTGCTGCTCTCGTGGGGATACGGCGACGTGCTCGTACGTGCCGAACAGAATAGCTACATCTCTACATCGCCCGACACGATGCACTTCGTGCTGAGTCAGCCCGCGGGGTGGCTCATCTGTGGTATGCGCTGGTTGCTGCTCGTCTTCAGATGGGCGGCGCTGGGCGGTGCTTGCCTCGCTGCGGCGTGGACGCTCACAGCCCGTTTGGCCGACTATGCACTGCGCTTGCCGCGGAAGCTCGAGGGCGTGGGGTTTATCATCCCCTTGGCAGAGTTTGGATGGATGGCTTGGCGCGGCATAGAGCTTTACCACCTGCATGAGCCGTCGCTCTTCATCCTCGTGGCATTGGCTACGCTTGCCGTAGTGGCGCTGCTCGCTGCCATGACGTGGATCATTCAGCACAAGCAGAAGGCTCAGAGCGAACTGCCCGCTAAGGTGCGTCCCTACGGACTCTTACTGTCGTTGGTGCTCACCGCGGGCACTGCGGCAGCTACGCTCTACTTCGGCCAGAACACGATCATCACCGCCCGCTTGCAACGCTTGCAGGCTGATCAGCAATGGGACGAGATGATCGACCTGGCACGCTCGGCTCGTCAGCCCTCAAGAGCCGTGGCGGCCTACCATGCCGTGGCGCTTGAAGAGACGGATCAGCTGCTCGACGGCGCATTTGAACTGCGTTATGACTTTCCGAAAATCAACTTCGATAAGGGCTATGGCAACGCGGAAGAAAATATCTACGTGGCAGACTGCAACTACCACGCAGGTCTGCTCAACGCGGCTTATCGCTGCGCACTGGAGTATACGGTGATGAACGGACCGAGCCTCTACTTCTACAAGCGGGCTGCACTGTGTGCTCTGCTCAACGGCGAGAAGGCGCTCTGCCGTAAGTACTTGGCGCTCATAGCCGATGTGCCCTTCGAGAGCACTTTCGTAGAGAAATACTCCGCTATGCTCGACGACCCGAAACTTATACAGGACGACGAGGAATTGGCTCACGTGCTCTCGCTCGCTCCACAGGAGGACCGCTTCGAGCAAAACTATCAGTCGCCACTCTTCCTGGGCTACAATGCGGGTGTAAACAATGGCACGGAGGCTACGCTCACCACATCGACGGCGGCATGCCTTTACAGCAAGGATCTGCAGAAGTTCTTGTTTCGTGCACAGATATTTGCTCAGAAAGGCAAACCCTTCCCCATGTGTATGCAGCAAGCTATTGCCATTCTCTCGATTAAGCAGCCCGACATCCTGAAAGCTTTTCCACAGGTGGGCAAGTTTGTACGAGAAGAGGTGGTCAACTTCCTCATGGACGCACGCCCCTACATCAATGACCGTATAAAGCTTCGCAACGAACTGCGTGACCGCTGGATGGGCACCTACGTATATTATTACTATACAGAAAACAACGACCCCGACCAAGTGGCAAAGCCCACAGCAGGCAAGGGAGCCGTAAACTAAACAGTGCAAGATTTCATAGTATCACTATTATCCATAGAAAAACTATAATCACCAGAGAAACAAGCCCCCCCCAATCCTACCTACAATGAACAATTCATCTCTACATATCCTCAAAGCCTTGCTACTCACAGCAGTGGCTTGCCTCGCACTTGCTGCATGCACGCCATCGGCAGTGGTACCTACAGATGCCACAGCGGTGAGCGAGCAAGCACAGATCTACCCCGACTATCGCGACATCACAGTGCCGCCCAACATAGCTCCTCTCAACATCTTGGTGAAATCTGAGGGATCGGAGTACGTGGGCTGCATAGAGGGCGGCGGACAGCAAGTGGTGGCTGCCGCAGGAAGCGACGGCGTACTGCAATTCGACTCTTTAGAGTGGAAATCGCTGCTCAAAGCTACTCAGGGTAAAGACCTGCAGGTAACCCTCTATGCCCAGCGCGAAGGAGCTTGGGTGAAATTTCCAAGCTATGCGCTCCACGTGGCTGCCGAACCCATAGATCGCTACCTCTCCTACCGATTGATAGAACCATCGTATGAACTCTACCGACAGATGGGGCTCTACCAACGCGACCTCGAGAGTTTCAACGTAAGCACTATCTATGAGAACAATCGCACCTACAATGACGATGACAATCACTGCGTAAACTGCCACAACTATCAGAACTATAGCACGCAACGCATGCTCTTCCACGTGCGCGGAAAGCACGGCGGAACGGTGTTTATCCACGACGGCAAGGTGGAGAAGCGCACCATCAAGAGCGACTCCATCCTGGCGGGTGCGACCTACCCCACGTGGCATCCACGCAAAAACTGGGTGGTATTCTCATCCAACCAGACGGGACAAACTTTCCACATACGCAACCATCAGAAGGTGGAGGTGATGGACTATGGGTCGGACCTCATCTTCTACGACGTAGACAAGGGCACCATCCGCAACATTCTCAAGACCGACACAGATCTCGAGACCTTCCCCTGCTGGGCTCCCGATGGCAAGAAACTTTACTACTGCGTGGCCCACGTGCCCGAGTTTGCAGGAGCTAACGACTCCGTGCGCACAGACCGCATCATGCAGATCAGTCAGCAGGTGCGCTACAACGTGATGAGCATGACCTTCGACGAGGCTACAGGCCAATTTGGAGAGCCTCAACTCGAAGTGGACTGCGTGAGCCAACACAAGAGTGCCGCCGTGCCTCGCATCAGTCCCGACGGACGCTACTTGCTCTTCACCCAAGCTGATTATGGGCAGTTTCACATCTGGCACAAGAGTGCCGACCTCTACGTGAAAGATCTCCAGACGGGCGCCGTCTATCCGCTCACAGAGGCCAACAGCAAGGACGTGGATAGCTACCATACGTGGAGTTCCAACGGACGCTGGATCGTGTTCAGTTCGCGCCGCGACGATGGTTCGTTTACGCGTCCCTACATAGCCTACTTCGATAAGCAAGGACGTGCTCACAAGGCTTTCCTCTTGCCCCAAGAGAATCCGCTCCAAAACATTCAGCTCAACAAGAGCTACAACGTGCCCGAACTAACCAAGGACGCCGTACGGGCGGAGGGAATCAAAGAGGCGATTTACAAGAATTAAAGTTGAAGAGTTGAGAAGTTGAAAGTTAAGAGAGATGCTTCTGACAGGCAAAGACTGACCTATAAACTCTTAGACTCCTAAACTTATAAACTTAAAAAGTTCCCCAACATGACAACATATCCCCCCCTCCACACACTCTGCCGCTGGCTGATAGTGGTTGCAGCCATCTGCTGCATGCCTTTCCACGCGGGAGCAGTATTAAAAGAAAAAAACCTTGCCGCGACACTCACCGTGTTGAGAGCCGAACTGGAGTCGAACTACAACGAGCAACAGCAGAACATCGCACGCTACAACATCATCGCACAGATGCAACACAAGCAGATGATATCGCTCATGCAACGCAGCGACCAGATAGGCTTGATGCTCTACTCGCAGAAACAGGACTTCACCTTCGACATGACCTATGCTTGCCACGAAGCGACATCGCTCTACCGAGAGTTCAACAAGCAGAGCATGCCCTATCAAAAGATACTCGACCGCATCAACACGGAGCTCAACCGCTACAACGCGCTCATCGCCTCGCTACAGACCATTCCACCCGCTACGGGACAGCCCAATGCTGCCCATCCACAGGTGCCCGTCAAGGGAGCACCTGCTACGCCCCTATTGGTGGGCCCCGATCCCAAGATGGCACAGCAGCACCCCGCCGGAGCACAGCCCTTCATGCTCGACAAGCAGGGCCAGGCCGACCGCGACGCCTGTCTGAAGTACGCCACCGCCTTGCGCAACAACTTGGAACGCATGAAGGAAAGCGTCATTGCCGACAATGAGCACTATAAGATGACTTCTGGCAAACTCCAGAAGCTCAACAATTATGCACTGCAACGCTATCAGACCATTCAGCACAACATCTTCGTCAACGGCGATGCCAATTACTTCGAAGTGCTCGGCCAGCTGAAGCGCTACATCAGTCAGGCAAAGTCTGACGCTAACGAGAAGTACGACACGGAACACATTCAGGTGGGTAAAGACAAGAGCCGCCCCGTTCACTCGCAGTGGCGCGGCCCCATCGTGATGGGTCTGACTTTCTTCGTGCTGTTCTACATCATTATTGCTGCCCTGCTGAGCAATGTGCTCGTACGATGGCTCGTACCGAAGCGTTTCCGCACAGAGGAGTTTATGAAGAAGAAGGTATGCCTCATCCTGGCAGCAGCGATGATTATTTTCGCCATCTCCATCATGATTGCCCGTGCATTCATGTACCACAACTTCTTCCTCATGGCTTCACGCCTATTGATAGAATATGCGTGGCTACTCGGGGCCATCTTTGTGTCCTTGCTCATACGCCTCACGGGCGATCAGATCAAGAGCGGATTCCGCATCTATACGCCCATCATGCTGATGTCGTTCATCGTCATCACGTTCCGCATCATCTTTATCCCCAACAACTTGGTGCAACTGATCTTCCCGCCCATACTGCTCGTATTCACGCTATGGCAGTGGAACGTGATCACACGCCACAACGACAACATTCCGCGTAGCGACATCTTCTACACCTGGATATCGCTCATCATCATGGTGGCCTCGACCTTCGCCGCATGGTATGGCTACACGTTGCTCTCCGTACAGATACTCATCTGGTGGATGTTCCAGCTGAGCTGCATCCAGACGGTCACCTGCGTTTACGACCTGCTCTCAGTCTATGAGGAACGCTACCTCGTGAAGCGCATTGGCGAAGACAAAAAAAGCAAAAAGAGCGGAGCACACACCAACGTGGCTCACCTCAACATACTCGAAGCCATACGCAAACGCCACGAAAAGCATATTAACCAGACGTGGCTCTACGATCTCGTGGCAATGGCTCTCGTACCCGTATTGGGCGTATTCTCCATCCTGCTCTCCATCTGGTGGGCTGCCGATGTGTTCGACCTCACCGAGACGGTCTACAACATCTTCCTGACCAACTTCCTCAATGTGCCCGACGTGGTGCAACTCTCGCTGGCTAAGATTGTACTGGTAGCATCACAATATTTCATCTTCCGCTACCTCAACTACCTGATTAAGGCGCTCTACCACAAGTACCACAAGTCGAAGGTGGTGGTCAACGGAAAGCCCAACTTCACGCTGGCCAACAACATCATTGCCATCTGCGTATGGGGGCTTTACGCCATCATCTCTATCCGATTGCTCAAGATTCCATCGACAGCCATCTCCGTGATATCGGCTGGTCTGGCTACGGGTGTCGGCTTCGCCATGAAGGACTTACTCGAAAACTTCTTCTACGGCATCTCGCTCATGACGGGACGTGTACGTGTGGGCGACTTCATAGAGTGCGACGGCATACGCGGCAAGGTAGACAGCATCACCTATCAGAGCACACAAGTGGTCACTGCCGATGGTTGCGTGATAGCCTTTCTCAACAGTTCGCTCTTCAACAAGAACTTCAAGAACATCACCAAGAACCACTCTTACGAGATGGTATCGGTGCCCGTAGGCGTGGCATATGGCGCCAATGTGGACGAGGTGCGACAGATGCTTATCGAGGCCGTGAAGAATCTTGCCTGCAAGACTCCAGAGGGCCGCGACATCATCGACATGAAGAAACCCATCGCCGTAGTGTTCGACGACTTTGGCGACAATAGCGTCAACCTCTTCGTGACCTACTGGGTACTCGTAGAGCAGAAGTTCATCATGACGGGCCGCGTAAAAGAAGCTATCTACAACACGCTCAATGCCCACAACATAGAAATCCCATTCCCGCAGCGCGACCTCCACATCCGCTCCGTAGAGACAGTTCTCCCTGTAGAGAAGAAGTAGAATAGCTTAAGCAGAATAAGGAATACACTTGATTTAGAAAAGGCTGCACTCAACACGCCACGCGTTGAGTGCAGCCTTTCTTTTTTCTCCATAATTGCCCCAATAAAGTGTCCGATTCATAGGGAATCAGACATCTATATATAAGGAATCGGACAACAAGCGATAGCAATCAGACAAGCCGCCTCAACGGAAGTAGCTATTTTTGCAACATAAACGACATCACTTCTCTAACTCTGTGTGCGACGCCTCTCGCTTCGGCACTGCCTGCGGACAAGAAGAGAACCTATAGGAGAACATAGCAAAAACAATTATTGCTGTCCAGTAAAGCTCTTGCCCAAAAGGCAGTGGGGGCGAAGCGTCTCGCTTCGGCCAGGCATGCGAGGCTCGATATCGAGCGTGTATGAGGCTCATTGCTAAATGGATGATGATATACACACCTTTCTACAATGGAAGCATCATCGCTGCATACACGTCTTGTCGTTCGCAAATAGGCTTTTAGACGTCTGCAAACAGTCATCCTGCCGTTCACAAATAACCATCCTCCCATCGTTCACCGCTCGGCGGCAGCATTGCCACCGCTCGGTGGCAGCATTGCCACCGCCCGGTGGCAGCACTACCACCGCCCGGTGAACGATGGAAGAACTATCAGAACGGGACGGAAAAGCCTTCGTTTAGTCATGATAATAACTACTATCCAGTAAAACTTTGCAAGCGACCTAAATAGGAACTGATTCTCCTCACCAGAAATCAGCCCTTTGGGTTATTTTGCATAAGATAACGCGTTAGCGGAATTTGTAAACGGGTTGACAAGTTAACAGGTGGACAGGTAAGTTTGTCGAGTCCAATCGTTTCCTTTTTAACGAAATAAGTAGTCTGAGACATATTTACTTGTTAACTTGTCAACTTGTTTACCCGTTAACCAAGAATTCCGTCAACGGGTTAAGATAGGCTGCATCTATACAAGGAAAGGGGGCTTACCTTTTCAAAAAATCATCAGCGGTGCTTATTTATGGCCATTGCAAATAGGAATTCTATGCTCTTTTGAGGCTTAGCATACAGCAATAAAAAACAATAACACAAATAGTCAACAATGAAAGCTATCAAATCATTTGAAGAAAAACTTCGTGGGCTTACAGGCAGGCTCATGATGCTCATAGCGCTCCTGCTCGTTGGGAGTGCAAGTATCGGGAGTTACGCTCGACCCGCGCACTGTTATGCGAAATATACATACAACAGATTAACGTTCTATGGCTATTGGAAGGACGAATTAGAATCAGGCGAGTATTGGCTCAATGAGGGTGATAATCTACCTGATTGGTATGAGATAAGAGATCGTATTCTGGAGGTCGAGTTCGACGAGTCCTTCGAGCTTGTTTCTCCTACGACAGGCTACAAATGGTTCAGCTTTCCTAACTTGAGGTCAATAAGTAACATCCAGTATCTAAACACTTCGCAGATGATAAATATGTCGGGAATGTTCGAAGAATGTCGTGCATTGCAATCTATCGACCTTTCCAACTTCAATACTGCTCGGGTAACTGATATGTCGAGGATGTTCGACGGTTGTCGTGCATTGCAATCTATCGACCTTTCAAACTTCAATACAGCTCGGGTAACTGATATGTCGAGGATGTTCTATGGTTGTAGTGCTTTACAATCTATCGACCTTTCAAACTTCAATACTGCTCAGGTAACTGATATGTCGTGGATGTTCGAGGATTGTGATGAATTGCAGTCGCTCGACCTTTCCAACTTCAATACTGCTCAGGTAACTAATATGTCGGGAATGTTCTATGGTTGTAGTGCTTTACAATCTATCGACCTTTCAAACTTCAATACTGCTCAGGTAACTGATATGTCAGGGATGTTCGAGGATTGTCGTGCTTTACAATCTATCGACCTTTCAAACTTCAATACAGAGAATGTGACCGATATGATGTGGATGTTTGGCGGTTGTCGTGCATTGCAATCTCTCGACCTTTCAAACTTCAATACGGGAAAAGTGACAAACATGTATTGTATGTTTAACGATTGTCGTGCTTTGCAATCTCTCGACCTTTCAAACTTCAATACAGAACAGATGACGAATATGGAGAATATGTTCCGAGGCTGTCCTAATTTACAATCGCTCGACCTTTCAAACTTCAATACTGTAAATGTTAAATACATGTCGACGATGTTCTATCAATGTCCCGCCTTAAAGACAATCTATGTAGGCAGCAATTTTACTACTGATGGTGTGACTAATTCTCAGAGTATGTTCAAAGGCTGCACAAGTCTCGTTGGATATGCTGCATGCGACGGCACCAATAATATAGATAAGAGTAACGCCAACTACCAGACTGGCTATTTCACCAAGAAGGTAGGTACACTGGGAACGGACGTGTTGGGCGCAACAGGTGAAGACCTTACCCTCACAACAGACCTTACGCTAAGCGACAATGCAGACTTGGTGCTCTACGAGCCCGTGAAGTCGAGAGCCGCTTCTTACACTCGCACAGTGAATTCCACCTGGGGCACACTCTGCGTGCCATTCGCATTGACACAAAACGAGGGCAACAACTGGACATACTACCGCTTCAAGGGCATTGACCATGACAAGGGCTGCATCACTCTGGAGAGTTGTGAAGAAGGCGAAATTCCAGCTGGGACTCCTCTACTCTTCAAGATGAAAGAGGGCGAGACGCTGCTCAACCTCTCTGCAAGTGATACTCCAATCGCAGCAGAACCTGTAGCCACTAACGATCAAAACGTCAACCTCATAGGCACTTTCGCCAAGATTGGCGGCAATGAAAACGAAGGTCTAACAGCTACCGACTACATTATCAGCAAGGACAAGTTCTGGGTCGTATCAGAACTGACAGCAAAGGAGGGAAGCAAAGGCGTGGGCATGAAGCCTATGCGTGCCTACATCCACCCCACCACAGCTGGTCAGGCACAGGAGGCAATGCTCAACATCGGAAATGCTGAATTCACTACAGCAATCGAGGGCATCCAAGCCATCAGCAACGATGCCAACGCTACCTATTACGACATACAAGGCCGCCGCATTAATAGTCTGCAGAAAGGGCTAAACATCGTGAAGAGTGGCAACAATACCTATAAAATCATGATCAAGTAAAAAAGCGGAAGATATGAAAAAGAAAAAATACGTCATCCCCAACGTGCAAGTGCTTCACGTCACACCATGCACCATCCTCGCTACCTCATTTATAGATAAAGGAGAAGATGGTAAAGAGGAACCACAGCCCGACGAAGACAATTGGTACTGGGGCGAATAACGATGGCACGAAGATTCGTACCGCTGATTTCTTAGAATAAGGGGATATAAAGGGAATCATGAGTGTACATCCCGCAAGCGCATTTTCTCCGATTTCTTAAAATTATTAGAGATTTAGTAAGGGAAAAACATTACTTTTGCAAATAATATTTTTCCCTTACTACGATGACATCCCTATACCTCCTGCAATTTGCTTGCCTCATCATCTCTGCCATGTTAGCGCTACTGCTTGCGATGGGCCGCCTTCAGATAGAAGAGATCCATTGGCCCTACGAGCGCTCGCGATGGGCACTATGCGGAGCCATGCTACTGCTAAGCATTCACTATGCCCTGCAGATGACGCTCGGTATCCGTGCACAGAGCGATGCCGGAGGCACAATAGTCAACATACTCTTCTACACCCCGACGGCATACCTCGTGACCTACTCTATTCTCAACATTGAGTGCAACAAGCGTCGGCGTTGGCGCTACGTGGCATGTGGCATGGCAGTCTATGCCATCATTTTGACCATATTCGGCATAGGACTGACGCCCAAGGTATGTCTGCTTTCTCCCCAACTGCAGTGGACGCTCCATGCTCTCTTTCTCCTGGCCATGACAGGGAGCGTAGGCACAGCACTCGTGGAGATTCGTCGCAACCGAGGCAAGGTGGAAGCCGATACGGGTGCCGACATTGGGCCTTATCTGCGCTTCACGTGGTCGGGCTACCTCATGCTATGTTGCTCGGCACTACTTTTAGTATTTGCCATCGTATACAGACCTTTATTGTTCGTTATTGGTCCCGTCATGATGTTGTCACTCTTCTTTTTCGTATCCAACTTCGTGGCAATGGGCTACAACCTTACACCAATCGAAGACGTGCTGAGCGGAGAAAAGGCAAACGACGACCCCTGTTCTGCTCCGAGCAACGAAAAAGCCTCTTCAGCCGCCCAAAAAATGCTTACGCAGAAGCGCATTGATTACATCGCGACAGCGCTCAAAACATGGTGCAAGGAGGAGAATTTTCGCGACAGCAATGTCAACATGGCGAGTCTATCGCATCAGATTGGTGTGTCTCGGCGCGAATTGAGTCAATACTTCGAGCAAGAGATTCATGACACATTCCGCGTATGGCTTTCCAACGTGCGCTTTCGTGAAGCTCAGCGTCTCATCCTTTCGCATCCCGACTATAGCAACGAAAGCATTTCAGCAGCCTGTGGTTTTTCCTCCCGCAGCCAACTCTATCGCATCTTCTCTGATCGCACAGGCATGACACCGCGTGAATGGAGCGAAAAGAACCTACAATATCCATGATTATAGGGAGCAATCGCTCTTCCCCAACAACGTATCAACGAAACATTACACAGCAATAAAAAGAAAAGGTTAGATAATGCACTAAGCATCGTCTAACCTTATTTTTGAGCCTCTTGTCGGATTCGAACCAACGACCCCGAGATTACAAATCACGTGCTCTGGCCAACTGAGCTAAAGAGGCATACCTTAGCGGTAGCTATCGGATATTTCCGAATTGCGAGTGCAAAGGTAGGGGTTTATTTTGATATAGCCAAACTTTTGAGAAAAATTCTACCATTTTTTGTAAAATCATGGATGTTTTATGGTAAGAAGTGGCTATTTGAAGCTTACGCGACTTCTATTTCTTGAAAGGTTTGCGCCATGTGCAACCTTCTTTCCAGCGTGAGCAGCCGTAGGCGGTGTTGCCCTTGATCACTTTTCCTTGGCCACACAGGGGACAGATGCTGCCTGCACGGATGATGCGCTTGCGGGGCTTTGCAGATGAAGAGCCTGCAGAAGTGGACGAAGAGCC
The DNA here is from genome assembly GCA_050873845.1 of Alloprevotella sp. GTDB lineage: Bacteria > Bacteroidota > Bacteroidia > Bacteroidales > Bacteroidaceae > Alloprevotella. The sequence continues at coordinate 19,863 of JBNMGC010000021.1, forward strand.
TGCAGAGGCGGATGAAGAGCCTGCAGAGGCAGATGAAGAGCCTACGGATGTGGAAGAAGAACCTCCTGATGCGGATGAAGAGCCCGCGGCTGAAGATTTCGTAGCCTTGGGAGAAGCTGAGGGGGCAAGTTGCGTCACGCGGCGATTGGAGTTGTCGCGAAGCACTTGCATCACGATGTCGGAGACCATAGCCTTGAGTTCATCCACAAATTGCGTTGCGCTGTATTCGTGGCGCTCTATCTGACGGAGTTTTTTCTCCCATCGACCAGTGAGTTCGGCACTCTTGAGAAGTTCTTCCTTGATGAGCGAGATGAGTTCTATGCCCGTAGCGGTGGCTTGGATCGTCTTGCGCTGACGCACGATGTAGCGGCGACGGAAAAGGGTCTCGATGATGGCGGCACGCGTTGATGGGCGGCCGATACCGTTTTCCTTCATCGCATCGCGCAGTTCTTCGTTGTCGACGGTCTTACCCGCCGTCTCCATGGCACGCAAGAGGGTGGCTTCGGTATAAGGCTTGGGCGGTTGCGTCATCTTCTGCGTAAGGTCTGGACGGTGCGGACCGCTCTCCCCCTTCACAAAGTCGGGCAGAGTGCGCTCGGAGTCATCCTTATGGTCGTCATCGTCCTGTGCATGGGTGGCCATCTTGGCTGCCGATGGAGGTACGGCGCGCCAACCGGGCTCCAGGATGAGTTTTCCCGAGGTTTTAAATGGCACGTCGGCGGCTTGTCCCATCACGGTAGTGGTGGCGAAGCGGCAGTCGGGGTAGAACACGGTGATGAAGCGGCGCGCCACGAGGTCGTAGACGTTGCGTTCCATATCGGTAAGGTTGTTGGCAGCCACTCCGGTGGGGATGATGGCATGGTGGTCTGTCACCTTGGAGGAGTCGAACACCTTTTTACGTTTCAAGAGCTGTGCTCCACGTAGCGGCTCAAGCAGAGAGCCATAGGTGCCGCTGATGCCATTGAGAATGTTTTTACACTTGGGATAGATATCGTCGGAGAGGTAGGTGGTGTCTACACGCGGATAGGTTGTCACCTTCTTCTCATAAAGTGCTTGGATGAGTTGCAGCGTGAGGTCGGCGGAGTAGCCAAACTTTTTGTTGCAATCCACTTGTAGCGAAGTGAGGTCGAATAGGCGCGGCGGTTGTTCTGTGCCCTTTTTCTTCTCTACGGAGGTTACTACGAATGGTTCCGACTTGATTTTCTCGAGGGCTGCGCGACCTTCTTCTTCCGAGGTGAAGCCACGGCGCAAGGGTTGCTGCTGGGCCTTCTTTTTATCTGATGCTTCGGCATCGGCAGCAGAGGGCTCATCTTCGTTGGGGTCGGCCATGACGGCATTGAAGGTCGTGTCGCGATACTGCGTGGTGAGCACCCAGTAAGGCTCGGGCTTGAAATGCTCTATCTCGAGTTGACGGCGCACGATGAGGGCCAGCGTAGGCGTCTGCACCCGACCGATAGAGAGGGGAGGTGCACCATATCCGCCACCATACTTGATGGTATAGAGGCGCGTGGCGTTCATGCCCAAGAGCCAATCGCCCACTGCTCGGCAGAGTCCTGCCTCGTAGAGCGATTGATACTCTGCCTGCGGCTTGAGCGAAGAGAATCCCTCGCGTATGCTCTCCTCGGTAAGGGAGGAGATCCACAAGCGGTCTACGGGACACTTAGCACCAGCCTTTTGCATGACCCATCGCTGTATGAGTTCACCTTCCTGGCCAGCATCACCGCAGTTGATGATACGTTCTGCATTTTGCATGAGGCGCTGTATCACGTCGAATTGTGCTTTCACTCCTTGGTCTTCTTTGAGCCTGATGCCAAATCGCTTGGGCACCATGGGCAGAGCCCCGAGGCTCCATCGCTTCCATAGGGGCGTGTAGTCTTCGGGGTATTTCAATTCGCAGAGGTGGCCAAAGGTCCAGGTCACTTGGTAACCATTTCCCTGTAGATAACCTTGATGTTGCTCTGTGGCGCCAAGGATGTTGGCTATATCGCGTGCCACGCTGGGCTTTTCTGCTATGCAAACGATCATCAATGTTTAAGTATTAAGTATAAAGTAATAAGTATTACCCTTCTTCAAGTAATAAGTAATACCTTTCTTTATTCACGCATTCTCGCCATAATCAAAGCGCATCTCTTGAGGGAGGAAGCGTACTTCATCGTAGGCGAAGAATCGAGTTATCGTACCATCTGCGGCAAGAGCCTTGGGAGTGCCCTGCGCTATGCCTGAGGCTGAGAGGAGCCAAAGTTCATCGGAGAGGTGGAGGGCGAGCTCTACGTCGTGGGTAGACATGAGCACGGTCTTAGCCTCCTCATGAGCAAGGCGAGCGAGCAGACGGACCATTTCTATCTTTGAGCCGAAGTCGAGAAAGGCGGTAGGCTCATCGAGCACGATGATGGGTGTATCTTGTGCCAAAGCCTTGGCTATAAACACGCGCTGACGCTCTCCATCGCTCAGTGTGGTAAGGGGGCGCTGAGCAAAGCGGGCAGTCTGCGTGAGCGCCATGGCTCGTTCCACGCGCTGCAAGTCGTCAGCCCGATGCCGACCGAGAAGTCCAGCATAGGGAATGCGCCCCGTCATGACCACCTCTTCCGCGGTCATGACTTCTGTTTCGGGTCGGAAGGTGAGCACCACGCTTAGTTGCTTTGCCAATTCCTTGGGCTGAAGTTGTAAGAAGTCTGCACCATTGCAGGTGATAGTGCCTGCGAGTGGACGTTGCAGTCCGCTTAGGGTGCGCAAGAGTGTACTCTTCCCCACTCCATTGGGTCCCAACAGAGCGGTAAGTCGGCCCGAAGCGAGGGTGGCGCTGAGATGGCTGCCTATGGAGGTGCGGCCGTAGCCAGTGGTAAGGGAGCAGAGGGTGAGCACTTTTTTTAAGAAAGTATTAAGTATTAAGTATAAAGTATTAAGTATTACATGCTTGCTCTTATCACGTATTAAGTATTACATGTTTGCTCATTTAAATAAAGTAATAAGTCACACTTTGCCTTCAAATAAGTAAACTTTCGGATTAAGCAAGAGGATGGTCTGAAAGGGCATTCTTACCTATACTTTCTCCCCCTAATCACAATCCCAAGCCTTGCCGTTAAGGCACCTGTGATACGCTGCCACTGTCCGTGACGAAGATTGAGATAGAGTTCTTCGAAGGAGCGCCATAGCTTCACCCACGGGTGGCGCCAAGCCATGATGCGATATACTCGCTGGCGATAGCGCACGTGGTCTACGATATAGCGCGGATGGTGGAGCGGAAACTGCAGGTCGTGGTGCCCCATGGTGAATATGCGGCGGTAGCCACGCGGCAAGCTCTGCACGCTTCCTGCGAAATGCACGGAGTCGTCTGTCACGCCCCGATTGCTGATCATGTTGACGCGCGGCACGATGGCTAGTTGCGAGTGGAGGAGCAAGTGGGCGTGGAAGATGGTCTCGTAAAATGCCTTTCCGCTTGCCTTGTGGGCGCGAGCCATGGGGAGAAAGTCTTTGCGCAGTCGGCGTTCATCCGTAAGCGCCTGTATGCGCGCCACGGCTTCGGGATCGGAGAGCCACTGATAGTCTTTGTCCCAAGCGAGCACCACGCGGCTCCACGATGCCCACCCCCATATGCTGAAGTTGGAGGTGAAGAAGTAATCGTCCTGCCCCACGTCGGTGGTGCGCTCTTCCTGGTTGAATCCTTGTATCATGCCCACTCGTTCGTCGTCGGCATAGCGGTCGAGCATTTCCTTGCAGAAGGTGAAGAACGATGGCGAGGGCACATCGTCGTCTTCAAACACCACGCACTTGTCTGTCAGTGAGAATGCCCACTGCTGCGACAGGTAGTTGGAGGGGTCGCACCCGAAGTTTTCGGATTGATACTTGCGATGCACCTCGCAGGGCCAGTCAATGTCTGCCACGATGCGCCGACAGGCTTCCATGGCCTCCACGTCGTGTGGCCCGCGCGGTCCATCTTGATAGAGGAAGAGCCGTGCGGGCTGTGCTTTGCGCACCTCGGCAAAGAGCGTCGATAGCTTGTCGGGGCGGTTGAAGAAGAGGATGAGTACGGAGAGATCCAAAATTAGGGCAAGTAATAAGTAATAAGTAACAAGTAATATATTTCCTTGCGGGAGGAATATTAAGTATTACATTCTCTTGCGAGAAAAGTATTAAGTATTATGTATAAAGTATTACAGACTATCTGGAATTACTATCTGAAGAGATAGCATGAAGTCTAAAGATAACTTTATAACCTCTAACCTCCAAACTTCAAACTTATCTTACTCCTGCAGCGTCTCCACATAGAACACGGCGTGACCGCCGCGCTTGTCTTCGGGAGGCAGCTGCATGTAGTTGCGATAGAGGTCGGTGAGGTAGGCGTCGGGGTTGGCTGGGGCAGAAAATTCTGCATCTTCGAATCGGATGCGACGCGTGGGGAATATGCTGTCGGTGCGGTGCATGATGCCGTAGCCATTGTTGTTGAGCGTATTCGAGGTGTATTCGCCCTTCATGCGGAAGAGGCAAGCCACGTTCCATTGCAGGCGACACCAGGCTCGTTTCATCCCGAAATAGAACAACTCTGCCACAGAGCGCCACGAATAGTAGTGCTGACTGCAGAGTATGGCATTGGCGCGGCAATACCCTCGCGTGACGCGACGCACAAACTTCTTCGACACACTGGGATAGGGCATCATCGGGAAGATGTCGACGTAGAGCCCCTTGCCGTAAGGACGAGCAAAGTCGTCGGCAGCCTCTACGAGGAATGAGTCGCGATCGCGCACCTTGTAGATGGGTAGGCGAACGGATGCATCGGTCTTGGGAGTCTGTATGTAGAGGCTTTCGGGAAGTTCGCGCTGAGCGGCTTCTACGAATCGAGGCAGATCTTCGAGTCGCATGGCAATGTCGATATCGTCGTCCCAAGGGATAAAACCTCCATGACGCACGGCACCGAGTATGGTTCCGCCGTCGAGCCAATAATCTATGTGATTGCGCGTACAGATAGCATCTATGGCCTTGAGTATGCCAAGTTGCTTGAGCTGCACGGAGCGCCGATGGCGCTGCAGATAATGATGGAGTTCGTCGGTCATATAGAGCGTAGGTGTGATAGCTTGTATGTGCTTAGCAAAGGTACGGCTTTTTGTGCAGTGTGCCAAGGGGGTGGGCCGTTTTTATGGTTCATCCATGCCCACTTCGCATACTCATGACTCCCTTGGCATGTGCCTCATCCATGCTTTCTGCACACGCGGTAGAACTGCCAGCAGAATAGGCCCGCTGCCACAAAGAGTCCGAGGCTGAAGGCGAGATAGAGCCCCGTGATGCCCATTTCCAAGGGAAACGCCAGGAGGTAGGAGGCGGGGATGTTGACCACGATGTAGCTAACGAAGGCTATCCACATCATGGGTAGCACGTGGGAGGTGCCGCGCAGGGCATTGGCAAAGCATATCTGCATGGCGTCGCCGAGCTGATAGAGTATGAGGGGGAAGATGAGACTGAGCGCAAGGGATACGACGGCGGGATCGGACGTGAAGCAGCGTATAATCGTTTCTCCTCCGAAATAGAAGATAGACGAGGAAAAGACCATCATGGCGAGCAGTATGTGCATGCCGGCACGGGCAGAACGGCGCACGTTGGTCCAGTCGGCTTGTCCATAGAAGTTGGCCACGCGAATGCTAATGCCCGAGCCGAAACTATAATAGAGCAAGAAGCCCAAGCCGCCCAGCGTGATCATGATCTGGAAGGTGGCCATATCTACTGCACCGAGCCATCCTGCCATCACACCGCTCACGGTGAATGCTCCTGTCTCCATGCCCATCTGCAGGGAGACGGGTAGTGAGAGGTGGTTGACGCGCTTAAGTTCGTCCCAGCGCAGGGAGATGGAGCGAAATCCTTCGCGGAAGTCGGCATAATGACGGCGCCACAGGAGGAGTGCGCCGAGCACCACGGCCATCACGATGCGCGAGGTCATTGTGCTCAGCCCCGCACCGAGCAGTCCGAGGCGTGGAAAGGGGCCTACACCGTAGATGAGCAGCACGTTGCCCACGATGTTGAGTGCATTTCCAATGAGGAGTACCCACATGCCAGTGGAGGTTTCGGAGAGGCCGTCAGTAAACTGCCTCATGGTGTTGAAGAGTGCCACGAACAGCATCGATACCCAGATGGTGAGGAAGTAGGGACGGATCAGGGGAAGGAGTTCTGCGGGCTGCCCCAAGCGGTCTACATTGGCGTAGACCACAAGCATGATTCCAAGTATGAGGGTGGCAAAGGCCACGTTGCAGACGAGTCCGTGTTTAAGTGCAGCACCAGCTTGGGCACGTTCGCCACGCCCCATGTGCGCACTTACAAGTGGTGTGAGTCCGTAGCTATAGCCCAGGAGCATATAGGTGACGAGATTGAACACGGCGTTGACAAACGAGGCTGCCGCCAAGGCATCCGTGCTATATTGTCCCACCATCATGGTGTCGGCAAACCCCATTATGATGACACCCAACTGCCCGATGGCTATAGGTATGCCGAGACGGAGGATTGATTTGTACATGCTTTATTATTTAAGTAATAAGTAAGAAGTAATAAGTAATACATTCTGGATCACGTTAAGTAACAAGTAATAAGTAATACATTCTTGCAAGCTTTCACCCAGTTCTGTGGGCGACGCGTCCCGCGTCGGCTGAGCCTGCGAGCAAGAGGTGAGCCCTTAGGAAGTGGGGGCGAAGCGTCTCGCTTCGGCACGCAGGCGAAGGGCTCGAAGCCCGAGTCTGCGTAAGAGAAAAAGCATAAACTTTTGCCAAGCTTCGGCTTCGAGCCTCGCATGGCAAGCCGAAGCGAGACGCTTCGCCCCCACTTCCTAAGGGCTCACCTCTTGCTCGCAGGCTCAGCCGACGCGGGACGCGTCGCCCA
>JBNMGC010000022.1:0-26590 GCA_050873845.1 Alloprevotella sp.
CCCCCAGTATTGGCTGAGAGCTTACTAGCCTTATTACTTATTACTTATTACTTATTACTTATTACTTATTACTTATTACTTTACTTCATAATACTTGGTAAACCCAAGAATTACCGGTACAAATCACTTGAATATCAAGAAAACCGGAATAATTGACATAATTTTTCGTACCTTTGCACGCAGTAAACAGATACTAAAGAATCTAAGTATAGCGCCCCCCTCCACAATCACCCTTTCCCCTCACAAATACTAAACCCCGCCCACCCCACCCATGGTGAGCCCCACCCCCAAGCAGCAAACCCATTAATATGAAACTCATACACCCCCTCCTCATCGCAGCCCTATCCCTCAGCACACTCAACTCCTGCATCCAGGACGAACCGCTTAGCGCGGAGTGTGACATCACGGGAGTGGACACCACATGGTACAACCACTACGCCCACCTCAATGCCACAGAGCAAAATCCCGAGGGAGAAAACATCTGGATAGGTAAGGTAAAGATTAACGAAGAGACTCACCGCATCAGTTTCACAGTGAAGCTCGGAACAGACCGTTCATCGTTCGCCCCCATATTCAACCTCATGCCCTACACACGCATCACCGCTAAGGTAAACGGCGAAGAGGTGGCCGACGCCAACGGCATCACACGCGACTTCACCACCCCCCAAATCTACACCACCCACTCCCAAGACGGCAATTGGCATAAAGACTATACCGTAGCCTTCAACTACCCAATGGCCATCAGCGAGATGAACTTTGCTGGTTATAAAATTCCTGAGAATTCAAGATATTATACGTGGTATGAAAAGGACGAAGACGGAAACGAGCTTGACTATTGGGCTACAGGCAATGGCGGATACGTCCGCACAGGCATAGCCAAAAAACCCGAACAATACCCTACTGCCCCAATACTCGATGAGAATGGCATGCCCGCTGTAAAGCTTACCACCTGCCGCACGGGGTCATTCGGAGCCGACGTAGGTATGCCCTTGGCTGCAGGAAGCATCTTCTTGGGAACATTCGACGTGGGCATCGCCATGAAGTTACCTAGAAAGGCGACCGCGTTCGGTCTGCAGGTGCTTGACAATAAGCGACCCATTCGTCTCGAGGGAGATTACAAATACAAGGCAGGCGACGTGTTTAAGGATATCAACAAGACTCCCATTCCCGATCGACGCGATAAAGCAGATATCTACGCCGTGGTCTATGAAGTCGACCCCAACAACTTCCAAGCTCTCGATGGCGACGACGTACTTACCTCCGACCGCATCGTGCTCATGGCTCGCATAGACGATCCTGGAGAACCGCAAGATTGGACACACTTCAGCGAACTTTTCAAACCCATGAATGGTAAGACGTTCGATACCGACCGCTTAGCAAGAAATGGTTATGCCATAGCTGTTGTGGCCACATCAAGCCGAGATGGTGCTTACTTTGAGGGTGCTGTAGGCTCTACCCTTTATGTAAGGAAACTCAAAGTGAACTATGAGGAATAACATATTCTCCTCATCTTCTCTCACGGAAACATTTCGAGAAGCACTCTCCCCATCATATAATAATACCCCACACCCCTCAATGAAAAAGATTCTCCTCATTATAGCCGCAATGCTTCCTCTCCTCAGCCTCCAAGCACAGAAAGTAAAAGAAGCAAAGGAAACAGATACCAACCTCATCAAGGCCGCCCTGCGCGGTTGGCACGTACGCATCGGTGCAGGATTCAGCATAGGCGGCACATCACCCATTCCCCTGCCCGCCGAGATCAGAAAGATCAATAGCTACAACCCCACACTCTGTATCCAACTCGAAGGTGCAGCACAACGCAAGTTTACCCAGCATTGGGGCACAATGATAGGCATACGATTTGAAAACAAAGGTATGAAGACTGATGCCCGTGTGAAGAACTATCACCTCGTGGCCTACTCCACCGATGGTTCGGGAAAGATTGAAGGTGCCTACTGGGGCAACGTCAAGACAGAAGTCAACAATAAATACCTCACTTTCCCCATTTTGGCTACCTATGCCTTCAACGATCGTTGGCAAATACAAGCAGGTCCCTACTTCTCTTACCTCATCAATGGATCATTCACAGGATCTGCTTATGGCAAAGACGACAACGACGTGAGCTACATCCGCCAGCCCGACCCCACAGGGGCTCTCACCTACGTGACCAGCGCCGACTACGATTTCTCCAAAGACCTTCGCCGCTTCGCATGGGGATTGCAAGTAGGCGGGGAATTCAAAGCCTACAAGCACCTCTCCGTATCGGCCAACCTCACTTGGGGGCTGAACAGCATCTTCCCCTCCGACTATGAGAGCGTCACCTTTAAACTCTTCCCCATCTACGGCACATTGGGATTCAACTATTTGTTCTAAGGCCTGAAGCCCTATTCCATTTCAAGATAAACAACAAACAAAGCAATAACAAAAAAACATTACGCAAATGAAGAAGATTTTACTCTCTCTCATCCTCGGCCTCACTGCTGTAGCAGGCATGGCACAAAGCACAAAGACTTACAACGAGAAAATCGTTGTTACAGTCAATGGAGACTCCACTGATAGTATTCCCGCCAACATCCAAATCACCAAAAACGAGGATGGTACTTGTGACTTTTCACTGAAGAATTTCTGTCTTATCACCGAAGATGAGGGAGTAATTGATACCACAGGCGTGGGCAACATCGACCTCAAAGGCGTGCAGATGGAAACCGAAAATGGTATCAACAAAATCACTACCAACCAGACCATCGCTATTGTGCCTGGAGATGATCCTAAGATTGACTATTGGCTCGCAAGCGAAGAGGGACTACTCGATCAAGTGCCTATCGTTCTCGCAGGAAAATTCTCTGAGGACAACCTCTACGTAAACATCGATATCAATATGACAAGCCTTGATCAAGTGATCAACGTCGTTGTTGGTCAAGAGAATAAAGTCGTATCTTCCATTAAGACCATTGCAAACACTGCTACGTCAAAAAGCGCAATCTTTACGCTTAGCGGCATCCGCACAAACACTGCGAAAAGTGGTATTTTTATCATCAACGGTAAGAAAGTAATCAAGTAAACACAACATATAGCTATGAAGCAATTCATCTTTTCTATAATAGCCTTAGCTGCATGCAGCACCGCTCACACATACGCTCAGCAGCTTCCTAATATAGGTTTTGACAATTGGAAAACATGTAAAGCCTATTATGGAGGAGGCAAATACGAAGATACAGGTACCGACCCTAAGGGGTGGAATGGTTCTAATGTATATCAAGCCAGTCAGCATTTTTCGGGTCTTGTCACAGAAGGATCTGATGATGGCAACAAGTATGCTGTACTAACAAACAAATTCTGTGGCTTTGGTAAAATTGGCTCCGTAGCACCTGGATATCTTACCTTAGGAACACCTTGGTCTTATGCAAGAGTAGCGATAGTTGCCATCAAAGAAGCAGATGGTGGTACTTTTGGCGGCATGAACTTTACAAAGCACCCAGATGCTATTTCATTTAAGTACAAATCGGTGCGCAAGACCGATGAGAATGCTTCCGTTATTGCTTACCTTTGGAAAGGAACATTCACAGGTAAGCAAAAAGTAGGTTACAATGGTAGCGAGGAAACTATGATCGATCGTGACACCTACATATTAGGAACTAACACCAACTGCACACCGAGTGCTGATGCCAAACTTATTGCAAGCATTAATACTTCCATTACAGGAGCCGCATCAGAATGGACAAGCAAGACCATTGACTTCGACTACAAAAATTCAGAAACTCCCGAAAAGGTCAACTTGATATTTTGCGCTGGAAACTATTTCGGCAACAGAAACGACTTAGGAAAGGAAAACTCTTTATCTATTGATGATGTAAAGTTCGTTTACTATCACAGCCTTACCGATATCACCTACGATGGCAAATCTATCAGCAAGACCTCTGATAATAGCGATACGGACTATACCTTAACTGTTAATGGTAAGTTCGATGCATCGAAGATTGGCTACACAAAGAAAGGTCAGGGCGCAACGGTTACTAAGGAATCTGTAGACGAAAATACCTACAAAATCGTTGTTACAGCTGAGGACTATGATGCTACAACCAATCCTGATGCACAAACCACCTATACGATCCATATCGTAGAGCAATACGACTACTCAAACGACCTCGTTGTTGCAATAACTTTAGATAGCGCCACAGACTATACAGCTCCGCAGCCTACAACGATTCAACTCGTAAAGGAAAGCGACGGTAGCAAAACCTTCAAACTTCGCAATTTCATTTTAGGTTCGGGTGAAGATGCCATGGGCGTAGGAAACATTGAAGTGACGAACCTCACTCAAAATGGCAATACCTATAGTGCCTCCAAGAATATTACCATCACTGCAGGCGACGATCCCTCCTTCGCAGAGGATGATTGGGTAGGACCTGGATTAGGAAATATTCCTGTTAAAGTTACAGCCAATTTAGAGGGTAACCAAATGACTGCAAGTATTCATATTGATATGGCACAGTCTTTCAATCAAGACATCTACGTCACCTTCGCACCCACCACCACCATCTCCGACAATGCCGATATCGCCACCAGCGCAGGATTGGCCAACGTCATCATGACCCGCACCTTCAAGAAGGGATGGAACACCATCTGCCTTCCATTCTCTACTACAGCTGAAGCACTCGGAGCCACTAAGGTACAGGAGCTCACCTATTGCACAGACGACTTGATCAACTTCAAAAGCCTTGATGGCGCAATGGAGTGGAACACACCTTACCTCATCTACTTCAACAAAGAACAGGCCTTCACAAGCGAAAATCCATTCATCTTCGCAGGTCAAGTAGCCAGCTCAAACCAGTCGACCGGCGTAACCTTCTCACCCGTCACGATGAGAGGTAACTATAAAGCCAACTTCTCTATGAAGGGCTACTATGGCGTGGTAGACCAAGACGGCGTACAGAGAATCATGACCGGTGGCGAAAACGCTACACTCGGCCCCTGCCGCGCTTACTTCATCGGAAATGGCAAAACTCTTTCCAACGGCATGCTCATCAGCTTCGATGGTCAGACCACAGGCATCACCGCTGCCGAACTCAATAATGAAGGCGCTGCCGAAGACGCTCCTATCTACAACCTCCAGGGCGTGCGCGTAAGCCACCTCGAGAAGGGCGTATACATCAAGGGCGGAAAGAAGTTCATCGTAAAATAAAGCATTCACACAGAGATAGTCAATATCAAGCTTGCTTGAATATTATGCTGAAATGCAACCTATCTTATACAACGATTAAAACGACTTACAACACATGAAACGTACATATATAGCTCCCGAGACTCTCGTCATCAAGATGCAGACCGAGGATGCCATCCTCTCGCTCTCAGGCCAACTCAGCGGCGACGGAGGCGACAACACACAGATCAAGCCCTCCGACGAAGAATACAACGGCTCCTTCCAGAGCAACCGCTTCGAGTGGAACGCAGTCGAAGACTAACGACCGCTCCTGTCGGATAATTAATAAGGCTACCCCCTCTCTACTTTGTGAGAAGGGGTAGCCCTTTTTGTTATTTTAAAAAGTGCTGTGTGTAACTTCGCAGAATCATCCTCAGTTATGTTCTCCCACAACAAAATATCATGCATAAAAGTCGATTACACCCACACTTGATAGCTAAAAAATCATTTTTCTGCCTCATCCAACAATTTGTCAAGCTGTGCCTGCAGCTCCTCTCGTTTGGGAAGATAAAGTTGATAGCGTGCCACAAAAAGTTGATTAGCAATTCCCTCTAAGGCATATTCCATCAGAAGTTCATCTTTTCTTGCTCCTAGGACTATGCCAATAGGCGGGTTATCATCTGTTTGATTCACCTCCGTCTTGAAATAGTTAAGGTAGAGATTCATCTGCCCAACGTCAGCATGTCTTATCTCTGCACGCTTGAGGTCTATCAACACATAGCACTTCAATATACAGTGGTAAAACACCAAGTCTACTTTAAACTGTCGGCTACCTATCTGCATAGCATACTGCCTGCCTACAAAAGCAAAGCCACGCCCCATCTCCAAAAGGAATTGCTCCATATGGTCTTTCAATGCCTTTTCTAAGTCGCTTTCTTTGTAACGCTTCTGCCTAGGAAGACCAGCAAATTCAAGTACAAAGGGATCTCGGATTATATCTTGGGGAGTTTGCACTTGATGCCCTTCGTTAGCCAAAGCCAACACTCCAGCTTTATCTATACTCAGCGCAATCCTTTGAAACAGACAACTTTTCATCTGTCTCTTTAACTCCCTAACTTTCCAACCTTCTTTAATACACTCTTTGTAATAGAACTGCATTTCTAATGTATTATCACACTTCAGCAGTTCATAGTAATGACTCCATGTCAATTTGTGGGACAGTGTCCCACATTTTGGGAAAGCTAAATACAACTTACGCATATAGGTAAGATTCGTGCGATTAAAGCCCTTACCATTTCTTGCCGTCAAATCTTTGGCAAGGTTTACGAGTAATTGTTTACCATACTCAGCTCTTTGCTTACCTCCTTGCTCATATTCTACAATATATTTGCCTGTTTGCCAATTGGCATCAAGCAATTCTGTATTGACCGCCGTGATAGCCTTGGCTCTTGCCTCACCCCACAGTGTAGCTATGTTGTCTATCAGATTCTGATAGGATACATCATTTACATTAATCAAACCTTTCATCCGTTTATTACAATTCATCTATAATTAAAGAAGTTTCCATATAGACCATATCTCAGTCTTTCCTTCTCGCAAAAATACAAATTCCCCAAGATTTTCATTACAGAATGCCTAAGATTTTCAATACACGCTATTTCAGCGACACATCCTCTACGCAAAAAGAGGCTTCGATACCAACATCCTTAGCCACCTATTTGGGAAAAAGGCGAAGATTGTGGTCGGGTAAGAAAAATATAAGTTATCTTTGCAACATGAAACGTAAAGTCACTATCGTAAAAGTGGGCGGCAAGATCGTAGAGACGCCCGAATCGTTAAACCTCTTGCTGCAAGACTTCTCCGCACTCGAGGGCGAAAAAGTATTGGTCCACGGAGGCGGACGCACAGCTACCGACGTAGCCGCTCAGCTCGGCATCGAGACACAGATGGTCGACGGCCGACGCATCACCGACGCACAGATGCTCCGCGTCGTAACCATGGTCTATGCCGGACTCGTCAACAAGAGCCTCGTGGCTCAACTCCAAGCTCACGGCGTAAACGCACTCGGACTCACCGGTGCCGATATGGACGTGATCCGCTCCCACCGCCGTCCGCTGCGAAATGGAGTAGACTACGGATTCGTGGGCGACGTCGACCATGCCGACGGCTCACGACTCGCCTTCCTCCTCGCCTCGGGCATCACCCCCGTGATGGCCCCCCTCACCCACGACGGACAAGGCTCACTGCTCAACACCAATGCCGACACCATAGCCTCCGAGACAGCTAAAGCCCTAGCCCACGAAGGCATAGAGGTGACACTCGTCTACTGCTTCGAACACGCTGGCGTGCTCACCCATCCCGACGATGAAGAGAGCGTAATCCCCCTCATCACGCGCCCCACCTTCAGTCAGCTCAAGGCCGACGGCACCATATCGGGTGGCATGCTTCCCAAGATCGAGAACTCCCTATCTGCCGTAGAAGCCGGCGTGCGTCGCGTCATCATCACCCGCGCAGACAGCATAAGAGACACCTCCAAAGGCACAAGGATAGAATAAAAGATCCCTAGAAAATCCCCTAGAACACCTAGTCCCCCCTAGAATCCCCTAGTCCCCCACGGCGTCAGCCCTATTACTTATTACTTATTACTTTTTACTTATTACTTCCCCCTATCAAAATGGCCAATTTTGAAATAATGGCCCCCGTAGGCTCGCGCGAATCGCTTGCCGCAGCCCTCAAGGCAGGGGCCGACTCCATATACTTCGGCATCGAAGCGCTCAACATGCGAGCACACAGTGCCAGCCACTTCACCATAGCCGACCTCCACGACATTGCCCACCAATGCTCCGAGCAAGGCGTGAAGAGCTACCTCACCGTCAACACCATCATCTACGACGAAGACATCCCCCTCATGCACAGCATCTGCGACGCTGCCCACGAAGCCGGCATCTCCGCCGTCATCGCCAGCGACGTAGCCGTCATGACCTACTGCAACCAAATCGGCCAAGAAGTACACCTCTCCACACAGCTCAACATCTCCAATGCCGAGGCCCTCAGATTCTACGCCCAGTTTGCCGACGTAGCCGTGCTCGCTCGCGAGCTCAACATGGACCAAGTAGCCCACATCCACCAGATAATCGAGCGCGACCACATCTGCGGCCCCTCAGGCCAACCCATCCGCATCGAAATGTTCTGTCACGGAGCCCTCTGCATGGCAGTAAGCGGCAAGTGCTACCTCTCGCTCGACAACCTCGGACGCTCCGCCAATCGCGGACAGTGCATGCAAGTATGCCGCCGCAGCTACACGGTGAAAGATCGCGAGACAGGCATCGAACTCGACGTCGACAACAAGTACATCATGAGCCCCAAAGACCTCAAGACCATCGGCTTCATCGACCGCATGATGAAGGCCGGCGTCAGCGTGTTCAAGATCGAGGGCCGCGCCCGCAGCGCAGAGTACGTCTACACCGTCGTGCAGTGTTACAAGGAAGCCATCGCTGCCGTAGAGGATGGCACATTCTCCAAGGAGAAGGTGGCACAGTGGGACGAAAGACTCAAGACCGTGTTCAACCGCGGATTCTGGGACGGCTACTACCTCGGTCAGCGCCTCGGCGAATGGAGCGACGTATACGGCTCCGCCGCCACAGAGAAGAAGCAGTACATCGGCAAGGGTCAGAAGTACTTCTCCAAGCTCGGTGTGGGCGAGTTCCTCATCGAAGCTGGCGAATTCAAGCGAGGCGACAAACTCCTCATCATCGGCCCCACCACGGGAGCCCTCTACCTCACCGCCACCGACATCCATGGCGACAACGGCCCCGTCGACGTAGCCAAGAAAGGCATGCGCGTAGCCATCCCCGTGAGCGAAAAAGTAAGACCCAGCGATAAGCTATATAAGATTGTCGCAAGCGGCAATCTTTAAGTATTAAGTATAAAAGTATTAAGTATTAAAATACTATAAGTCTACTCATAGGCAGTGGGGGCGAACCGTCTCGGTTCGGCATGACAGCGAAGGGCTCAATGCCCAAGCTGCCATAAGAAGCAAAAAGTTTTGCCCCACTTCGGCATCGAGCCTCGCGCGACAAGCCGAACCGAGACGGTTCGCCCCCACTGCCTATAAAAAAACTCTTCCCCATATAGCTATGCCTATCCACTCATCCAGTCCCAACGCTCCCCTCTTGCTTTTCGACTTCGGCGGCGTACTGGTCGACCTCGACCGCGAGCAAGTGATCCGCTCGTTCTCCGCCCTCGGCATAGACATACGCCCCTATCTCGGCACCTTCAAGCAGAGCGGCATCTTCAGCCAGCTCGAGCAAGGACGCATCAGCATAGCCCAGTTCTGCACAGCCCTGCGAAAGCTCAGCCAAGACCCCTCCGTGACCGACGAAGCCATCGTCCACGCCTGGGAGAGTTTCCTCCACATGGGCGTACCCACCGAGCGTCTCGACATGCTCCTGCGCATCCGTGAGCACTACTCCGTCAACCTCCTGAGCAACACCAACGCCATCCATTGGCACATGGCACAAGACCAATTCTTCCGCTACAAAGGACTCCACGTCAGCGACTTCTTCGACCACATATTCCTCTCCTGCGAGATGGGCGTCGAAAAGCCCGCCCCCGAGATCTTCCACCGAGTGGCAGAAGGCCTCGGAGCAGCCACACCCCACGACATACTCTTCTTCGACGACAGCGAGACCAACTGCCAAGCAGCACGCCAATGCGGCATGCAAGCCCTCCTGGCACCCGCTGGAAGCGAATGGTTTAAATACTTTGACGATTATGGCAAACTACACCTTCCATCAGTTCCGCCACAGCCCTAAGACCTCCGAAGGCCAAGGACTGTGTGCCGCCATCGGATTCTTCGACGGCGTACATCGCGGCCACCGCTACCTCATATCACAGGTCGAGGCCGAGGCTGAGAAGCGAGGATTGCTACCCGTGGTGATCACCTTCGAAGAGCACCCCCGCTTGGCCCTTACCCCAGCACGCTATTGGCCCGAACTCCTCACCACCAATGAGCAGAAGCTGCAACTCCTCTCAGAGACAGGACTCTACGGCGCCGCCATGCTCCACTTCGACCACAACATGTCCACACTCACCTCGCGCGAGTTTATGGACCTCATCCTCCGCAAGGAACTCCACGTAGAGTGCCTCCTCGTAGGCTACGACCACCACTTCGGCTCCGACCTCTCAGCCACCTTCCGCGACTACGTGAGCTACGGACGCTCTCTCGGCATCGAAGTAATACGCCAGCAGCCCTTCACCCTCGATGGCGACCTGCGCATCAGCTCCTCCGCCACCCGCCGATTCCTCGCCGGAGGCAACGTCGAGATGGCACGCGCCTGCCTGGGCCGCCCCTACACCATCGAGGGCACCATCGTAGAAGGCCGCCACAAAGGCACCCTCATGGGCTACCCCACAGCCAACCTCCAGCCCTCCTGCGCAGAGCAAATCATCCCCGGACGAGGCGTCTACGCCGTACGCGCCACCGTGGGCGGATTCACCTACAAAGCCATGCTCAACATCGGCTGGCGACCCACCCTCGACAACGGCCACGACCAGACCATCGAAGCCCACCTGCTCGACTACGACGGTCCATCCCTCTACCACCAGCACATGACCCTCAGCTTCTACCGCCGCGTGCGCGACGAGCACCGTTTCGCCTCCATCGAAGACCTGCAAAAGCAACTCTCCGAAGATGCCGACACCGTGAGGAAAATGCTTGATCAGAGCGAGTAGTCTCCGTCCACCTCCTCCCCCACACCCATCCCCCATTCTCCCCCCCAATTCTCCCCCCCATAGCAAGAAAATGCTCGACAAGACGAGTCAACCCTTCAGATAAAATAGTTTGAACACAAGATGAGTCAATCCATCGTAATCTTCCTGCTCTTTGCAGTGGTACAGGTAGTGTCGTCACTAGCAGCCCTGCTCTTCTCCAACATCGACAAGCTCGGATCAGGTCTCCCGCTCGAAAGCCTTCACGTAGAGCCCATCCCCTCGGGCATCTGCCTGCTCATAGGAGAAACCATCATCGCCGCCGGCCTCTGGTACTACTACCACACCGAATCCCTCTACCGACGCCTCGTCAGCGCCGACGCACTGCGTAAGCAAGCTGCGGATGACCAAACAAGCATTCAACCTGCGGATGTCCAAAAAGCTTCGTTGCAGGGCTCTTACCTTTTTCCCACGATCAAGCGCCATCTGCCCAGGCGTCCCATCACGTGGCTTCGTGGCACGATTTATGTGTTGCTCACGATCGGCGTAGCCCTCCTTCTCGGAGAAATTATCCCATGGCTCGGAATTGACGACTCGGCGGAGCAGACGCTCTTCAAGGGCATGCTCTCCAATCCCTGGTGCCTCCTGTTGCTCTGCATCGTAGGTCCCTGTGCCGAAGAGCTCACGTTTCGCCAAGGCATCGTGCGCGGCCTCTACCGCTGGGGTCTTCCCGGTTGGGCAGCAGCCCTCATCGCCGCCATAGCCTTCGCCCTCATCCACGGCAACTTAGCACAAGGCATCCCCGCCCTCGTCGTAGGCTTCCTCTTCGGCATGCTCTACCTCCGCACAGGCAATCTCAAGCTCTGCCTCACCGCACACGTGCTCAACAATGTCATAGCAGCCCTCTTCATAGCCCTCTAGCGTCGGCAGGATGCACCTACAGAATGGGGGAGAACCTCCCCCACCTCCCCGTCTTTCAGCCGATACTGGGGGCGACGCGTCCCCGCGTCGGCAAAAGAGGTAAAGATCTCTTCCCATTGTTATATGCATTCATCAACTGAAGCAGACTTGTTACTGCCGACGCGAGGACGCGTCGCCCCCGATACTGGTTGCGCATTGCCCACTTCTCCTCCCGCCCTCTCAGTAGACACTGAGCAGACTTGCAACCTTGAAGAAGAATGAGCAAGAATGTATTACTTATTACTTCTTACTTATTACTTAATTTAATCATATGAACATCGGTCCCCTCAACCTTGGCCCCCGCCCCGTACTCCTCGCTCCGATGGAGGACGTGACCGACATAGGCTTCCGTCTGCTCTGCCGCCGACTCGGAGCCTCCATGGTCTACTCCGAATTCGTAGCCGCAGACGCACTCGTGCGCATGGTCAACAAAAGCATTGAGAAACTCACCGTCTGCGAGGCAGAACGCCCCGTAGCCATCCAGATATACGGCAAAGACCCCATCGCCGTGCGCGATGCCGCACAGATCGTAGTAGAGCGCGCCCACCCCGACGTGCTCGACATCAACTTCGGTTGCCCCGTAAAGCGCGTAGCAGGTAAAGGCGCAGGCGCAGGACTCCTGCAAGACGTGCCCCGCATGCTCGAGATCACCCGAGCCGTGGTCGACGCCGTCAAGGTGCCCGTCACCGCCAAGACACGCCTCGGATGGGACGCAGAGCACAAGATCATCGTACCCCTGGCCGAACAACTGCAAGACTGCGGCATACAAGCCCTCACCATCCACGGCCGCACACGCGCACAGATGTATACAGGAGAAGCCGACTGGAGTCTCATAGGCGAAGTGAAGCGCAACCCACGCATGCACATCCCCATCATAGGCAATGGCGACATCTGTTCGGCAGAAGATGCCGTCCAAGCATTCGAGCGCTACGGAGTAGACGCCATCATGGTGGGCCGAGCCACCTTCGGCCGCCCATGGATATTCAAGGAGATGCACGACGCCCTCCAACCCACCGACCACAGCGTCACGGGCGTTATCCCCTCAGCCTACCCCCCAATGTCGCCCGACTGGAAACTCGACGTACTCAAGGAGCAAGTGCGACAAAGCGTAGCACGCATCGACGAATATCGAGGCATACTCCACATACGCCGCCACCTCGCCGCCACACCCCTCTTCAAGGGACTGCCCAACTTCCGGCAGACACGCATCGCCATGCTCCGTGCCGAAACCCTCGACGAACTCTTCGAGATCATGGAGAGCACAAGACCGCTGATTAACAACGAAGTATTAAGTATAAAGTATTAAGTATAAAGTATTAAGTATTACAATCTGGCGCAAGCATTATAGCCAAGATTCATACCTGTATGTAATACTTTCCCTTGGGAGAATGTAATACCTAATACTTTATACTTAATACTTTATACTAAATACTTTATACTCAATACTTTCCCTTGGGAGAATGTAATACTTAATACTTTATACTTAATACTTCTAAAAAAAGTATTACTTTTGCCCACAACATCAACACAACAAACCCCTATAAACAATGAAAATAGCACTGATTGGCTACGGCAAGATGGGCCACATGATAGAAGATATAGCACGACAGAGAGGTCACGAGATCACCTGCATCATCGACGTGAACAATACCGCTGACTTCGATTCCGACGCATTTCGCAGCGCCGAGGTAGCCATCGAGTTCACCTCACCCTCAGCAGCCTACGGCAATTACCTCCGCGCTTGGGAACAAGGCGTCAAGGTGGTGAGCGGCAGCACCGGATGGCTCAAAGAGCACGAAGCCGACGTGAAGCGCGAATGCGCCGAAGGCGGACACACACTCTTCTGGGCATCCAACTTCTCACTCGGCGTGGCCATCTTCTCAGCCGTCAATAAGTACCTGGCGCGCATCATGAACGCCTACCCCACCTACGACGTCGCAGAAGTAGAAACCCACCACATCCACAAACTCGACGCACCAAGCGGCACCGCCATCACCCTGGCAGAGCAAGTATGCGCCGAGCTCGACCGCAAAGACTCCTGGGTAAAAGGTCAAGTGCGCAATGCCGACGGCACCATCAGCGGCACACAAGACACCCCCAAGAACCAACTCCGCATCGACGCCATACGCGAGGGCGAAGTGCCCGGCATCCACACCATCACCTACGACTCGCCAGCCGACATGATACAGATCACCCACTCCGCCCACAACCGCAGCGGATTCGCACTCGGAGCAGTGCTCGCAGCAGAGTTCACCGCCACCCACGAAGGACTGCTCACGACCGACGATTTGTTTAAGTTCTAAGCCACACCATGCAGCATGGAAACGTATAAGATTCATTCCAGCAATATCCCCCAATCCATCACTGGCGGAGCCAAAGACCAAAAGACCCCCAATGGCGGAACCAAGTCCAAAAAATCGTGGGTAAAGTTTGGGATTGTCATGGTGCTCTACTTGGCATTCCTCCTATGGGTCAAGTCATGGTGGGGACTCCTTGTAGTGCCCTTCATCTTCGACCTCTACGTGACGCGCAAGATCAAGTGGGGATGGTGGCGTGAACCCGAAGTAAGCCCCGCCACCCGCTTCACCATGAGCTGGGTCGACGCCATCACCTTCGCCCTCGTGGCCATCTACTTCCTCAACCAGTTCTTCTTCCAAAACTTCGTCATCCCCTCCTCATCGCTCGAGAAGACACTCCTCACGGGCGACTACCTCCTCGTGTCGAAACTCTCATACGGCCCCCGCATACCCCAGACACCCCTCACCATGCCCCTCACGCAGCACACGCTGCCCATACTCGGCTGCAAGAGCTATCTGGAACACCCACATTGGGACTATCGCCGCGTAGAAGGACTCGGCCACGTCAAGCTGGGCGACATCGTCGTGTTCAACTATCCCGCGGGCGACACCGTAGCCCTCCGACAGCAAAATCAAGACTACTACCGCCTGGCCTACCAGCTCGGCGACCAAGCCCTCGGACAGCCCGCCACAGCCATAGGCCAAGAGCCCACACTCGCCTCAGCCTCGCTCCACAAAGGCATGAGCTACGAGGAGCAACAGCAATTCTTCAGCCGACTCTATGCCGCAGGCACAGCCTATATGCGCTCCGATCGTGAAGACTTCGGCGAGATCGTAGCCCGACCCACCGACCGCCGTGAAAACTACGTGAAGCGCTGCGTAGGTCTGCCCGGACAGACACTCCAGATCCGCAACAACGTGATCTACCTCAACGGCCACGCACAGCCACAGCCCCAGAACGTGCAGTTCGCCTACGAAGTAAAGCTCCGCACCGACCTCCCCGACGACCTCATCCGTGAGCTCGGCATCACGGAGGAAGACCTCAACACGCAGCGCAATGGCAACACCCTATGGATGCCCATGACCGCCCACGTACACCAAGTGCTCTCCCACCGTCCCGACCTCGTAGCGTCCATACGTCCCGCAGAGCCCGCTGCCGACTGGCTCTACCCGCAGAATAAGGTGACAGGATGGACCACCGCCAACTACGGCCCCATCTGGATACCCAAGAAGGGAGCACACATCCACCTCACCCTCGACAACCTGCCCATCTACGAGCGCCCCATCCGCGTATACGAAGGCAACAAACTCGAAGTGCGCAGCGGCAAGATCTACATCAACGGCCGCCCCACATCAGACTACACCTTCAAGCTCGACTACTACTGGATGATGGGCGACAACCGCGACAACTCCGCCGACTCCCGCTTCTGGGGCTTCGTGCCCGAAGACCACATCGTGGGCAAACCCCTCTTCGTATGGCTCTCGCTCGACGATGACTACGGATGGTTCGACGGCCACGTACGCTGGGACCGCGTGTTCAAGCGCGTGTGGGACATTAAGTAAGGTCCCCTTGGGGGACAGTATTAAGTATAAAGTATTAAGTATTACATTCTTACTCACTTCAAGTAATAAGTAATAAGTAATAAGTAACAAGTAATACATTCTTCCAAGTCCTCAGCCAATACCGTGGGCGACGCGTCTCGCGTCGGCATCTCGAGCGAGCAAGAAGTATTCTTCCAAGCCCTCAGCCAATACCGTGGGCGACGCGTCTCGCGTCGGCATCTCGAGCGAGCAAGAAATATTCTTCCAAGCCCTCAGCCAATACCGTGGGCGACGCGTCCTCGCGTCGGAATCTCGAGCGAGCAGGAAGTATTCTTCCAAGTCCTCAGCCAATACCGGGGGCGACGCGTCCTCGCGTCGGAATCGCCACAAATCAAGAAGTAAGTTCATAGGCAGTGGGGGCGAAGCGTCTCGCTTCGGCTATCTATGCGAGGCTCGACGCCGAGCATAGATAAGAATCTATAAGCATAGATAAGAATACATAAGCATAGATAAAAGCCAAACAGCAAGAAGCCTCTCCCCCAGCACCTAATACTTATAACGAAGCGCATGCATCTATCCTTCCGCCTACATACCACCTCATCCGTTTCCCCCTCTCCACGGGGCGGGGGCTGGAGCATGAGGCTCTTAGTGTATGGAGCGGTAGCGATAGTAATGCTCCTAGTAGTAAGGTTATGCCTCTTGGGTCACATCCGCCTGGCCAACAATCAGCACGCCCTCGTAAGCCTCACCTACTACGGCCTGCGCCTCCCCGGCGAAAGCCTTTGGGGCTACCACCGATGGGGCTACCGCACACCCCAGCGAGGCGACACCCTAGTCTACACCATCCCCACCCCACAAGGTGGCGAGACCACCCTCACCGGCACCTGCAGCGCACTGCCCGGCGAGACGGTATGGATCGACCCCGTCAGACAGAAGTTCCTGCCCGCACGCACCTCGCCCGATGCACGCCCCATCACCATTCCCCGCCGAGGAGAGTCCATCCGCGTCACCCCCTACAATGCCCGCCTCCTGGCATTCCTCATGCAGCACTACGAGCATTGTCAAAACGTCAGCGCCACCCCCGACGGCCACCTCTTGCTCGACGGCACCCCCGTAGAGCGTGCCCGCCTCCTGCGCGACTACTACTGGATAGAGACACGCACAGACTCCTTCCTCATCATCCCCCACGACGCCCTCGTAGGACGGATCGTAATTACCAAATAAATTCAAAGTAATAAGTAAATTCAAAGTAATAAGTAATAAGTAATAAGTAATACATCTTTACTATCATCGACCAACGACCATTCCTAAAAGCCGTTCCAACCAGTTCTATAGGGATATTGATAGCCAGAATGTATTACTTATTACTTCTTACTTATTACTTCTTACTATGATTATAACCAGTTCCCTCTACCTCCCCCCCATCCAATACTTCGCCCACCTCTATGCCGACCCTGTGGCCATAGAAGATCAAGGCGAACACTTCATCAAGCAGACCTATCGCAACCGCTGCTACATAGCCACCCCACAAGGGCCGCAGGCACTCACCATCCCCGTGGTGCGCGAGGGAAACGGCGGCCACACCCCCATGCGCGACGTGCGCATCTCCTCCCACGGCAACTGGCGTCACCTCCACTGGAACGCCCTCGTCTCAGCCTACGAGAGCAGTCCCTACTTCGAATACTATGCCGACGACTTCCGCCAGCTCTACGACCGTCCCTACGAACGCCTCGTCTGCTTCAACACCGACCTGCGCACCCTCATACTCGATCTGCTGCAACTCACGCCCCAGATCACCCCAAGCCCCGACTACGTCAGCACCCTCCCCACCACCGACTGTCGCGACCTGCGCACGATCATCTCGCCCAAGACCACGCCCGAGAGCGATCAAGCGTTTCACCCCCGAGCCTACTACCAAGTGTTCAGAGAGCGCACAGGCTTCCTGCCCAACCTCAGCATCGTCGACCTCCTCTTCAACCTCGGACCCGAGAGCCGACTCATACTCAAGCACAGCCTCAGCCATTAGTTACTCTCCGTCCCCTCTTCTCCCCCCCCAAAAAAAAATAAGTTCTGTGAGCGACGCGTCCCGCGTCGGCATAAGAAGGAAAGCCCCTACTCACCCCATCACTCAGTTCTGTGGGCGACGCGTCCCGCGTCGGCATCACCACGAATCAAGAGGTGAGCCCATAGGCAGTGGGGGCGAAGCGTCCCGCTTCGGCGCGGTGGCGAGGGCTCGATGCCCGAGTCAGCGCAAGAGAGAGTCAGTCCGAGAGCGCACGAATACACATCCTATGAGTAGCCTTCTTGCCCGCAGGCAGAGCCGACGCGAGACGCGTCGCCCACAGAACTGAGTAGTGGGTGAATGGTGGGGCAGAGCCGACGCGAGGACGCGTCGCCCCCAGTATCGGCTGAAATCGCAAGAACGTAATACATTGCAAGAATGTAATACTTAATACTTTATACTTAATACTTATATTAGTTGTCCGATTTCCACACCCACAACCTCCAGGCCACCGACGCCACGATCAACCTCCCCATGGAGTGGACCCTCCACCCCGAAGAGTTTCAGCCACGCGAGGGAGCCACTTACTCCGCGGGCATACACCCCTGGTGGACGGCCGACGCCTCGCAGACAGAGCAAATGCTCCAGGCACTTCCCCAGCTACTGCAGCACCCCCAGGTGGTCGCTCTGGGCGAATGCGGACTCGACTCCCTGCGCGGTGCACCGCTCGACGAGCAAGAACGCATCTTCCGCCTACAGATCGGCATGGCAGAAGCCTACGGCAAGCCCGTCACGCTCCACATTGTGCGCTGTTTCGACCGCCTTTTGCGTCTGCACAAGCAGCTACGTCCCACCACGCAGTGGACCGTACACGGCTTCCGCGGCAAGCCCGCCCTGGCCCGTCAGCTACTGCAAGCAGGCCTCGACCTCAGCTTCGGTCTGCACTACAACCCCCAATCATGGGACATCACCCCCGAGGGGAGGAGACATAGGGAGACAGATGACTGCTTTTTTTATTAAGTAATAAGTAATAAGTAATAAGTAATACACTCTTGCTCACTTTAACGCATTTGGGCTCGCCACAAGTAAGAAGTACAACATTTAGCTTTTCAGCCAAAATGTATTACTTCTTACTTATTACTTATTACTTAAAAATTTCGTACCTTTGCCTCAAAATCAACAAAACACACATACAATACAATGAATTTTGTAGAAGAACTCAAATGGCGCGGCATGCTCCACCAGATGATGCCGGGCACTGAAGAACTCCTCGAAAAGGGCATGGCCACAGCCTACGTAGGCATCGACCCCACAGCCGACTCCCTCCACATTGGCCACCTCTGCTCCGTCATGATGCTCCGCCACTTCCAGCGTGCGGGCCACAAGCCATTAGCACTCGTGGGCGGTGCAACAGGTATGATCGGCGACCCCTCAGGCAAGAGCGCTGAGCGTAACCTCCTCACCGAAGACATCCTGCGCCACAACGTGGCATGCATCAAGAAGCAACTCTCACACTTCCTTGACTTCGACTCCGATGCACCCAATGCCGCAGAACTCGTCAACAACTACGACTGGATGAAAGACTTCACCTTCCTCGACTTCGCACGCGAGATAGGTAAGCACATCACCGTAAACTATATGATGGCCAAGGACAGCGTAAAGAAGCGCCTCAACGGCGAAGCTCGCGACGGACTCTCATTCACCGAGTTCACCTACCAGCTCCTCCAGGGCTACGACTTCCTCCACCTCTACGAGACCAAGAACTGTAAGCTCCAGATGGGAGGTTCCGACCAGTGGGGCAACATCACCACCGGTACAGAGCTCATCCGCCGCACCCTCGGCGCAGATGCCGATGCCTACGCACTCACCTGCCCCCTCATCACCAAGGCCGACGGCAAGAAGTTTGGCAAGACAGAGCAAGGCAACGTATGGCTCGACCGCCGCTACACCACCCCCTACAAGTTCTACCAGTTCTGGCTCAACGTAGGCGATGAAGAAGCTGAGCGCTACATCAAGATATTCACCACCCTCCCCCACGAGGAGATCGAAAGCCTCATCTCAGAGCATCGTGCCGACCCCGGACGCCGCATCCTCCAGAAGAAGCTCGGCGAAGAAGTGACCTGCATGGTCCACAGCCGCGAAGATTACGAGATGGCCCTCGAAGCCTCCAACATCCTCTTCGGCAAAGCCACCAAGGACAGCCTCCTCAAGCTCGACGAAGCCACCTTCTTGAGCGTGTTCGACGGTGTGCCCCACTTCGAAGTAAGCCGCGACCAAGCCCTCGGCGTCAAGGCCGTCGACCTCATGGCAGAGACCACTAAGTGCTTTGCCTCAAAGGGCGAGATGCGCAAGCTCACCCAGGGCGGTGGCGTAAGCCTCAACAAGGAGAAACTCACCGCCTTCGACCAGGAAATCACCGCCGACGACCTCATCGATGGCAAATACCTCCTCGTACAGCGCGGTAAGAAGAACTACTTCCTCATCACCGTGAAGTAAGAATTCTTCAAGTAATAAGTAAAAAGTAATAAGTAATACATTCAGGCAGGAAGCCTTTACGTATTACTTATTACTTTTTTTTGTCACGTTTCTTAGTTACTTTTCTTAGTTACGCTTTTTAGTTCTGTGGGCGACGCGTCTCGCGTCGGCATTGCCCTCGGGCAAGAGGCGAGTTCAGAGCCTACTGGGGGCGACGCATCCTCGCGTCGGCAGCAGCAAGTCAGAAGCCAAAATAAAAATAGCAGGCTCCACCTCTCACGCCGACGCGAGGACGCGTCGCCCCCAGTATCGGCTGAATACCTGAACTTATTACTTATTACTTATTACTTATTACTTATTACTTATTACTTATTTTACTTAATAAGGCTTATCCTCTCCAGCGTCTGCCAGCACTGCAGCAGTCCGCGAGGCACGTGGAAGCACCCCTTCCACTTACCACCCTTCAAGGGCAGGAGCACCTCACCCTGGCGGTTAAGGTAGCCATACCATTCAGGATATTCAGGGTCGGCAAAGTGCGTCCACACATAGTCGTGCACCCGGTGGAACCACTCCAAGCACTCCTCTCGACCCGTCAGCTCATAGCCCTTGAGCATCGTGATAAGCGTCTCGATATGTACCCACCAAAGCTTCTGATCCCACTCAAGCTGCTGCGGAGGGTAGCCAAGGCGGTCCATAAAGTAGAATATGCCGCCATACTTCTCGTCCCAACCATACTTCGCCTCGTTCAGCGCGATCTGCACAGCCCTATCTATCAAGTCCTGACGGCCCAGGCGCTTCCCAAGGTCCATGATAAACCACATCGCCTCGATGGCATGCCCGGGGTTGAGCAGACGGCCATCGAAGCAGTCGACGAGTTCACCATCCTTGCCCAGATGCTCCACGATCAGCCCCAACTCCGGGCGGTAGAAGACGTCCATCACCTCGTGGATGCAGTGCTCTATCGTCTTGTCGAGGAAAGCCTTGTCGAGCAGCGGCTCTATCTCGAGCGCCACGTTGCAGAGGATCATCGGCAGCGCAAAGCTCTTCAGCTCACGCGCCCCAGGGGCAGCCTTGTTCCAGCGGCCCTTTGGATTGCTCTGCTTCTCAAGCACAATGTCGAATGTACGGCGCGCTATCTCAGCATACTCCTCACTTCCCGTAGCAAGCGCCAACTGCCCAAAGGCTATCACGGCAAACGTATACGAGAAGATGTTGTAAGGCTCCACCAACGGATGCCCCTCGCGGTCGAGCGAGAAGTACCAGTTATAGTGCCCATCATGACCATGCTTCTTGAGGAATTCCGCCCCCTGCGTGGCACAGTCGAGCCACTCCTGGCGGCGTTCCACCTTATTATAAAGCGTGGCAAACATCCACACCTCGCGTCCTTGCATCCACACGAACTTATCGGTGTCGAACACGTGTCCGTCTCTTTCCAAGCACGTGAAGTAGCCGCCATATTCCTTATCCTGCGAGTGCGTGAGCCAGAAGGGGATCACTTTGTCCAGCAGTTCCCGCTTGTACTGCTCCGCCAGTTGCTTAAAGTCTGCATTCATATTGTATATGTTTTTCTGCTTAGATTATTTATCCTAATGAGTTTTTTGGGGGTATGATATATATATAGAGAGAATCCTATTCATGCAATTTCAGCATCATACATCTCCCCACGTGCAAAGGTAAGAAAACTCTTAAGAGATAGCTCATTTCTCAAAGGAAAAACGCTCTTTTTTCCCCAACAATAAAGCCCACCACGTATCGTGACAGGCTTTACCTCTGTATATAAATAGTAGTGACCTCGCAGGGATTCAAACCCTGGACCTTCAGAACCGGAATCTGACGCTCTATTCAGCTAAGCTACGAGGCCGTGGAGCTTTTCGTGCATGATCCCCGCTCTGGAGGCGCACACGGCTCTATAGTGAGCAAAGGTAGCCATATTTTTCAAATTATTATCCTATGGAAGAGATTTTTCTCTTCCCACCACTAATTTTTTCTCTTCCTACCATTAATTTTATCGTTTACAAGGGATATTTTTTTTGCAAGTTTCTGTAGGGGGAATAGATAGTCTCTCAAAAGTTCTGTGGGCGACGCGTCTCGCGTCGGCGCTGCTCACAATTCAAGAGGTGAGTTCATAGGAAGTGGGGGCGAAGCGTCTCGCTTCGGCACGGCGGCGAGGGCTCGATGCCCGAGGCGGCGTAAGAGAGAAAGCACAAACTTTTGCCAAGCTTCGGCATTGAGCCTCGCATGGTAAGCCGAAGCGAGACGCTTCGCCCCCACTTCCTAAAGGTTCACCTCTTGCCCGCTCGGGATGCCGACGCGAGACGCGTCGCCCACAGAACTATCTGAAAAGCTTCGCCCAAGTTAGGCGGCGGTTCGGCAATGCAAAGAAAAAACTTCGTCTTTTCTTCGCATTGCGCTCACCTTGCACTTCCCTTTGGCTCCGCCCAAGTTAGGCGGCGGCTCGGCAATGAGATGAAAAAACTTCGTCTTTTCTTCTCATTGCGCTCGCCTTGCACTAACTTTGCACCATCAAACAAACTTACGAAGCAATGAAGATACTCCATACCGCTGATTGGCACCTGGGAAACGTCTTCCACGGACATGGACGAACGGACGAACATAGGCATTTCCTCAAGTGGTTGCTCTCGGTCATCGAAGAGAGAGAGCCCGATGCACTGCTCATCACGGGCGACGTGTTCGACACCGCAAATCCCTCGGCATCTGCCGAAGAACTCTTTTACGACTTTCTCCTGCAAGCTACTTCCATCCTGCCCGGACTGCAGGTGGTCATCACCGCGGGCAATCATGACTCCGCTGGTCGACTCGAAGCTCCTGCCGATCTGCTCAAGACGCACAACGTCTACGTGCGTGGCACCATACACTATACGCCCAAAGGCGAACCCGACTTTGGCTACTACCTCCTCCCTCTGGCCGACCTTCACACCGGGCAAGCAGCCTGCGTATGCATGGCACTGCCTTATCTGAGAAGCGCTGATGCTCCCGCCGGACTCTCGCCCGAGGAAGGGCTGCGATTCTTCTTCCGAGAAATCCGCCGAGAACTGAAGCAGACGGAGTTCAACGGTCTGCCCGTAATAGCCGCCGCTCACTTCTATACCAACGGGGCGGACATCTGCCCCTCCGACCACTCGGAACGCGTCGTCGTGGGCGGACAGGAGTGTGTGAGCCCCGACGTGGTGGGAACGGGCGTGAGTTACACCGCCCTGGGCCACATCCACAAGGCGCAGCAAGCAGGTCCCGAGGCATGGTATGCGGGAAGCGCACTGCCCATGTCGTTCTCAGAAAAGGGCTACCGCCATGGAGCGCAGTGGGTGGAACTCTCCGAGGATGGCGAGGCACAGGTCTCATTCATCAGCTATGAGCCGCTTCGCCACCTGCTGACCATCCCCGCCCATGGCCGCGCAGCTTCGGCACAGCAGGTGCTCGACGAGATTGCCTCGCTCCCCCTGGCAAGCAAGGACTCCGACCGCTCGGCTTGGCCCTACCTGGAGATCCACGTGGAGGAACGACAGCCCGAGCCTTCGCTCATGAACGACGTGATGCAGGCGCTCGCCGATCGTGCCGTATGCTTCTGCCGCATGACGCGTGTGCGCCCCGAGGCCGATGGAAAGGCCAGCAACGATAAGCCCGCCACCCCCGACGCACTTGCCGCCACCGCGCCCCTCGACATGGCTCGCCAATACTTCAAGTCAAGATTTGGAGAGGAGATGCCTGAGGAACTCGTTAAACGATTTGAACAGGTACAAGACCTATGAAGATAGACAAGATAACCCTCTGCAACCTTACCTCTATCGAAGGCGAGCAGACCATCGACTTCACGCAAGAGCCGCTGCGCTCGGCTGGACTCTTCGCCATCACGGGCGACATGGGCTCGGGCAAGTCGACCATTCTCGACGCCGTATGTCTCGCTCTCTACAATAAAGCACCACGATTCGAAAACATCGAGCGCATCTCCCAAGACGACCTCCGACTCGCTGCCGAGAAGCAGCAACAGGTGCAGGCAAGTAGCACTGCCACCATCCTGCGTCGCGGACAGAAGCAGGGATTTGCCGCAGTAGAGTTCACCACCACAGCGGGCGAACGCTATCTAGCGAAGTGGAGCATCCGCCTCACCCGAGGGGGCAACTATACGCCCGCTGAGCGCTCACTCGAGCAGCTCGCACCCCGCCGCGAAAGCATCGACAAGGCTGAACTGCAAGAGCGCATAGAGCAGGCCGTGGGGCTTAGCTACGACCAGTTTACGCGCACCGTCATCCTGGCGCAAGGCAGCTTTGCCAACTTCCTCCGAGCTCGCTCGGCCGACAAGGCGGCTTTGCTCGAAAAGCTCACCGGCACGGAGGTATACTCCGCCATAAGCCAGCGCATCTTCACCCGTACCACTGAAGCCAAAGCTCAGGTGGACAATCTGCAACACGAGATGCAGGGCATGCTCCACGACCGTCTGGAGCCACAAGACTTGGCAGAACAGCAGGAGCGCTTACAGCTGCTCACTGCCTCACAGCTCAACACGGAGCAGGAGATGCACCGCGCTGAGCAACAGGTGGAGTGGATCGACCGATTCTCCGAGGGGGCTGCTGAGGTGAGCCGCCGCGAAGCACAGTATGCGGCTGCCACAAAAGCCTGCATGGAAGCACGTGGCGACGAGCTTCACCTGGAACGCTACGACTCTCTGCTGCCCATGCAGCCGCTCTACCAAGCCATCGAGATGCGCCGTGCCGACGTGGACCGCATCAAGACGGACGAGGCGAAAAACGCTACGCTGCTCGAACAGTCGCGTACGGAGCTCGAGGCCAAAGCCACACAGCTCGACGTGATGCGCGAGCGCACTGCCGATGCCGAGAAGCAGCTCGAAGTGCAGCGACCCGCCATAGACCGCGGACTCTCGCTCATGGGCGAGATCAGCGTGGCCTCCGACCAGCAGAAGCGTCTCGAAGAGCAACTGCAGCAGGCTTCACAGGTGCAATTTAAGCGTCAGGAGACGCTCAAGCAGGTGCAAGAGAAGCTCAAGAGCGTGAGCACAGAGCTTAAGCAGCAGCAGCTCCACAAGCAGTCGCTCGAGGTACACAGGCATATGTTCGACAAGTTCGACCTTATCAAAGATAAGCTCACGGCGCTCTACAACGAGACCCACCGCAACACCGAAGCTCACAATAAGCAATCTGCCCTGCAGAAGCGCATTGCCGAGCTCCGTCAGCAGGGCGACAAGGCCGAGCAGGAGCGTCACAACCAGCAGGCGCGTCTCAACACGCTCAAGAGCGAACTCCTCATCCACCGACAGACCAATCAGGGCATCGACTCCGCCCGCCTGCAGCGCGCCGCCGCAGAGAGTCAGACACGACTCGTGGCATTGGAACGCGCAGCACAGCTCTGGCAACACATCTCGCAGGGCTATGCCTCTATAGCCGACAAGGTGGCTGCGCAGAAGCGCGAACAGACCGAGCTGTCACAGAAGCAAGCTGCCGTGCAGAAGCTCGAGATCGAGGTGCGCGCTGCCGAGGAGACTTTTGCCCGATTCAGCACTGCCTATACGCTGAGCCAAAGCGAAAATATCGTCAACCTCCGCAAGCAGCTCAAGGAGGGCACCGCATGTCCCGTATGCGGCGCCACCCACCACCCTTACCACACGGAGACGGAGCGCGAACTGGGCGAACTGCTCGGCAATATGGACAAGGAGTATGCCTCCCTGCAGAGCGACCTCAAGACCAAGCGCGACCGACTCGCCACGCTGCGCGAAGAGGCTGCTGCCGACGCTGCCCGGCTCGAGGCCGACGCACGTTCGCTTGCCGAACTCAAGGAGCGACAGAAGGCCGACGTGGAGGAATGGGCAGACTATGCCTTCCTCGACAACTCCTTTGCCGACTGCACCGCCACCGTCAACCGCGATGCACGCCGCACCATGATTCAGCTGCTCATAGAGAACACCACACGTACGGCTGAGGAGGCGCAACGCGAACTCGAGACCTACAACTTCCATCAGCAACACATCAACCGACTCAACGAGGAGATCACTCATCTCGGCGCACAGATGGACGACAATCATACCTTCCTCGACAAGGTGCGCACCGAGGCACACAGCGCCACAGCCACCGCCGAGGAACTCCAGCAGACCATCAATGAGAGCGACCGCGCTTGCTCCGAACTCTATACCGACCTCGACGGCATGATCACCCTCTCGGGATGGTTCTCGCTCTGGCGCGACAATGCCGATGCGCTACGCCTGCGCCTCTCCGACCTCCATACCGACTGGACCGCCACCTGCCTATCTATCGACAATGGCGAACGCTCCGAAGCTCTCTTGCGAGAGGAGATAAAGGGCGCCGAGACCCACCTCACCGAAGCCACTCACCACACGGAGGAATGCCGACAAGGCCGTGACTCCGTGCGCGAAACGCTTGCACGCAAGCACGAGGAGCTGCGCAGACTCCTGGGCGACGCCACTCCGCAGAAGCTCAC
>JBNMGC010000023.1:0-26112 GCA_050873845.1 Alloprevotella sp.
AGTATAGGCTGAAATATTACTTGCCCGCTGATGATGCCGACGCGGGGACGCGTCGCCCCCAGTATAGGCTGAAATATTACTTGCCCGCTGATGATGCCGACGCGGGGACGCGTCGCCCCCAGTATAGGCTGAAATATTACTTGCCCGCTGATGATGCCGACGCGGGGACGCGTCGCCCACAGAACTATGACAAGACTTGCAACACCAAGCAGGGGGTACTTGCAAGATTGTATTACTTGACAAGAGCAAGAATGTATTACTTGTTACTTATTACTTGACAAGAGCAAGAATGTAATACTTAATACTTTATACTTAATACTTACTATTTGTTTGTTTGTCAGTCCGTCATATCTCCACCCGTATTATCCTGGGCAGTGTCGCGCACGATACTTGATGCACTGCCGTCAAGGGGAATTTCTACGCTGAAGGCTGGGCCTTCCTCTATTCCCACCTGGCCCACTTGAGCGCCGAGATAGATGATGCGCTTGTCCTTCTGAGTCTTCTCGGAGTCGAAAGCCATGCCCAAGAGCACAGAGCCGTGCTTGTCGGCTTCAGTAAGGAAACTCTCAAACGCATCCTTCGTATACGACCGCTTGAAGAACTCCTCTCCGTCGCGAGTGATGGTCACGTCTACGCGATTGTCGTAGAACTTTTTGCCTAAGTCGTCGCTCACGATAGGGAGTTGCTTGTCGGCTTCACGGTGAATAGTGATTTCATATTGATGACCTCCTGCCTGAAACTCGTTCTTCATCGTCTGAGCCGGGTCAGCATAGGGAGTATTGTCTGTTGCGGTTTGCGTGGTGTCGGCATTGGCTTCAGCTTGCTGCTCAGTCTTTCCGCCGCATGAGGCGAACGCCACCGATGCTGCTACAATGCAGATGGCAATATAGATTCTTTTCATGATTTGCTCATTAACTGGTTTATTGAACGAGCAAAATAACAAAATCCTCGCCACAAAAACAAGAAAAAGGGGCAAAGAGTGGGCTTTGAACGGGCTTTTACTTAATTTTGCTCCATAAATATCTGCTTACTGACGTTATGAACTCTCTTTTCAATCTGACTCGCGCCATGCTGCTCTGTGCATGCCTTTCCACTACGGCATCTGTGCTGTGGAGTTGCCATCATGAGCAGAAAAACCAGTCTGCTACGGCCGACTCCGCATCGGTACATACCGACACCACGGCGCTACTCGTGATGCAGGTAAGGGACTGCGCACGGCTTTACACCACAGAGTATGTGGTGAGAAAGATTGTGACCTTTACGGACAATCCTACGATGAAGGGCCACCTCCTGGGCTTCGACGTAGACATGCCCACTCGCCTCGGCGACCGAAAGATTGCCATCCCTATCGACGTGACGCTGAAGGCTTACATTGACTTCGCTGAGTTCGGACCTCAGAATGTGGAGCGTACTGACTCTTCCATCATCGTCACACTGCCCGACCCTCATATAGCGAGCACAGCCTCGAAGGTGGACAATGGCGGCACACGGCAGTACATCGACGGACTTCGTTCACGATTTACCGACAGCGAGGTGACTGCACTTGCTCGTCAAGGAGCCGACAGCATATGGGCACACGCCTCGCACTTGGGCATTGAGCAACAGGCTATGCGCAGCGCGGCTTCACAGTTGCTCCCCTTACTGCTGCGCATGGGATATAAGGAGAAGAACGTTACCATCCGATTTCGCAAGCATTTCTCAGACCAAGATTGGCTGAAGATGATGGAGAAGGACTGACGTGGCAAAGCGCCTCTGCTTTTGTCGGAAGCTTTAGTGAGGGGAGTATTCACCAGCTTTGTGGGCGATGCGTCCCGCGTCGGCATGAACATCATAATCCCAACTACTACATTCACACATTCTACGCCGACGCGGGACGCGTCGCCCACGGAATTGGGTGAAGTCTACTCTCATTTCACACCTATATATAATATATAGTATTTATATATGAAGAAAACATTGCTCAACATATTACGCAGCGGCCGCTTCTATGCCATCGTACTGGCGGTGGTGGCTGTGGCAGCGGTCGTCGTGGTAGTGGTGAAAGCGTGGCAGAAGGATCCGCCCATTTCGCTCAGCGTGACCCACAATACACGCATCGACGTGACTCCCGAAGAGATTCAGTCCATCCGCGACATTGGTCAGTGGGAGTTTCTCTCTATCTCTACCGAGGAGATGGTGGAGTGGAATCGCCACCGCACCTTTGGCAACGACCACCTGGTGCGTATCTATCAAGGCACACTACGCATCGGCATCGACATGGCTCACGCTAAGGACGGATGGCTCGAGTCGCTCCCCGACTCTACGGCTGTCATCCATCTGCCCGCCGTGGGACTACTCGACAGCCAGTTTATTGACGAAGCGCGCACACGCACTTTCTATGAGAAAGGAAGCATTCCGCCAGCCGTTCTCGACCAGCTCTATGCTTCCGCAGCTCAGAAGATGCGCCGCCGCTGCCTTACTCCGCAGAATCTGAAGCGGGCTGAGAATAATGCCCGCACACAGTTTGACCGCATCATGCGGACTATGGGATTTAAGCGGGTCACAATCTTGTTTGACAAAGACTAAATAAGGTTTGAGGTTATTAGGTTTAAGTTTTGAGGTTATAAGGTTATAAAGTTTCCCTCACTTCTTACCTATTACTTGATAATCTTCTAAAATCCAGACTCATCATTCGATTTTACAACTCCTTTTCCCCCATGATATTTCGTTACCTCAGCATATTATGCTTATGCCTCTTGGGCCTCACGGCATGTCACGACGCGAAGACAGAGCCATCGATTCTCACCGATATGAGCAGTCAGCCCGGCGAGCGCACCGTACTGGTCTATATGGCGGCTCAGAATTCACTCAATCAGAATGCTCGGTCCGATTCGGCAGAGATAGCTCAAGCCGCAGCCTCCATCCCCGATGAGGGACGTCTGCTTGTATTCATCGACGATGGCGCTCGTCCACGCCTCTACCGATTTGCTCGTCAGCAGAAAGCGCCCGTGCTGGTAAAGCAGTGGGACACGGACTTCTGTTCCACCTCGCCCAATCGTCTGTGCGACGTGCTCAGCATGGTCAAGCAGAAGTTTCCATCAAGAGAGTATGGGCTCGTCATGTGGTCGCACGCATCGGGATGGATTCCCGCCACGGATACGGACTACAAGGCTTCTGGCGGTGCGATGAAGAAGACGATGCGCCCATTCTCCTTTGGCATTGACACGGGCAGCCGCCCCATGGGCAGAGACAATGGGGCGGAGATGAACATCACCGACATGGCTCAAGCCATCGACCGTGCGGGATGGCACTGCCGCTACATACTGTTTGACGCTTGCTTGATGCAAAACTTTGAGGTGGACTATGCCTTGCGCCACGTGACGGACTACGTGGTGGCTTCGCCCATGTCGATTGCGGCAGCGGGGGCTTACTATACGCACTTGGTGCCAGATGGTCTCTTTGCCGAGTCGCCCTCCGTGATAGCTCGCACTTACTGGGAAGACGTAAGTTCTTCTGCCCCTGCGCTCAAGGCTCAGTATGGCGACTTCGGCGTGGTGATCTCATGCGTTGATACGCAGAAGCTCCAGCCACTTGCCGACATTCTCCGCGAAGCGCTCCCCTACTCTTCGCTCGCAGGCAGTTCGTCTCCCGACCTTACCAGCGTGCTCCACTACCAGGCTTACACCTATACTTATATGTATCGCCCTCACAATTACGATGCCTTGCAAGCATTTCGCACCATTCTGCCCGCGGAGTATGCATCGCGAGCTGAGGAGGCGCTCCGTCAAGCGGTGGTAGATTGCTACGCCACATCTGCATTCTACGTCGGTCCGGGTCGTGGCAACTATCAAGTCATGCCCTCTTCTGCCACAGACTACAGCGGTGTGAGCCTTTTCATTCCGCAATCCGTCTACACGCGTTATGCCCCCGACTGCCCACAAGGCGACCTCAACCAAGCTTTCAAGCAGACGGAATGGTACAGAGCTTGCGAATTTGAAAGGACGGGGTGGTAACATCGCCATCCACCAACATACACTGTGTTCAACAGGAGAAAACAATAGGGCGTTTTCTCCTGTTTTTTTAGTTAAAAGCCCTTCGTTTTTGCCTGCAATTGGTGTATTTTAGTATCATTAACTATTGGGGGGGTAAATTAATTCATTATAATTATCTTTGCAAGGTAATATAGACTGCCGTCCTCTATTAGGGTAAGCATTTCTTATCAACGTACAACATTCTATTATAATATAACCTTCAAAAGCAACATGCGTAAACTTACCGTTTTATTGTCGTTGGCCTTTTGTTCCATCTCGAACATGGTCAGCGCACAGACCTTTACTGCCGACAAGGTGTACAAAATCACCAACTACAGCGAAGGCATTCAAGCTCAGATTATGCCGGGAATGCAGTATTTTGGCGGAACCGCCAAAGGGGCGACAATCCACTTGGGCAATCTGTTCAGAATCATTCCAAGCGATGCCTCCGGCTCCTCCTATACTATCTGCTCGTATGCTGACAGCGACCTCGGAATTTACCTTATCTCCAACAAGAACCAAGATCAAATGGTGGGTGTTGGGTCGCTAAGTGCGCTATCAGCTGCTGCTGTAAAAAAATGGGCGATTGAAGCCAACTCAACATACAGCGGCAGTTACAACATTTGGCCTGTACGTAACAACGGAGCCAAATGTTATATTCTGAATCCACGCGGTTCTGAACCTACATGGAATAGTGCAAAAGGCATCAGTTTGTGGTCAAGTGGCACTACATCCCATTCACAAAACTGCTGGAACATTACGGAAGCTACGGAGACTGAAGTCAATGCTGCCGTAACAGCTTTCAAGAATTCCTACCTGCAACATTCAAGTGTCGTAGCAAATATTACAAGCAAGGACAAAGAAGCGTATGGTTACCCCTCCTATGAATACGCACAGGCTGTCAACGAGACAAACGCTACTACGGATGAGGCTGAAAAACTGAAGAAGGAATTCTATGCAGCCAAATACTACCTATCCTCTTACAACATCACGATGCCCAAAGAAGGAGAAGTATTTACTATTACCAACAATTTCTCGGATGGCACAGAGAACTGGCTCTGCAACGTAAATGGCACGAACGTTATGAAGTCGGCCACCGATGCAGCGAGTCTTCCCGAAAACGCCAAGAGATGGGTAGTACAAAAGGTTTCGGGAACTACATGCTTTTTTGCAAGTGCCGCTGGCGATGGTGTGCTCAGATTCAAAGGAGACGCAAGTAAAACAATGACCTTCACCTTAGGGTCGGGCAAAGATGATATTTATCCTTATACCTCGCTCTATGCTTCGGCTTACATGAATAATAATAAGACTACTTTTGAGTTTGATCAGTTCAGTTCGCTTGGTGATAACATCGACAATGGTGAATATACGAGTTCTAAGGGCGTATACTCCATCAAGTACAAGCTCACAAAAGTAGCTGACTACGAAGGCTTTAAGGTAAACTTCGCCTCAAGTTCTGATGGTTACAACTATGCTACACTCAACCTTCCCTTCGCCGTTACCCTGCCCGATGGCGTTACCGCTTATAAGGCCACACAAGACGGAAGCCATCTCAACCTCACAGAGCTAAAACAAGCTGGCGAAGTGTTGCCCTATCAGACTCCCGTACTGTTGACCTCTACTACTGAAGGCGAAAAGGCATTCCAACCCGCCACCTACCAGGATCAAGTGGCTACGGGGTTCACTGGTACATTGACTCCCACAGCCGTGAGCACTCCAAACACTTACATCCTTGCCAAGGATGGAGGAAAGGTAAGCTTCTTCTTGCTCGATGGAACTGACAATACAATCAATGCCAACAAGGCTTACTTCGTGGCTGCTTCGACAACAGCTGCTGCACAGACGCTTTCCATCAATTTTGACAATGTAACTGGCATAAGCCAAGCACAGACTTCTATCAACGATAATGCTCCAATCTACGATCTTAGCGGACGCCGCGTTGAAAACCTCAAGAAGGCTGGCATTTACATCCAGCAAGGAAAGAAGATTATTGTAAAATAAAATCCACAAACACTGACTACAA
This sequence comes from Alloprevotella sp., assembly GCA_050873845.1. Taxonomy (GTDB): domain Bacteria; phylum Bacteroidota; class Bacteroidia; order Bacteroidales; family Bacteroidaceae; genus Alloprevotella. The sequence goes on from JBNMGC010000023.1 coordinate 6,034, forward strand.
AATGAAACGACAATATACAAAGCCTTCTACCATTGCCATCAATCTCTATGCAGAAGAAGGCGTCATGCTCACTCAAAGCCTGCGAAGCGACAAGACAAAAAGTGGAAGCAATGCACTTTCTGACAAACGCGAGGATTACAAGAATCCCATTTGGAGCAATATGAACAACGACTAATAACGTCATCAACAATAATTGCGCTTCGCGCGCTTTATAACATTAATGGCCATTAATTGACCGTTAATTGATCCATTAATTATTCCTTGCTTGAAAGGATTAATGAATCAATTAATGGGACATTAATGGCCATTTATGTTCAAAAAAACGCGCGAAGCGCAAATATTCTGACTTCATCACTTTTCTGTGCCATCATCAACTATGATTGCGCTTCGCGTGCTTTATAACATTAATGACCATTAATTGACCGTTAATTGATCCATTAATTATTCCTTGCTTATAAAGGATTATATGAATCAATTAATGGAATATTAATGGTCATTAATGTTCAAAAAAACGCGCGAAGCGCAAATATTCTGACTTCATCACTTTTCTGTGCCTTCATCAACTATGATTGCGCTTCGCGCGTTTTATAACATTAATGACCATTAATTGACCATTAATTGATCCATTAATTATTCCTTACTTGAAAAGGATTTATGAGTCAATTAATGGGATATTAATGGCCATTAATGTTCAAAAAAAGCGCGAAGCGCGGCTCTCAATGCCTCATCATATTCAATAAGACACAAAAAGCGGAACCGATATCACCTCTTTCTTACAAGAAGGATCATCGATTCCGCTTTATATTTTAGCTTATTTATCAGCTAAGCGTAGGGGCTTAGTTGTTTTCAGGACGGAGCTTACGAACTGTCTCGCCAGCACGCCACATTTCGCTATCGTGGAGAGCCTGAAGTTCCTTCTCGAGGCCTACGCGGTAGTCGGGCTTAGAGTTGGCATCGATAGAGATCTGTGCTTCGTTGCCAGTCACTACGCTGTGGTAGAGCTTCTGCATAACGGGCTTGATGGCATCGTGGAACGGGCCCATCCAGTCGAGTGCACCGCGCTGAGCAGTAGTAGAGCAGTTGGCATACATCCAGTCCATACCATTCTTACCTACCATGGGGAGGAGTGACTGAGTGAACTCTTCGATGGTTTCGTTGAATGCTTCTGAAGGAGTGTGACCATTCTCACGAAGAGTCTCATACTGAGCCAAGAACAAGCCCTGGATGGCACCCATCAATGAGCCACGCTCACCGGTGAGGTCGCTAGTAGCTTCACGCTTGAAGTCGGTCTTGAACATGTAACCAGAACCGATACCTACGCCGAATGCCAATACCTTGTCGGTGGCATGACCAGAAGCATCCTGATATACTGCATATGAAGAGTTAAGGCCACGACCTTCGAGGAACATGGTACGGAGTGACGTACCTGAACCCTTAGGTGCTACCATAATTACGTCGATATCAGCGGGAGGAACTACGCCGGTGCGATCGTTCCAAGTGATGGCAAAGCCGTGTGAGAAGTAGAGAGTCTTACCTGCTGTGAGGTGCTTCTTGATAGAAGGCCAAAGTTGCATCTGAGCTGCATCAGAGAGGAGCATGCAGATGATAGTACCCTTTTCAGCAGCTTCTTCGAGCGAGAAGAGTGTTTCACCAGGCACCCAACCATCGGCTTTAGCCTTTTCAAAGGTCTTACCCTGACGCTGACCTACGATGACATTGAAGCCATTATCGCGCAGGTTGCATGCCTGACCAGGACCTTGTACGCCATATCCTAATACGGCAATTGTTTCGTTCTTCAAGATTTCACGTGCCTTTTCCAAGGGAAACTCCTCGCGGGTTATAACTTCTTCTACAACACCGCCAAAATTCAATTGTGCCATATCTTTTTTAGTTTTTTGTGGAGGCTAATCACTCACTTGACTTATTGTATTGTGCCTGATGGGCAATCTGCCTTCGTTGAGTTATACTGTGTATGATTTAAATATCTGAGTTGTTTGATTGTAAGCGCTTGGTTTCTTCGCGAAGTTCAAGGAATTCGGTCAGTTCTTCACGACGGCTCTTGGTCACTGCTACTACGCCCGAACTGACGTATTGCAAGATGCAGCCAAAGTCCTTCAACCGCTTGTATAGCTCCATCGTTTCCTCGGGAAGTCCCTCCTTCGATACGATGGCGTAGGTGGAATTGACTTCTACTATTTTGCCGTCGAACTGGCGGATAGCCTTGGATATGTTGCGGTTTTCGATGAGTCGTGCGGTAGCGATTTTGTAAAGTGCTTGATCCATTACGAAGATCTCGTCGCTCGTGAAGTATTGAGCTTGGATCACATCGATTTTCTTCTCGAGTTGCTTCACCAGGGTCTGTACCGTATGTTCGTCGGTATAGGTCGTAATGGTATAACGATGGACATGCTCTATGCCTGATGCCGACACGTTGAGACTCTCAATGTTGAGCTGGCGACGCGTAAAGACGTTGGTCACCAGATTGAGCACACCGGCAAGGTTTTCGGAAAATACGATGATGGTATAGAGTGTCAAGTCATTCTTATCTGCTGAAATGTCTGTCATATATCTTTCGCGTCTTGTGTTTATACCTCCAACATCATATCGTCCACATCATGTCCAGGACAGCACATGGGCAATACATTATCTTCTTCGAGCACGGCTGCTTGCAGCAAGAAGGGCCCCGAAGTGTGGAGCATGGTCTCGATAGCCTCATCGAGTTTATCACGATCGGTTACCGTGAGCACGGGTATGTCGTAAGCTTCGGCTATCTTCTCATAGTCGGGATTCATCATGGGGGTGAATGAATAGCGACGATGGAAGAAGAGTTGCTGCCACTGACGCACATTGCCCAGATAGTTGTTGTTGAGCAGGATGATCTTTACCGGAGCTCGCTGTTCCATAATCGTGCCAAGCTCTTCGATGGTCATTTGCAATCCGCCATCGCCAAGGAAGAGACACACGTCGCGATCAGGAGCACCAAGTGTGGCGCCGATAGCGGCGGGCAGACCATAGCCCATCGTGCCCATACCGCCCGAGGTCACGATGCTTCGTTTCTGAGAGAAGCGGAAGTAGCGCGCAGCCATCATCTGATTCTGACCTACATCGGTCACGAGTATGGCCTTGTCGTCGGTATGCTCCGTGACTTTGCGTACGACCTCGCCCATACGAAGGAGACCCTCGGTGGGATGAATTTGCGGTTCGATAACGGCCGAAGACTCTTGTTCGTCCCATTGGCGGAAGCTCTCACGCCAATCGTTATGATTGTTTTCATGCAGAAGTTCGGTCACCTCGCGAAGCGTTTCCTTACAATCGCCGAGCACAGCGACGTCGACCTCTACATTCTTATTTATCTCAGAGGGATCTATATCGAAATGTATCTTCTTAGCCTGCTTTGCATAGGTGGCGAGATTGCCCGTAATGCGGTCGTCGAAGCGCATACCTACTGCAATTAGCAGATCGCATTCTTGCGTCTTCTTGTTGGCACCGAGCGATCCGTGCATGCCGAGCATACCTACGTTGAGCGGATGCTTTGAGGGAAGTGCTGAAAGTCCGAGCAAAGTGCATCCCGCGGGTAGGCCTGCTTTTTCGATGAAAGCCTTCAACTCTTCACTTGCATCACCAAGCTCCACGCCCTGTCCTACCAATACGAGCGGACGCTTAGCCTGATTAATGAGTTCGGCAGCTTCGATAATGCTTTGACGCTCCGTGGGAGGAACGGGCACATAGCTGCGTATGAAGTCTATCGTACCCGGCACATAATCGGCCTTCTCTACTTGTGCATTTTTAGTAAAGTCGAGCACCACGGGACCTGGGCGACCGCTTCCTGCAATATAGAAAGCACGATGTACAGCCCATGCCACGTCCTTGGCCGAACGTATCTGATAGGCCCACTTACTGATAGGCTGCGTCACATCGACCACGTCGCACTCTTGGAAAGCATCCGTGCCAAGCATCTTGGCACCTACCTGCCCCATGATTACTACGATGGGCGTGCTGTCGACCATGGCATCGGCTATACCTGTAATGGTATTGGTAGCACCTGGTCCGCTCGTGACGATACACACACCCGTCTTACCGCTCACTCGAGCGTAGCCCTCTGCAGCATGAGCTGCGGCTTGCTCGTGGCGCACGAGGATGTGGTTTAAGCGATCACGATAATCGTAGAGTGCATCATAAACGGGCATAATGGCTCCACCTGGATAGCCAAACAATGTCGATACACCTTCATCGAGAAGGGCACGCATCAAGATTTCAGCACCCGTCAGATCAGTATCGCCTGTCATTGCAGCCAATTGCTGCTTTATTTTATCATCGTTTTGCGTCATGTTCGTTTAGGTTCGTTTAGTTGCTGTGTTTGCTACGAATGGGAGTTCCGACGCTTAGCGTAGCTAACTCTTAGCACACATCCGCAACGATATTACTACGATACGCGCATTATATATATTATATAGGCATTATATATAGGCGTTACATTCGCAGTCTACTAATCAGATCTCTTAATGAGAGAATGATATTCTATCTTAGATCTCGCGCACACCGCCCTTATCTGCGCTGCTCACCATGGAAGCATAAGCACGGAGCGCTTTGCTCACTTCACGCTGACGCTGCAAGGGGCGCATGGGGCGTGCTGCCAATTCTTCATCTGTCAGATGAACGCTGATGCTGCGCGAAGGAATATCTATTTCGATGATGTCGCCATCGACAATCTTTCCAATAGCTCCACCTGCTGCAGCCTCGGGCGAGATATGTCCGATGCTCAAGCCCGACGTGCCACCCGAGAAGCGACCATCCGTGATCAGTGCACAAGCCTTACCCAAATGGCGGCTCTTTATATAAGAGGTGGGGTAAAGCATTTCTTGCATACCCGGTCCACCCTTCGGCCCTTCGTGAGTAATTACCACTACATCGCCGGCCTGCACTTTTCCTCCCAAGATGCCCTTGCAGGCTTCATCTTGTGAGTCGAACACGCGAGCGGGGCCTTCGAAGTGCCATAGACTCTCGTCTACACCAGCCGTCTTGACCACACAGCCGTCTTTGGCAATGTTGCCGAAGAGCACAGCCAATCCGCCATCTTTTGTATAAGCATGTTCGAGGTCGCGTATGCAACCCGTAGCACGATCGTCGTCGAGCGTCTGGTAAGTGCGGTCTTGCGAACCCATTTCTGTGCTAAATTTTCCTCCAGGAGCGCTACTATAGATACGCTTTGCTTCGGGCGACACATTGCCCGTAGTGATGCTATAGGTATCAATATCTTCTTGAAGCGATGCGCCGTTGACGCGTCGTACCGTAGTATCGAGCAATCCTCCCTTAGACAATTCGCCAAGGATGCCGAGCACACCTCCTGCGCGGTTACACTCTTGCACAGAGTAACGCTGCGTATTGGGCGAAAGCTTGCAAAGGCACGGCACGTGGCGGCTCAACTGGTCAATATCGTTCATCTTAAAGTCTACACCAGCTTCGTTGGCAACAGCCAAGAGGTGAAGCACGGTGTTAGTCGATCCGCCCATGGCGATGTCGAGCGTCATAGCATTGAGGAATGCCTGACGTGTGGCAATCGATCGCGGGAGCACTGTGGTATCGCCCTTCTCATAATAGTTGAGGGCGTTGGTCACGATTTGGTGTGCTGCCTGCTTGAATAGTTCACGGCGGTTGACGTGAGTGGCCAATATAGTGCCATTACCGGGAAGGGAGAGGCCAAGTGCTTCTGTGAGGCAGTTCATGGAGTTGGCGGTAAACATGCCCGAACAACTTCCACATCCTGGGCAGGAACGTTTCTCAATTTCTGCCAATTCTTCATCGTTCACGGAGGTATCGGCACCTTTGATCATCGCCGTAATCAGGTCAACATTCTGACCGCCATATCGGCCAGCCTCCATAGGGCCACCACTCACAAAGATGGTAGGAATATTCAGACGCATAGCCGCCATCAGCATGCCCGGAGTGATCTTGTCGCAATTGGAGATACATACCAAGGCATCTGCCTTATGAGCTTGTACCATATACTCCACAGAGTCTGCTATGATGTCGCGTGAGGGGAGCGAATAAAGCATCCCATCATGTCCCATGGCAATACCATCGTCGATAGCTATCGTATTAAACTCTGCAGCATAGCATCCAAGAGCTTCTATTTCTTGCTTCACGAGCTGACCGGCTTCGTGCAGATGAGTATGTCCCGGGACGAACTGTGTAAAGGAATTGGCTATAGCAATAATTGGTTTGCCAAACTGCTCACGTTTCATTCCCGCTGCCATCCACAGGGCACGGGCACCAGCCATTCTTCGGCCTTCTGTGCTGAATGCACTACGCAACTGTATTTTCATAACTATTGGGACGTTTATGTCAAATAGCTGTGATGCGCCCCTTTATGAATGAGCGTACCGCCGCTTACAGATTACTATCTTGTTGTTATTTTGAATTACAAATGTAAACATTTATCCAATACACGCATACAAAATGCAATAAAATCTTTCATTTTTTCTGTTTTTCTGTCACAATATGCGCATTTTCCTCATGAATATGCATTTTATTAAAGACATAAAGAGAGTATATACAGGGGTTAATGAGGAGCCATCCATTGGCCTCCATGTTTTCTCAAAACGTTTCCTATCTGTCTTCAGAAGATATTCTTTTTATCCAAGGATAGTCTTTCTGCCGTTTGCCGATGGCCTTCGGCAGAGTTGCCGATGGCCTTCGGCAGAGCTACCGATGGCCTTCGGCAGAGCTGCCGATGGCCTTCGGCAGACATGAAAGAGCTTTTCTGCAAATAAAAAGATGAGGATCGACTGAGACGAAGTTGTATGCCATTAGATAATGCTCATGCCGAGCATACTCAAAAAAGAAGAAATACAAAGCGAGGAATCCAGCCCTAATTTAAGTTTCGGATTTAGTTTTTGACACTGCATACGTGTTCGGAGATATGAACAAATAAAAAAAAGCCCCCTAACGTATTACGCGTTAAGGAGCTTAAGAAGTGCTTTATTTTCCTGTAAAGGCATGTTTGCCATAGTTGATGCCTTTAGCTTGATAGAAGGAAGGCTCAAGTTGCATACGCTGCAGGAAGTTGGGATAGTTGCGGAGCTCTTGCGGAGTCCATCCTGCTTCTGCCACGGCAGCAAGGCGGGGAAACATGAGATATTCCAAGACGGAGGATGTCTCTACCCACTCTGTCCAGAAGTTGGCTTGCACGCCGAGATATTGGGGTTGCTGAGCGGTGGGGACGTCCTTCATAGGTACGTAATTGTATACTGCTTCGAGTGTTTCGGTGCCATGGCCTTGCGAACGTGGTTCATTGGGGTTTTTGCTCTGTCGGCGGTTGATATAATAAGGTATCTGCGGCGTAAGGATGGTGGTAAGTCCACGGCCGACGGCATCACGAGCAGCCGCATCGGCGCCTATCCATGCCATGATCGTAAAATCCTTGCCTAGCGGAGCGGTGTTGCCATGAAGTGCTTCGTTCCAGAATATCAACTTGCGCTGACGATTCTGAGGCTTCGTTGCGATATACTCCTTGAGTTGACGATAGAAGTTGATCTGCAGGTCGCGATAATTGTCCGAGCCGAGAGCCTTAAGTTGTGCTGTACATGCTGCGTTGTCTTTCCACTTCTGCACGGGGCACTCGTCGCCACCCAGATGGATGTAGTTGAAGGGGAAGATGTCGGTCAGTTCGTCGATCACGTCTTTTGCAAACGTGACTGCTTGCGGATTGGACACGTTGATCACATCGCTCGACATGCCTTGATAGAGCCATACGCTGTGTTGGTTTTGCGGATCGCAGGCCAAGAATTCGGGATAGGCTGCTACTGCGGCTTGTGAGTGTCCGGGTATGTCGACTTCGGGAACGACTTCGATGAATCGGTCACGGGCATACTTTACGATTTCGCGTGCATCATCCTGTGTGTAATATCCGCCATAGCGCTGTCCGTCGGGCTTAGTATCGCCCCACCCCAACACTTTGCTTTGTCGCCATGCTCCCACCTCGGTGAGTTTGGGGTATTTTTTGATTTCGATGCGCCATCCCTGGTCTTCGGTCAAGTGCCAGTGGAAGCGATTCATCTTATAGGCTGCCATCATGTCAAGAATGCGTTTCACCTCTTCCTTTCCGAAGAAATGTCGTCCTTCGTCGAGCATGAATCCGCGCCAGCCAAATCGGGGAGCATCCTCAATATCTACTACGGGCAGTGACCATTCCTTTACCGAATCGGGGGCTGCTATGCCAGCCATGACTGATCGCGAAGCGAGTAGTTGCTGAAGCGACTGTAGTGCATAGAAGAAGCCTGCAGGGCGCGAAGCCTCCACTGTGATATGCTTCTCGCCGACAGAGAGTTTGTAGGCTTCGGGAGCCAGGCTGGAGTTGCGCTTCAGTTGGAGCGCACCGCCCTTCTTTACCATGCGAAGGGAGGTTCCTGTAGTCTGCTGAAGGTTTTGTCCGAATCGTGAGAGCACCCATGCGATGCTATCGCCTTCATAGGCGTCGGCCGATGCTTTTACGCTTTTTCCAAATACGAAATGTCCCGTTCCCTGCGTTACTTTCGCGGGGAGCGGCACGAGGTGTAATGGTTCTGCTGCTTGCATACCGAGGTGCGTAGCGAGCATCATGCCAGCCACGGCTACATATTTTGATATATTCATGAGTGAGTATACTATTTTGAGTTTGTAGTTTTAATCTGTTGGCGGGATTCTTGGTTAACGGGTAAACAAGTTAACAAGTTAACAAGTAAATATGTCTTAGACTACTTGTTTCGTTAAAAAAGAAAACGATTGGACTCGACAAACTTACTTGTTAACCCGTTAACCTGTTAACTTGTCAACCCATCTACAAATTCCGCCAACGCGTAATTTTAAGGCTATGAGGTTATCCTTATTTCTTTGCCAGATCTTCCCAAAACGACTCAAGGTCTTGCTCGAGGCCTTGCATGAGTTCGCCACTGATCACGATGGTCTCATCGTCTACGAGGTAGAGGTCTGCCAACGTTTCGTGGTCTTCGCCCATAAGCACATAGGAGTAAGGCTTAAGCACTGCCACGTGTTCGGTCACATCCTTGATGCGCTCGATAGCTTGCTGAAGTATAGGCTGTACGGCTTGATAGAAATGCTCATCGGTATTGCCTATCCACTCTTCCACTACGCAGCGCGTCAACTCATGATCATCATCATCGAACACGAGGAGTTCTCCGCTTTCCTGTTTTACCTGCAGATATAGGTCGGTCAGTGGCAGGTTGTCTGCCTGTTGTGGAAATTTGGATGCTGCTTTGCGTAGGGCTCGTTCTATCTGCTGATAGGTCTGTTCGGTAGCTGTCATAGTATTGCGTATTTATATAGTGCGAGGCCGATGTCCGTTGTGAGGTTATCTTCCTTGCCTTGCAAATGTACGATTTTTATAGCATACGCAAAGGGATTGTGGCATAACTTTGTTGCTTTTCTAAGAATATTAGGGCCACAACGGCACAAAAAAAGTTTGACAAGGCTTCTTGCGCCGTTTCTATTTGCGCTAAGTTTCCTTGTCAAACTTACTTGTATGAGAAAATTACCTATTAAAAACCTTTTCTTTTTTTTATGCGGCCTTCTTCGCGAGACGTTTCGTTGCGCTACTGAAGGATGCGTTCCTTACGCGCTCTACTATTCCTCTGCCTCTGTGCTACTCGGCAGATGCTTGCTGTAGCATCATTCTGGCGCGGGCTTGACGCACATAAGCGTTTACGAAGGGATCGTTGAGGAAATTCGAGGGAGCCGAGTTGATGATCCGACTTATCTGCTGTGTCATGATGGGGGTGGGATACTGGCTGCATAGCATGCGGAAGAATCCGGGTCCGAGCACGTTGGTGTAATTATCCATCACGAATTTTGTTTCCAAATCTTCGGTGCGCTTATTGAGGTGAGCCAACTTTTTCCCTACTCGCTCTTGCACCTCTGTGGGTGAATAGCCATCGCGCATGAGCTGCATGGTCTGGCGCTGAAGTTCCCACATCTCGTTGTCCAAGCGGCTGCGTTTCTTGAAGAATTTATACAGGCGGTCGTTGAGCGGTCCGCCCGTCACGCTCTGCGTGGCATTGTCTACTTGGATGCTGATTCTTCCGTTTTCCAATACGAGCGGCATCACGCATTGATTGCCGGTGTAGATCATCGCCATCATGGTGGAGTCTACATCGCCCTCAAAGTTGAACTTTCCGTGCACCACCTTGCATGAGTCCAAACATACTGATACAGTCTGCTGAATAGTACGTACCTTTTCGCCATCCGACGAAGATACGCGCAAATACAGCATACGTCCATCCAGGCAAGGTATGTTGGAATTGCCTGCAATGTTGTACTGTTCAGCACACGAGGTGAGCAGCAGAAGAGAGGATAATATGAGCAGAACTTTATTCATAAAACCGCTTGTAATGATGCTTTGCTGAGATTGCAAAGCAAATATACGATGATTACTCCGAATGCTGTATGCTCTTTATCGAAAACCATGCACGTCATAAATCTTTTTTGAGATTTACTCTGACGTATGTAAAGAAAACGTGTAGTTTTTTCACAATTAGGGAGAGTTTTTAAGGCACAAAGGCGGGAGATAAGTTTGAAGTTTTGAGGTTATTAGGTTAGTTTGGAGTTTTGAGGTTATTAGGTTATAAAGTTAGTTTGGAGGTTATAAGGTTAGTTTGATGGTTGGAGATTATTAGGTTAAAAGTTAAGCGTTGGAGAAATTCCTGATTATCGAGTTTTCTGGAATTTCGCCAACGCTTTATAATGTCTTAAGGTCTGATTAAAGCACGCATTGTTCTGTTTCAATCTGCTTTGTTCTACATTACTGTTCCTTTTTGATTTCGTGATCGATGCGGAATACGGTGTATGCTTCGATAAACACGGCTATGATGAGCACGATTTTCCACTCACCTCCTCTGCAGGGGCGTATCTGCCATGCCGACATAAACATGAGTCCTGCCGCTACTACCATGAGTAGCGCGCCTAATACTTGCTGACGGCGCAGTCGGCGTATGGTCAGCGAGCGTCCTTCGTAGCGATCGGTGATGCGACAAGGTGCGTAGATGAGTGCGCCCAAGCCAAACACATAGGGAGCTACTTCGGGCCACACCAGCGGTAGCACTGCACCTACTACGAGCAATATGCCTCCTATATAATATAATATCTGCTTCATGGGTTGTCGGGGGTATTGTTTTCGTTTTCTATCACGTAGACGTCCTCATCGGCCGTTTTCATATAGAGGTTGACGCGAGCTACTCGCTCCACAGCTTCAGGGTTGCGTTCGAGTTCTCGAAGTTCTCGCGTATCGTTGTTGTACTGCGTGCGATAGGCCACGATTTCTTCGCGCAGCTCATCGTTCTGCGTGCGTATCTGATGGCGATGCCAGAAGCTATTGGGGTCGATAAAACCTACTATGGTCACGAATGCGAGGATTGTCCACAAGTATTTCTTATGAAGTAGGCTTAGTCCGATTCGTTTGAGTGTCTTTCCCATGATAAGGATTTTTATAGAAAAACGGCTGCACCTCAGTCATTCAAGTAAACTTGATGACGTTCGGTTTGCACGTTTTTTAATCGAAATATTCACGTGCGATGGAGAGGAAGCGCATGCGGTCGGGCACGGTTTCGAGGCTTTCTTCGTCCACGTGGCAGAGGTCGCGTATGGAGTATATGCCGAGTTCTTGATCGGTCTGCTGACGGCCCACGTTGACGAAGAGATGATTGCGTGCATCGACAATGCGTATGGCCTCGTTGTTATAGTCGGCAGGCTCACCCGAAGCGCGAAGTTCTGCTTTGACAAAGCTCTCGAGCGCATCTACGAAGTCTGTTTTTAAGTCCAACATGATTGCATCTTCTGTTTACTAACGCATTGGCGGAATTAGTAAACAAGTTGACAAGTTTACGGGTTAACAGGTAAGTTTGTAAAACCCTTTAAGCTTTCTGTCATTCTGACTTTAACATAATAAGTGGTGTATAACATACTTACTTGTTAACTTGTCAACTTGTTAACCCGTTAACCTAAAATTCCGCCAACGGGTGTTTACTAACAATAAGTCTCAAGCGCCTTGAATCCGCCCTCTGCTGGAACGATCTCTACATGCGTAGTCGTAGCGGGGAATAACACTGACTCTCCTGCTCTGAGACTGATTTTGCCCTCGTCGTAGTGCAACATAGCTTCGCCCTCGTAGGCTATATATATGACGAACGAGTCGGTCTTTGCATAGTCTATCTTGAGTCTATGGTCAGCCTCCATTAGTCTGACTGCGAATTCGGGACAATGCAGCAGGTCCGTCACTCCCGTCTCGCTATGCTGATACTCCTGTCGGTGTGTGGGGTAGCCTCTAAAGTCGAGCGCCTCGCGTGCTTGAGCCACATGAAGCTCGCGCTTATGGCCTTGTGCATCTACACGGTCGAAGTCGTAAGCGCGGAAGGTGTCGTTGCTCGACTGCTGTATCTCTATCAAGAAATTGCCGGCTCCGATGCAGTGGATGTGGCCCGCGGGAATAAAGAAGCAATCGCCCGCATGCGTGGTGTGACACATGAGGTGGTCCATCAGCGTGCCGTCAGAGAGGCTTTGGCTGTAGCCGTCGGCCGAGAAGTCGGCATTGAATCCGGCAAAGAGTCGCGACCCAGGCCGCGCATGCACGATGTATTGCATTTCGCTCTTGCCAAAGGGGTGTCCCATACGCTGTGCCATGGCATCGTCAGGGTGTACCTGAATACTGAGATCCTTTGCTGTCGACATAAACTTGACGAGCAACGGGAAGGCTGTGCCATAACGCTCAAAGTTGTGACGGCCCACCAGGTCGGCACCAAAGCGCCCGATGAGTTGCTTGAGCGTCATGCCCTTGTATGGGCCCGAACTAACGGGAGTTTCGTCGCCATCGAGTCCTGATATTTCCCAGCTTTCACCTACCTGACGCGGTGCATCAGACAGACCTTTTAGGCCCGTCACTTCTTCGCCGCCCCAGATGGTGGGCTTTAGGAGTGCATCAAATCGTAATGCTTTCATATAGGGGATTGTGCGCGAGGCACGGTGGAGGGGGTTCTTTTTTTAAAGTTGAAAAGTTGAGAAGTTGAGGAGTTAAGAGGTCGCCGAGAGAGCTGAGAAGTTGAGAAATTGAGAAGTTGAGAAGTTGAGAAGTTGAGAAGTTGAAGAGTTGAAGAGTTAAGAGGTAGCAGCGAAAGTTAACCTACTTAGCAATACATCCATCTAAACTCATAAACTTATTAAACTCATAAACTTATTAAACCCATTAAACTTATTCAATTCCTCTCAGCATACGTTCGCCTGCGAGTTCTTGCTTCTGTCCCAAGTCCATAAACTTCACGAGAGCCTTGCCAGCAGCACGCGCGACGAGGCTTTGCGGCGTACGCATCACGCTGGCCGTTTGATCGAGAAACTCGTCTGTATCGCGCTCGTCAGGCATTGCGCCCGACATGAATAGGCGTGCCAAGAGCAGATAGCCACATACTTGAAACATTTCTTCGCTGCTTGCTATCCATTCGTAAGCCTTGACTGAAGCCCAGGGCTCATGACTGAAGAGATACATCACGGTGCATTCAGCTTCCTCCACGTAGTGCATCTGTTCCACCCAAAGGGTAGCCAACTCTGCATCCATACGTTCCTTGGGCATGAGCATACCCGCAAGGAGTCTGCACTCACGAATATTCTCCTTCCACAGAGCAGCAGCCAGTTCGTAAGAGTGAGGCCACTCATGCGATAGTTCGAGCAAGCGGGGAAGTTCCACGCCGAATATCACCTTATAGCCCAGTCCCTTCTCACGCATAGAAGCGCTCACGGGACCATTCATCACGCCTCGCAAGGTGCGCTTTATCAGGCGCAGTTGCTCGGAGAGTTCGTCTGTCTGTATCATTTCTCTGTGGGTTGCAGTCTTTTTTATTTGTTTCAGCCTATGCTTTGTCTTGAGAGGGAAAGTTCGTAGGAGCACTTAAGCCCGTACAGTGAGCCTTCCTCACAAGTAGAGATAGGGTGCAAAGGTATGAATTTTTATATAATTATGCTCTGACTATGCCCACGATTATTGTGCAACGGGCTATTTTTTGCGATAAACGCTCAGAGAGCACCGTTTCTGCACGTATTTATGTCGCTTTAGCTTTTCCATACGATAAAAAAAACATAACTTTGCGCGGCAACTACGTGAGGTGTCTTTGTGCCTTGAGCCCACGTCCCTCGCTGTTGCCCGAAGCTTAGAAATCATTTCTCCCTTATACTCATTATGGAAAAAGGTAAAGTAGATGCCCTGCTGGGTATTGTCTTCGGCGATGAAGGCAAAGGTAAAGTAGTAGATTACTTCACTCCGCGCTACGACGTAGTAGCTCGTTTCGCAGGTGGCCCCAACGCCGGCCACACCATCATCTTCGATGGTAAGAAGTTTGTGTTGCGTTCCATCCCCTCGGGCATTTTTGACGAGAAGAAAATCAATATAATTGGCAATGGTTGCGTGATAGCTCCCGACCTCTTCATGGCAGAAGCCAAAGAGCTCGAAGCTGCTGGCTACCAGCTCACAGAGCGTCTGCACATCAGCCGTCGCGCTCACCTTATCCTGCCCACTCACCGTCTGCTCGACCGTGCTTACGAAGCTGCTAAGGGCAAAAACAAGGTGGGCACCACTGGCAAGGGCATTGGCCCGACTTATAGCGACAAGGCAGCCCGTGTAGGTCTGCGTGTGGGCGATATCGAGGAAGGCTTTGAGGCTAAATATCAAGCATTGAAGGCTCGTCATGAGCAGATCCTCCGCGACCTCCACTTCACCGACTACGATATCACAGAGGAAGAGAAGCTCTGGATGGAAGGCGTAGAGTATATGCGCAAGTTCCACCTCTCTGATACAGAGTATGAGATTAACAATGCACTCTCTCAAGGCAAAAACGTACTCGCCGAGGGCGCACAGGGCTCACTGCTCGACATCGACCATGGCACTTACCCCTACGTATCTTCATCATCTACCACAAGCGGCGGTGTATGTACGGGTCTGGGCATTGCTCCCAGTTCTATCAACCACGTATTTGGCATCTTCAAGGCCTACAGCACTCGTGTAGGTGGAGGTCCGTTCCCCGTAGAGCTCTTCGACGAGACGGGCGACTACATCCGCAAGGTGGGCAACGAGTTTGGTGCCGTTACGGGTCGTAACCGTCGTTGCGGCTGGCTCGACCTCGTAGCACTGAAGTATGCCATCATGATCAACGGCGTGACCGACCTCGTGATGATGAAGGGCGACGTGCTCGACGATTTCGACACCATTAAGGTATGTACTGCCTATACTAAGAACGGCAAGACCGTGACCGAGATGCCTTACGACACCGAGGGCTGGCAGCCCGTCTATGAGGAACTTCCTTGCTGGAAGACCGACATCACGGGTGTGCGCAGCGAGAAGGAATTCCCCAAAGCCTTTGCCGACTACATCAGCTACATCGAGCAGGCCACCGGCACTCCTATCAAGATCGTATCAGTAGGTCCAGACCGCGAGGCTACGATTATTAGATAAAAACTCCTCCCCCTAACGGGAGAAGGGAAACTTATACCGCCTAAAGGATAATAAACCATGAAATGACGTTTATGGGAATATTATCTTTTAGGCGGTATTGTGTAGTCTCGAATTCGCTTGCTGATTCACCCCACCCATCAGATAGTTCCGTGGCCGACGCGTCCTCGCGTCGGCGTTAACTCGCGAATCAGAAGAATACCTATTAGCGGTGCCGACGCGAGACGCGTCGCCCACGGTATCGGTTGAAAACCTGCTATATATTAACCCGTTGGCGGAATCCTTGGTTAACTTGTTAACCCGTTAACAAATTTCGCCAACGCGTATATATCTGATTTTTAAATCAAAAGATTTCCTATCCATCATGCAACATTCTCTCAAAGGCCACCTCTCCATGCTGGGTGCCAACAGCATGTGGGGACTCATGTCGCCTATCTCCAAATTCGTAATGCTCGGCGGGGCAGTGAGCCCGCTCGTCGTGACCGACCTGCGCATTGCAGGAGCCATGATACTCTTCTGGATAGCTTCGCTATTCCAAAAGCCCGAACACGTCAATCATAAAGACCTGGCACGCCTTTTTGGTGCTTCACTGCTCGGCATCGTGTTCAACCAGGGATGCTTCATCTTTGGCGTAAGCCTCAGTTCTCCAGGCGATGCCTCGATTATCACCACAAGCATGCCGCTATGGGCCATGGTGCTTGCTGCCGTAATTCTGAAAGAGCCTATCACGGGCAAGAAGGTGCTGGGCATTGCCGCCGGTGCTTGTGGAGCACTGATGCTCATCATGGGCAGTAGTGCAGGCACGAAGGCTACTGCATCAGCAGCAGGACACTATGCCATTTGGGGCGACCTTCTCGTGCTCACCGCCCAACTATGCTATGCACTCTACATTGTGCTCTACAAGGACTTTGTCAACCGATATTCACTCATCACCATCATGAAGTGGATGTTTACCTACGCCTTCATCTGCACCCTACCCTTCTCTGCGGGCGACCTCATGCAGGCATCATGGACCAGTCTTCACCTGACAGAGATAGCCGGACTGGCATTTATCGTGATCGGTGCCACCTTTTTGAGCTATATGCTCATCGTCGTGGGGCAGAAGAACCTACGTCCCACCATAGCAGGTATGTACAACTATGTGCAACCCATTGTGGCGTGCATCGTAGCCATCTGCTGGGGCATGGATTCATTCAACTGGGTGAAAGGCATTGCCGTAGTGCTCATCTTCGGTGGCGTATATCTCGTCACGATGAGCCGCAGCCGTAAAGAGGTAGAGGACTATGAGCGCTCACATCCGCTCCACGAAGAGAAGAAGGGATAATGACTCACGAAACAGGGTTGCTCTACGCGCGCACACGCATCAGGGATTTTTCCACTGATTTATCCCCCACTCCGTCACTCATTGGCGCCACATAGCTGACAATTAGCCACTTAAGCAGTGCAGGCAGTATCAGTTTGCCTACACTTTTCCGTCACTTCTGCCCTCACAATCTATCCCCCCCTTGCCGTCTTGTCAGCAAGGGGGGATAGTTTTTTCTGCATGGGGGACTAATTGCTTCTCTTACAGGGGATAATTCTCACGAAGGCGGAGTGCAGGCAAAAGTGACAGAAAAGTGACAGCGTGCATCATACGGAAAGCGTTCATTTTCACCACGTTCATACTAAGCAATGACGAAGTGCAAGCTCCTCTACCCCAAAAATCGCTGTAATGCGTGCGCACACGCACATGAGCGCGAGGCGCAGCAGAAAAAGTGTACAGTTTGCTCACTCTTTTTGCTTCTTGTAACTATTTGCACTACCTTTGCCATAAAGAAAACTCACGCTGCACTACCACTAGCGCAGACGACCATATATAAAGATTAAACCCCTCCCTGCTCCGTGGGCGACGCGTCTCGCGTCGGCATCATCCATAAATCAAGAGGTGAGTTCAAAGGCAGTGGGGGCGAAGCGTCTCGCTTCGGTGTGGTGCAGAGAGGCTTGATGCCTCAAAGCAGCACTAAAGATTACAACGCTTTGCCACGCTCGGCCTCGAGCCTCGCGTGACAAGCCGAACCGAGACGGTTCGCCCCCACTGCCTATGGGAAAACTTCTTGACTAACAGAAAAGCCGACGCGGGACGCGTCGCCCACAAAGAATAAGCACCTCTCTTCACCCCCCCAAAAAAACGCCCCGACCCTAAGGCCGAGGCGCAAATCATTAAAAGTATAAATTATGACAAACTAATGTCCGAAACTAATTAGAGTTCGAGATCTCCATCGTGGATCTCGTGCCAAGGAAGGCCCTGCTTGTTGAGTTCCTCCATGAAGGGATCGGGGTCAAACTCTTCTACGTTGAACACACCCGGCTTCTTCCAAAGTCCGAGCATAAACATACGGGCACCAATGCAAGCGGGCACACCCGTGGTGTAGCTTACGCCCTGCATACCCGTCTCTTCGTAGGCTGCGCGGTGAGAGCAGTTGTTGTAGACGTAGTAAGTATGTTCCTTGCCATCCTTCAAGCCACGGATGCGGCAACCGATGCTAGTCTCGCCCTCGTAGTTCTCGCCCAGATCCTGCGGATTGGGCAGTACGGCTTTAAGGAACTGAAGGGGCACGATTTCCATACCCTGGTACATGATAGGCTTGATAGAAGCCATACCGATGTTCTGAATCACACGCAGGTGGGTCAAGTATTCCTGACCGAAAGTCATCCAGAAGCGAGCACGCTTAATGGTGGGATAGTTCTTCACTAGGCTTTCGATCTCCTCGTGGTGGAGGAGGTAGCTCTCCTTCGGACCTACGTTGGGGTAGGTCAAGGGCTTATGGATCTCGAGAGGTTCGGTCTCCACCCATCGGCCATCCTCCCAGTAGAGGCCCTTCTGTGTGATCTCGCGGATGTTGATTTCAGGATTGAAGTTGGTGGCAAAGGCCTTGTGGTGGTCGCCAGCATTGCAGTCTACGATGTCGAGATACTGTATCTCGTCGAAGTGGTGCTTAGCAGCGTAAGCGGTGTAGATGCTCGTCACGCCCGGGTCGAAACCGCAACCGAGGATGGCGGTCAAGCCAGCCTTCTCGAAGCGATCCTTGTAAGCCCACTGCCATGAGTACTCGAAGTGAGCCTCATCCTTAGGTTCATAGTTGGCTGTATCGAGATAAGAGCAGCCACACTGCAAGCAAGCCTCCATGATGGTGAGGTCTTGGTAAGGCAGGGCAAGGTTCATCACGAGATCGGGCTTGAATTCGCTCATCAGCGCTACGAGTTGCTCCACGCTGTCGGCATCTACCTGTGCCGTCTTGATATCGTCGCGGCCGATGGCTTTGACTATGGCATCACACTTCGACTTCGTGCGACTTGCTATCATGATTTCGCTGAACACGTCGGTGTTCTTAGCCACCTTGTGGGCTGCTACTGTTGCGACGCCTCCGGCGCCGATGATTAATACTTTTCCCATGGATGTGTATGGTTGGTTTTATGAGTTATTTTCGGATTAGTAGATAAACTGTCCAGGTGCAGACCTCTAAAGTTCTACGCTACCTTTCACTACTATCTGCTCACCCTTGCGTATCTCAAAGAGATGGCGGTTGGGGTTCTTAGCATCGAGTCCGTGATAGACATCGAGCGTGTCGCCACAGTACGACTCCAGGCAGTAGGCCATCTCCACTCGGCGAATGGGATGACAGACAATATACTGAGCGGTGAAGAAGTCGAGCAGAAGTTCGATGTAACGAATGGAATTGACGTGACCGTTGATATCGAGGTCGGAGAAGGCTGCTTTGTGCGTATAAGCGAGTTCGGGGCTCTTCATACGCATGCGCCCCATCGTGGGGATGGGAGCGGGCCGGTCGGGGATGAGAGCTGTGGTAAATCCGCCATCGGGCAGTTGTTCCAAGTCGGCGGGCTGACGCGATTCTGTGTCGATCAGTGCCCAGATGCTCGTAGCATGGCCATAGGCAGATCCATCGGAGCGATAGATGGTGAAGTGGCGGTCGGTAAACTGTCGATAGAGTCGGTCCACCCACGTCTCGATGGTGAAATCTTCGCCCGTGCGAGGCATTTGCTCCATCTCGATGACCAAGCGTGAGAGCACCCAAGCATGGTGTACCTTGATCATCTGCGAATAGCCGAATCCATGTTCACCAGCATGCATCGAAGCGCATCGCAGCAACAGATTTCCAAGGTTTCCCCACGAAAGGTTACCGCAATAATCCTCCGTAAACGGCTCTACGCTATATGCATATTTACTTGATTTCTCCATACCTTATTATATTATTGTGATAGAAGCACACATCAAATGCGCTGCTACTTTCGCCCCGCTCTGTGGGCGACGCGTCTCGCGTCGGCATTGCAAAGAATGCTTCTATGCAAAGATAGTGCAAGTGCGAGCGCAGAACATCAAGTTTACTTGAATGCTCTGCCGAGCCGCAGCCTATCTTATGCAAAGATAGTGCAAGGCGAGCGCAATGAGAGCTTGCTCTCAAATTGCCGAGCCGCAGCCTATCTTAGGGCAAAGATACAACAAAAAGTTGAGAATCAGTAATATTTGAAGCAAAAACGTTGGAAATGAATGAAATAGAGCGGTGAAATGTCAAGAATGGAAAGACAGAAAAAGTAAGGGAAAAGCC
>JBNMGC010000024.1:0-25431 GCA_050873845.1 Alloprevotella sp.
CGCAGGGGAAGGGCTCGAAGCCCGAGTCTGCGTAAGAGATAAAAGCCTAAAGTTTTGCCAAGCTTCGGCATTGAGCCTCGCATGGCAAGCCGAAGCGAGACGCTTCGCCCCCACTTCCTAAGGGTTTACCTCTTGCTCGCAGGCTCAGCCGACGCGAGACGCGTCGCCCACAGAACTGGCGGAAGGCTTGCAAGAATGTCTTAGCAAGAATGTATTACTTATTACTTGTTACCTATTACTTTTTAATCAATAAACCTTTTCGTGAGCGGTGAGAACTCTTCGATGCGGCGATCGCGGAGGAAGGGCCACCAGCGACGCACGTTTTCGCTTCGCTTAAGGTCTATTTCCACTACGGCATTCTCCTCTTCGTTGATGGGACTGCGGTGAAGGAGTTCGCCCTGCGGACCTGCTACGAAACTGCTTCCCCAGAAGTCTATGCCGCGTGTCTGACCTGAAGGATCGTCTTCGTGGCCTGTGCGGTTGACGGCGATGACGGGCAGTCCGTTTGCCACGGCATGACCGCGCTGCACGGTGGTCCATGCTTCGCGTTGGCGCTGTTGCTCTTCGGGGGTATCGCTACTTTCGTAACCAATAGCTGTGGGATAGATCAGCAATTCGGCTCCTTGGAGTGCCATGAGGCGTGCTCCCTCGGGGTACCATTGGTCCCAACATACTTGCACGCCGAGACGGCCCACGGAGGTATCGATGGGATGAAAACCGAGGTCGCCGGGGGTGAAATAGAACTTCTCGTAGTAGGCGGGATCGTCGGGGATGTGCATCTTGCGATATTTCCCTGCGATAGAACCATCTTTTTCGAAGACCACTGCCGTGTTGTGATAGAGTCCTGCGGCACGACGCTCGAAGAGGGAGGTCACGAGCACGATGCCATGCCGACGGGCTATCTCGCCGTAGAACTCTGTGGAGGGGCCGGGGATAGGTTCTGCCAAATCAAAGTTGTCGGTGCTTTCCACTTGGCAGAAGTAGAGGGAGTTGTGAAGTTCTTGAAGCACAACGAGCTGTGCGCCCTGCTTTGCCACTTCGGCAATGTTGGCTTCGAGTTTACGTTTATTGTCGGCTACTGAGGCAGAACATGACTGCTGTATGATGCCTACTTTGAGGATGTTGCTCATGATGGGATATGCTGATTTGCTAATGTTGCTGCGCAGTGGGATGCCGACGCGAGGACGCGTCGCCCCCAGTATTGGCTGAAAGCTTACAAGAATGTAATAGTTAATACTTGCATTTTGCAAGCATGTATTACTTATTACTTTTTACTTATTACTTGAATTTTGCAAGCATGTATTACTTATTACTTGTATCGTTGCGAACAAGAATGTAATACTTAATACTTTATACTTAATACTTTTCCAAAAGGGTTCCTTTTGGAAATTGCATCGTCACGCAGTGGAGGGATCCATGCTGACGAATTAGTGCTCGGCAGTCTACGCCCACGATGTCGCGGCCGGGGAAAGCCTGTCGAAGTGTGGCAGCCGCCTCTTCGTCGTTTTCGGGCTGAGCGTAGGTGGGATAAAGCACCGCCTCATTCATCACCAAGTAGTTGGCATAGGTAGCAGGAAGTCGTTCACCGCATTCGGTATCGATGATAGCCTCGGGCAGAGGCACGGGCAGGAGGCGATAAGGTTTTCCCTCGGCCGTGCGGAAAGTACGAAGCTGCGCTTCCATATCCTCGAGGGCTGCAAAGTGCTCATCTTCGAGGTCGTGACACTTCACGTAGACGATGGTATCGTTCGGACAGAGGCGTGCCAAGGTGTCGATGTGAGAGTCAGTATCGTCGCCCGCCAAGTAGCCATGGTCGAGCCATAGGATGCGTTCCACTCCGAGCCGACGCTTGAGGATTTCCTCCTTGTGCTCGCGGTCGAGCTGCGGATTGCGGTTGGGGTTGAGCAAACACTCTGAGGTGGTGAGCAGCGTGCCCTGTCCGTCCACCTCGATGCTGCCGCCCTCGAGTTCAAAGTCGAGGCAATCTACGTACTTTCCCCTCAGCACGGGGTGTTCGCCCGCCACGAGTGAACGGTTGATGGCATTGTCGAGCGAAGCCTCAAACTTTCCACCCCACCCATTGAATCGGAAGTCGAGCAGTTCGGGGCCGTCGGTGGTCATCACCGTAAGGAAGCCGTGGTCGCGTGCCCAGGTGTCGTTGGTGGGACATTCGTGGTAGATGATGTGGTCGGCAGCGCGGCGTGGCAGACGCTGGTCGATGAGTTGCTTCACCGACACCACGTCGGGGGCAACGATGAGCAAGGTCTCACGCGTGGCGATTTCGAATGCCAGTCGCAGGTAGCATTCTGTCACCTCGGGTAGCATATATGCCCAGTCGGTATGAGCATGAGGCCACGTAAGTTGCACTCCGCTTTGGCATGCCCACTCGGGAGCCAAGGTGCGCGTCATGTGGAGCGAGGATTCTTCTGCTTCGCCGTTTCCCAAGAACATCTGCAGGTTGAGATCGCTTTGGGGAGAGGCAGGGGGTAACGAGAATAGTGCCATGAGTTATAGGTTGTTAGTCGTTTTACAAGAGGGGGATAAGGAGGAAGTCATTCGTCTTGTCATCAGTTCTGTGGGCGACGCGTCCCGCGTCGGCTGAGTTCACAATTCAAGAGGTAAGTTCAAAGGAAGTGGGGGCGAAGCGTCTCGCTTCGGCACGCAGGGGAAGGGCTCGAAGCCCGAGTCTGCGTAAGAGAGAAAGCCTAAAGTTTTGTTTTGCCAAGCTTCGGCATTGAGCCTCGCATGGCAAGCCGAAGCGAGACGCTTCGCCCCCACTTCCTAAGGGTTCACATCTTGCTCGCAGGCTCAGCCGACGCGGGACGCGTCGCCCACAGAACTCGCTGAATGCTTGCAAGAATGTATTACTTGACGCAATCAAGGATGTATTACTTATTACTTGTTACTTATTACTTGAAATCTCTTTAAATAGTTGATAAAAGCATCCGTAGTAGCGGGGAGTCCTTCCACCTTAACCTCTTGAGCTTTGGGGAAGAAGGATGGACTGTAGCCATCGCCGCCATTGGTGATGAATTCGTCGGCCACAAGATAGCATTCGGTAGTTTCCTTAATCTGAGTGCGCTTGCCCTTGGGAGAGACGTAAGTGAGGACTGTGACATTGCCCTCAGCATCCTTCGTCACCTCAAGATTGCCCGTCTGCAGCCAGCCGTATGCTTTGTTGTGGTTGCCAAATTGCACGAGGTCAAGCAACTGTTTGCCCGTAAGACGATAGACCTTCAGCGCATTGGAGAAAGGCAGCGTTTCGCCCACATCGAGCACGGTGATCTTTCCCTTTGAGAATCCCGCACGAATGCTGCCGAAGTGGCTGCAGCCCACCACGATGGATTTATCCTTCAGATGCGCGGCACCGCGGAATGCCTCAGCATAAGCCTTGCATACGAGGGTTCCCACTTCGCTCTGGCGATACTTCTGGTCGCGGTCGTGAGGCATGTCGTGGTCTGCCATGGTCAGGGGAGTACCGATGGGTGTACCGCCAGCCGTGCGGGTGTGATTCAAGAGGGAATCGATCTGCGCCTGTAGGCGTGCGGGACCAGCTTCGAGATGCGCTTTCGGGCTGACGGGAATAGAATGGGGCTCCACTCGAGTGACCTGCATCGTGGCGGTATCGACTGTGCAGAGCAGCATGCTGATGTAGTCGCCGTGCCACTTGCCTTGTACCACGGGCATGTGGTTGTCATTGATGTATCCGCATACGCGCTTGTGGCTGTGAGAGGAGATGAAGCCCTGCCATAGGCGCGACGTGATGCGGGCGAGGCTGGCTGCATCTTTGTCCTCCCATTGGGGCTGTCCCTCAGCATTGGTAATGGTACCGTTGTGACTGAGTATGAGTCGGAGATTGGCTTGCTTCACCTCTTCGCCCACGGGGAGCGCAAGCACGGAGTCGAGCACGGCGGGATAGTTGCCATCAAACGAGAGACCTTTCAGCTTGCGCACGCTTGCCTGCTGCGGAGTAGACGAAGCGATGAGTCCTACGAAAGCGATGGTGAAGGGTTTGCCACTGGGCAGCGTCAACGTGGTAGTGGCCACGGGCTGGGCAAAGGAGGGTACGGCGCCAGTCTCATTGCTGCGCACGTTGGACGATACGTAGGTGATGTCCCATCCCTTAGGGCGTAGCGGAGAGTGGTTCCACTTATCGGCGAGCGAGGCTTGTCCGTCATCAAACTCATGGTTGCCCACTGCGGAGAGGCGTATACCCAAGTCGTTGAAGAACACGGGAAGCAACACGCCGTGGGTAGCATTGTAGAAATAGCTACCGCCAAAGTTGTCGCCTGCCGACACGGTGACATTGTAGGGATAGACGCGTTTAAGCGAATCGAGGGTTTGCCAGATGGAGGGTGCGCCCACGATGCCTTTATCGTCGTTGCGCACGAAGGCGCCGTGGAAGTCGTTGATAGAGAACACGGCTACTTGCTGCTGTGCCCACGATGCGAGCGATGTGGCAGCAAGGGTGAGGAGAAGGAGGAGATGTTTCAAGGGGAGTGATTGGTATGATTATGTGAAGCGCTAAGCGCTTAATGAGGCAATATGATGATTATGTGCTAATGCAATATACTACGCTATGGGATACCGACGCGAGACGCGTCGCCCACAGAACAGGTAGAAAGGCTAATTGCCAGAATGTATTACTTATCCGTTGGCGGATTTTCGGGTTAACGGGTTAACAAGTTGACAGGTTAACAAGTAAGTATGCTATATACCACTTATTATGTTAAAGTCAGAATGACAGAAAACTTAAAAGGCTTTGCAAACTTACCTGTTAACCCGTTAACTTGTCAACTTGTTTACTAATTCCGCCAACACGTATTACTTATTACTTCTTACTTATTACTTAATCTATTTTTAGCTCCTACTCACCTGCAGTCCCTTCTCCGAGACATCCATCTCGACGAAGCGAGAACTGGCGGTAAGGGGCGACTCGGTGAGCATCTTGCGAATGCGCAGGGCGGCTTCGGGGTCCTTGGCTACCATGTACATGAATCCACCGCCACCAGCACCAGGGAGCTTGTAGCCATAACAGAGATCGTCCACGCGGCGGCAGAGAGCCTCTACCACATCGGGGTTGGTCCCCGCATCGAGCGCTTTGTTTTGTTCCCACGTGGCGCGCACCATCTCGCCGTAACGCTGCAGGTCGTTGCGCTGAAGCGTGTCGAAGAGCGACAGTGCGTGTTGCTTCATGCTGCCAAGTATCGATAGGTGGCGCGTATTGTTGAGAAACATACCCCTCACGATTTCCGTCAGAATATGCTTGGCTGTGCGCGTCACACCGGTGTAGTAGAGCAGGTGACAAGCCTTGGTCTCGGGACTGGTGAAGAGCGTATCGGGGAGCCAGCGTGCCACAGCGTTTTGATCGAAGCCTGCGGAAGTTTGGAGGAGTTTCACACCAGGCAGCACACCGCCGTACTGATCCTGCCAGCCACCGCCCGTGGTGAGGAGTTGCTCGAGCACAAGTGTGCGGTTACACACCTCGTTGCGGTCCCAACCGAGTCCGCAGAAGTCACTCAACGCAGCCAGTACCGTAGCAGCGAGTATGCTGCTCGTGCCAAGTCCCGACCCAGCGGGGATGGCTGCCAAGAGGGTGATCTCGATACCGCAGCCGAAGGCCTCGAGTTGCTGTCGGAGCGAAGCGTACGATTCCACGCCGAAGCCAGGCAAGAAGCCTGCCAGCGTGAGGGCTGCCTTGGGGATGGAGAAGGGCGAACCCACCTTGTTGTACTGACGTAGCTCGTCGTAAGTCTCAATGCGTTCCATAGCGCCGAGATCGATGGAGCGGCAGATGATGACGGGCTCTTTGCAGGGCTTCACATAGACCTGCAGAGGAGGCTGCCCGTTGAGGTTGATGGCGAGGTTGACCACGTTGCCTCCCGATATGAGGCTGTAGGGCGGTGTGTCGGTCCATCCGCCTGCCACGTCGATGCGTACACTACTCCTTCCCCACACGATCTGATCGGGATAGGTGGTACAGCGGGGGGAACTCTTGTGGCGAAGCACATTCTTGGTGAGTCCTTCACGCAGGAGGGCGAAGGCTTCGGCATCAAAGCGAGCGGACTGCTCAGCATCGGTGGTGCGCAGGGCTTCGGAGCGAAACATAGCGTCGTGAATGCGCGTCATCAGCGGTGCTGAATCGGACAAAGGCTCGGGCAGGGAGAGGTGGAGCGCATTGTACTTCTCTGCCATGTCCTTGAGGTTGACTTGATAGAACACGCTTCGCTGCCAGTTGTGTGCCACGAGTGGGAGGGTCTGACTCTGCATTTCTCTGCGCTGTGCGAAGAGGCGGGGCAGATCGGCCTTGATGGACAGTTCATCGGCCGAGAGTCGGGGCAGCGAGCGCCACGTTTCAGTCTGTGCTTTATCGGGATCATCGGCAAGGAACCAGTGGAGGAGCTTTTCGAGCTGCTGCAGGTCGGCACTTACGGGGAAGAGGCGAGCTGCCTGGAGGTCGTCCGTCCGACCGAGTTCTTCGGGACGAATGCCGCGCTCTGCGAGCCACTTCGTCACGGGTCGACCGAGGTAAAGCGTATGATCGGAAGTGACGTCGCCACGGAAGGCATCGAAGAATCCGTAGGGGCGCAGCGCATAGTCGCTACCCTGCCCTACAGGCACTACGTCGACGCACTCTCCGCTACGTAGCTCTACATGCCAATCGTTGCGTGGAATGCCCGTCAAGATGTGATGGTCGGCATAGTGCCAACCCTGCCCTACGTAGGCATTTTCGATCCACACGTTGTTGGTCTTGAGCGTGGGACGACTGAGCAAGAGGGTGTTTTGCGTGAAAACGGACGTCTGCGGTTTTACCCCCTTCTGGAGGATGTAACGCTGGTCTTTCACCAAGTTTTGTATCTGCACGGACGAGGTGATCATGTCCTCACCGGTGCCGTAGTGGTAGAATTCGCCACCGGGCAAGGGCAGGATAGCCACCTTGAGGTCGGACAGGAGCGCATCAGGACGCGAGGGATGTTCGCCCAGGGCACAGCCAAACTCGCTGTAGAGGTCGTACGCCTCGGGCAGGGGGAGCTGATGTCCTGCAGGTGTGGGTCGCGACGAGGCATCGGCAGCAGGAGCGGTCTTCTGCATGAGTCGGCTTACGGCCTTATCGCTGAGGAGCCACACACCGATGTCCATCAGCATGAGATGGGTGGGAAGGAGTTGACTCTGCTCCTGCGTAGAGGGCTTCTGGAGCATGAAGTCGAGTTTGGTGGGTGTGGTACGATCCATCACGAACACGCCGTGATGAGAAGCCTGCGCGGGGTCTGCCCACAATCCGTAGCATACCACGTCGGCATCGGCGGGAATAGGCTGCAGGGGTTCGGTAGCGCGGAGCAACACGTCGCCGCTTGCCACGAGGGTGCGTAGCCCTGCGGGTGCCTTGCGCATGATGTCGCGATAGAGGGGGAGCTGCAGGCTGAGGAGGGTCTGATCGATGCGTTGACCACGCGTCCAGCGAAACACGGGGATGGGCGTTAGCACCTTGCCACTGGGGGCATAGGCGGGGAGTCGGCGGCTCTGTCCGCCAGCATGAAGCAGGATACGCTTCTCGCGAGCGAGCCACTCGCTGAAGTCGGCCTCGGGCGCTTCGTCGGCATGTGCTGAAGCGAGGAGCCAAGCCGTGCCGCCTCCGCTGCCGAGCTTCACACCTGCGGGGTCGGAGGTGCAGTAGTATTCGTCACGGCTCAACTCGGTGACTTTATGGAACACGCCCACCACATTGGGGGGCAAGGAAAGTAATTTCTTCATAGGGAAAGTCGTGGATGAGAGGCTCACTGTGTGCCTCACGGGGAGGGAGATTTGTCTCTCTGAGAGGGAGATTTTGTCTCTCTGAGAGGGATTTTTTGTCTCTCTGAGAGGAGATCATGCCTCTTTGGGAGGAAGATTAATATTCTCGGTGAGAGATGTCGTGCCTCTTCCCTTGCAAAGGTAAGGAGAATTGGCGAGAGGGGCAAAACTTGCAAGGGGTTTTTGTGAGGCCTTGGCGCGAGAAAAATTTTCCCTTGGTGCTGTACAAATTATCCGTTGCTGAAGAAAAAATTACTCCTTGCTCGAATTTTTAGGAGATCTGCAGAACGATTTAGAGGGAATAAGGCAGAGACTTCGGAAGCATAAGGCATAGTCGAACGAGATGGATAGGGACCGCCCAATAGCACCGAGGGGCACCGCCAAGCTTTTCGCCTGATAATCAGAGCGTTTGCATAGAGAGACCACCATGCCGCCAGCCATTCCGCCAGCCATTTCGCTTCATTTCATAAACGCAAAATAAGTGATAATCAATGACTTAGTAATGGAACACTGGTGGCAATTTACGCAATTTCCGCCAGCGATTCCGCCAGAAAAAGAAACAACAAAGAAAGTATTATAAATAAATTTATAATACCAAAGAAAGTTAGCACTTTCTTTGAGAGAGACGCCCCCGTGCGTGTGTGAGCGTGCGCGCGTGAGTAGCAAGTTTTCAACCTGTTCTGTGGGCGACGCGTCCTCGCGTCGGCATTGAGCCTGTGATTAAGAAGTAAGTTCAAAGGCAGTGGGGGCGAAGCGTCTCGCTTCGGCACGCTGGCGAAGGGCTCGATGCCCGAGCAAGCGTAAGAGAAAGAAGACACAAACTCTTGCCAAGCTTCGGCATTGAGCCTCGCATGGCAAGCCGAAGCGAGACGCTTCGCCCCCACTGCCTAAGGGCTCACTTCTTGATTTGTGGATGATGCCGACGCGAGACGCGTCGCCCACGGTATTGGCTGAAAGACTGCTCAGCCGACGCGAGACGCGTCGCCCACGGAACTGGGGAGAGAGGGGAAATTCGCCTTGTTATTTTGCGTGCACACGTCTTAAGTAGCCAATCATGGGGTAGTGGTCGGAGAAGGGCACAGTGTCGTCGATTTTGAAGGCAAAAGGCTTAAAGTCTTTGGAGCAGAAAGCATGGTCGATGCGCACGTAGATGGCGTCGCGATTGAAGGAACGACCGATGCCATTGCCCGTGGCACGATAGGCGTCGGTGAGCCGGGAGCAGATCTGGTGATGCGCGTAAGAGATGGCGGTATCATTGAAGTCGCCCATGAGGATGAGGGGCTTTCCCGCCAAGCTATCTACGAAGCGGGCAAGCGTGTCGGCTTGGAGGGCGCGCTCCACGCCCCCCTTAGCTATTTTCTTTACGATAGCCAATTTTCCATGCACGTCGTCTGCATTTTCGGGGTTCTTCACGAGGTCGTGATATTTAGCTCGTTCACCATCAGAGAGGTGCATCGACTCCAAGTGGGCACAGATGACCACCACCGTGTCGCCCCTATGAGGCACGACGAAGAATGCTGCTGCGCCGTTGCCTACAGAGTGGCAGATGCGCTGTGTGCGTACAATGGGGAAACGCGACACGACGGAGATAGCCCCCATGCCCACTCTGACCTGTTCCATGTGGTAGCCATAACGCTTCATGCTGCTCTCTACGCATTTGCGGTTGTCGTCAGTGGCATAAAACGTTTCCTGCAGACAAGCGACGTCGGGCGCCTGCGATGCGATGTAGCGCACCACTTGGAAGTCGCGATTGTTGTCGTCCATCTTCCATGAGCCAAAGTTCATCGTGTTGTAAGTCATCACCTTCCATGCCTGCTTGGGTGGGGGCGAGGTCAGGTTGATGGGCATGTAGTCGCGAATAGAGCCTGCAGTGAAGATCAGTCCCACGATGGATATCCACGCCATTCTCGGCTTGAAGAGTAGGCACACCACACCCATGCCCACCACCGCAGCTACGCAGAGCGGGAAGCAAAGTCCCACCACAGCGAAATATTTGCCGTAGAGGGCAGGATTGATGTAGATGCAGGCTGCGCAAGCCCATAGGGCAAGCACGGATAGCCAGCTGAGGAAGGATAGAATCTTAGACATGGGGGGGCTTGGGATTCTAGTTATTTCTAGGAACTCTAGTGTTTCTGGGGGGGGCTTGGGGAAGGGACTATTTACGGCTGATGTGGAAGAGTTCGCGCTTTTCGTCTTCGGTCAGGCTGTTGTAGCCAGAGCGGCGCACTTTGTCGAGGAGCTCGTCCATGCGGGCTTCTTCGGCTTTCGAGCGCATGTTGTATTCATAGTCGTCTTCGCGGCGTGCTGTGTGGTGGACGTTTCCAGCCGTGGTCGGGCGGTTGCTGCGGGCGAAGCGCCCTTTGAGACGACTCCACCATGAGGGCTGCTTGCCTTTGGTCACTTCGCTCCAAGCGTTCCATCCCGAGGTGCGACGATTATAGCGCTTGCGCCACCAGTGGAGCAGTGCCCAACCGAAGAGCATACCACCGAGGTGGGCAAAGTGTGCCACGTTGTCATTGGAGGTATAGGCCGAGATGAGTTCTATGGCAGCATAGCCCGCCACGAAGTATTTTGCCTTCATCGGGATGGGCGGTATGAGCAGCATGATGCGCTCGTTGGGGTAGAGCATACCGAATGCCAAGAGCACGCCGTAGCAAGCCCCCGAAGCACCGATGGTGGTCCACATGTTGAGGAATGTGCCCATGGGGATAAGGCTCGTTCCGGTGTTGACCATATCGTAGTCGTTGAGGCCTTCGATGAAGTATTCTGCCGTTTGCCATACTTCCTGACACAGACCCGCTCCTACGCCACACACTAAGAAGTAGGTGAGGAAACGCTTCATGCCCAGCGTGCGCTCTATGAGTCCGCCAAACATCCAGAGTGAGAACATATTGAAGAAAAGGTGCGTAAGGCTTCCGTGGAGAAACATATACGTGAATAGCTGCACCACGTTGAAGCTATCGGCCAGTACGAAGTGAAGGCCCAACCAGTCGGTCACGTCGATGCCGCGCATGCGCAGAAGCGACTGGATGAGGTAGCAAGCCACGTTGATAAATAGTAGAGCCCGCGTCACGGGGGGTATCTTTTGCATAAGAGATGTAGTAGATAAGAAGAAACAAATGTTTAACTTTGCACGTCGTGCGGGGGGGAGGCTATTCCTCCGGCTTTTCGTCTTCGGCGTCTTGCAAGTTGTCTGCCTCGAAGTGCCATATGGTGCGTCCGAAGTAGTGTTCCTCAGTGAGCATCACGCCCACCGGCATGCGTGGCTCGGGGATGCCGCTCCCCAATGGTTGGGGAGAACATTCCGCATAAGCCTCATCCCACAGCCCTTGGTCTATAAAGCTCTGCAGCGTCTGCTGTCCGCCTTCTACCAGCAAGGACTGTACGCCCATGCTGTAGAGTTCAGCGAGCGCTGTGCGAATGTCGGCAAAAGCCAGCCACCCCGCAGGAAGTTCGCCTTCTGCCACACGGCCCAACACCACGCGCAGAGGCTGATTGCCTCCTGCTCTCCAGTGGCGCACGTTGAGCTGCGGATGATCCATGCGCAGCGTGTTGTGTCCCACGAGAATAGCCTGATTCATGGCGCGCAACTGGTGCACACGCATGAGCGACCACGGTGATGAAATCTGAGCCGCTCCCTGCGCTTCGTCTTCTCGCCAAGCATCGATAAAGCCATCGGCCGAGCGTGCCCACTTCAGCGTGATATAAGGGCGGCGCAGCGTCTGAGCCGTAATAAATCGGCGGTTGAGTGCACGGCACTCTGCCTCGAGCACACCCACCACGACCTCAATGCCCGCTTCGCGCAGCATAGCGATGCCTCGGCCTTGCACCTTGGCAAAGGGGTCGACGCAGCCTACCACTACGCGTGGTATGCCCGTCTTGATGATGAGGCGCGCACAGGGAGGCGTCTTGCCGTAGTGTGAGCAGGGTTCAAGGCTAACGTAGAGCGTGCTGTCTTTGAGTAGTGCACGGTCGGAGGGTTGCACGGAGTTGATTGCATTGACTTCGGCATGTGCTTTGCCGCATACGGCATGATAGCCTTCTCCGATGATGCGTCCGTTGCACACGATGACGGCGCCCACCATAGGGTTGGGGGCAGCGTGCATGCGTCCGAACTGCGCCAGTTCTATGCAGCGGCGCATATATAGTTCATTGATTTCCATGTAGTAACAAAAAGCAAGTTAAGTATGAATCCCCAATTTGTAGCTCTTCGCGATGCGCTCACCCCGCTATATGGTCAGGGCGAGGCACGTGCTGTGGCATTCTTAGTGTTTGAGGATGCATTCGGCGTGAGCCGCACGGATATTTATGCCGACAAAGTTAGGCAATTTTCTGAAGATGAATGCACAAGGCTGCATAATATCTGTCAACAACTTTTGGCCGGTCGCCCCGTGCAGCAAGTGCTGGGGCATGCCACGTTCTGCGGTAGGAGTTTCAAGGTGACGCCCGACGTGCTCATTCCTCGTCCCGAAACGGAAGAACTCGTCAGTTGGGCGGTGGCTCTTGCGGAGCAAATCTCGGATAAATCCTCCTCTCACGCGGAGCCCATTTGCCTCCTCGATGCTGGGACGGGTTCGGGATGTATTGCAGTGAGTATGAAGCTCGCTTTGACAGATGCCGACGTTACGGCATGGGATATCTCTGAAACTGCACTCCGTGTGGCGCGAGAGAATGCTCGGGAACTGGGCGCGGAGGTGAAGTTTGAGCATCATGATATGTTGCAACAGCCATCGGCAGATGCTGCTCTGCGGTATCATATTATCGTGAGCAATCCTCCCTACATCTGCCAACGTGAGGCAGCGGATATGGAGCGCAACGTGCTTGAGTTTGAACCGCATACTGCCCTCTTCGTGCCCGACGACGATCCGCTTCGTTTCTATCGTGCCCTCTGTTTGCAAGCAAAGCAGTTGCTTCTGCCGGGTGGTTGGCTTCTGGTCGAAGCCAATCGTGCTTATGCTGAGCAGACGGCACAGCTGATGCGCGATTATGGGCTGAAGGATGTTGAGGTGAGAGAGGACGCTTATGGCAATCCGAGGATGGTGGGAGGCGCTAAGTTTTAAGTTTTGAGGTTATAATGTCAACCTGTTGGCGGAATTTCAAGTTAACGGGTTAACAAGTTGACAGGTTAACAAGTAAGTATGCTATACACCACTTATTATTTTAAAGTCGGAATGATAGGAAGCTTAAAAGACTTTGCAAACTTACCTGTTAACCCGTTAACTTGTCAACTTACTTACTAATTCCGCCAACGCGTAATGTTAGTTTTAAGGTTATGGGGTTATAAAGTAAGCCTTCGACAGACGAAAGGTGACTTTATAACCCCATAACCTTAAAACTTAAGCCTTTAAACCTTAAAGGCTTTAACACAAGAACAATATGACAGCTTGTGCCACCAGGATGCGTAGGAACATTGAGAGCGGGTAGACCATAGAGTAGCCCACGGAGGCTGCATCATTGTTGGCAGTCTGATTGGCGTAGCCCAGTGCGGGAGGGTCGGTGTTGGAACCTGCGATGATACCCATCAGCGTGAAGTAGTTGAGCTTGAAGCGCCAACGGCCCACGATGCCCATGATGAGCAATGGAAGTACCGTCACGATGAAGCCCACCCATACGTAGGTAAGTCCGTCGCCATGTACCACAGTATCCCAGAAGTTGCTACCTGCCTTGATGCCCACGGCAGCAAGGAACAGAATGAGACCGATCTCGCGCAGCAACAGGTTGGCAGAGGTGGTGGTATAGGTCACGAGGTGGAACTTGTAACCATAGGCACCAGCCAAGATGGCGATGACCAGCGGACCACCAGCCAAGCCGAGTTTGAGCGGAGTGGCCATGCCCGGGAACTGGAACGGAATGCTACCGAAGATGATACCCACCAGGATGCCGAGGAAGATGGCACCCACGTTGGGGTGGTCGAGACGCTTCACAGAGTTGCCCAAGATGCGCTCTACGCGGTTTACGCTATCCTCAGGACCAGCCACCATGAGGCGGTCGCCAATCTGGATGCGCAGTGAGCGGTCAGCAAAGAGGTTCATGCCCTGACGGGTGATACGCGTCACGTTCACGCCATACATAGAACTGAAGTGCATTTCGCCAAAGGTCTTACCATTCACTTCGGCTTGTGTCACGAGAATACGTTTCGACACAATTGGAGCCTTCTCTGCCTGCCAGTCTACTTCGATTTCTTTACCGATAAAGGCTGTAGCAGCCTCGGCATCATCGCTGGCGCAGACGGCATTCATCTCGTCGCCCACGTGGAGCTGCGTGTCGCGTGTGGGCGAGATGATTTCATCGCCATGCTTGTAGTGGGTACACACGAAGGTACGTCCCAAGAACTGCGTGAGCTGTGCAAAGGTCTTGCCTTCGAGCGCCTTGTTTTCCACGCGGAGTGAGATGTGATGGGGCTTCGCATGCGGATTGTCCTCTTGCATTTGACGGATTTGCTCCTCCTCTTTGTCGAGCTTGATGCGGCAGATGTAGCGCAGGGCGATGGTAGCACCGATGATGCCCACCACGCCGAGGGGATAGGCGCAGGCATAACCCGCGGCAATATTCTGTCCATGCATTTCGATGCCCAGCGTGTTGATAGCCTCTTGGGCAGCACCCAGACCCGGTGTGTTGGTCACGGCACCATAGAGCACACCCACAGCCATGGGCAGGCTAGTGGGGTCGGAGGTGTCGAACACCAGGTAGTAGAGTCCTAAGAGCGTGAGCACATTGAGCAGTACGATGCCCACCGCCACGAGGTTCATCTGAATACCATCTTTCTTAAATGACTGGAAGAAACTCGGTCCTACCTGCAAACCGATGCAGTAGACGAAGAGTATCAGTCCGAAGTCTTGAATAAAGCTGAGCACGTTGGCCGGACAAGCATAGCCGCCATCGGGATCGCCGATGCCTAAGTGCTTGTAGATGTGGCCCACCACGATGCCCGCAAACAACACGAAGGTGACACCCAGCGACACGCTGCCAATCTTGATCTTGCCCAGGACCACGCCCACGGCAATCACCAGAGAGAACAGCAACACGATGTGTGCCACAGATCCGGTCGATACAAATAGAGATTGAAACCAATCCATGCGTAGTGAAATGTGTTATGTAAGTTTTTAAATGATTTTCTAGTATGAGACTATTCCTCACGTGCCTCATGGGGAGACCGAGTGTCTTTCGCTGAGGAACAAGGTGCTTTACAGAAAGCGCCCTTACAGCTGCGTGTGGCTCAAGGGCGTTGCGAGTTGCAAATATAGTGAGTTTTTTATAGATGACAAGGTTTTTCGTGCGTTTTTGTGTATAAATTCGTCTTAGGTATGGATGGAAGTGTTTACCTTTGCAGCCAAAACTTAAGTACTTTTACGATAAGTGCCCGCGGGGTACGCTGTATTATCATTATTTTTGATGAAACGAGTAGTTCTTCTCTTATTGTGCTGCATTCTGTCGCTGTCGCAACTTTTTGCCTTTGAGGTGAGAAAATATGCCCTCTTGACCGATACATCCTCCGCCAAGCCCATGCTGTGGAGCCAGACTCACGTGGCCATCTTGGGCGACTCCAACACGTGGCTCGGCGCCGACGATTGCTCGCGTCCGCGCGGCTGGAATGCGTGGTTGGCTCGGCTGCTCAAGCCCGCCTCAATCCGCAGTTTTGCGCGCAGCGGAGCCACGTGGACAAACACCGCTCGCACTATGCCCAATCTTGTGCAGGACACGGGTCGCGTGGCCGACGACAACGTGGTGTTCAATCAGATTCTCCGTCTTGCTCAATCCGTGTCCATGGGGCAAACCCCGCTGCCGCAGCTCATCCTTGTAGCCGCCGGCACGAACGATGCATGGTTTCCCGCCTTGCGCCCTCATGCTCTCGAGGCTGACGATTCGGGGGCGCTCTTGGCCTCGGGCTCTGCTCTGCTCCCCGTCGACTCCTTACGGGTGCGTGGCGTACAGCCTCTGCCTCAGACGCTTGCGGGCAGTGTGCGCTATGGATGTAGGCTCTTGCAGACATACTTCCCCGAGGCGCAGATCGTAGTGCTTACCCCTTTGCAGTCCACAGCCGTTTCGCTTGCTCGCATCCGCCAGACGGGAGACAGCATCAGCGTTGCAACTCGTCGACTTGGTCTCTCGGTGGTGCGACAGGACAGCCTTTGCTGTGTGAAGCGAAGCGAAGAACTCCAGCACTACGTTCATACTTACGACGGCACGCATACCAACGAACTCGGTGCTCGCACGAATGCCCGCATCCTCTCTCGCGAACTCACGCGGCTGACGGGTTGGAGGTGATTCAGATAGGACGTTCTGATAGTTCTGTGGGCGACGCGTCTCGCGTAGGCAACCCCCACTTCCTGTGAACTTTGTATGCGTACTCAAAAAAACGCTTCAGAGAGAAGGCTTTAGCGAGACCATACCTCACTCATTTCCTCCCCTCCCCCGATATTCCCCCCTTTCCATCAAAAACGAACTCTTAATCAACTCCACATTTCACACCATCTCATGGTATTCTCCGACCTATTCTTCCTCTTCGCCTTTCTGCCCGCATTCTTCATCGTCTACATGCTTGCTGCGGGTGTAGACCGCATGGTGGGGCGCAGCAGCCTTGAGCCCCAATTTAGCTGCCGCAACCTCGCGCTCGTGGTCTTCTCGCTCATCTTCTATGCATGGGGCGAGCCCGTCTACGTATTCTTGATGCTATTCTGCGTACTGATGAACTACGTGGCGGGACTCGTCATCGACCGCCAAGAGACGCATCGCCGAGCCGCACTCGTGGTGGGACTGACGTGCAACATCCTCATCCTCGCCAACTTCAAGTACCTCGGTTTCCTGGCGCAGACACTCTCCGACGTGGGGTTACCCATCTCCGTGCCCCACATTTCCCTGCCCATCGGCATCTCGTTTTACACGTTTCAGAGCATATCCTATCTGATCGACGTCTACCGCCGCGAGTCGCCCGTGCAGCGTCGATTCGTCAATCTGCTGCTCTATATCTCCATGTTTCCGCAGCTCATTGCTGGTCCCATCGTACGCTACGATACGGTGGCACGCGAGATAGGCTGTCGCCACGTGTCAGCCGACGACGTGGCAGAGGGCATGTTTCGTTTCTTCTTGGGCCTCGGCAAAAAGGTGATTCTTGCCAACCAACTCTCTGAGATATCCGACCAATTCCTTGTGGGCGGACTGGCACATCTCAGCACTACGGGGGCATGGATAGGCATCGTGGCCTATACGCTGCAGATCTACTTCGACTTCTCGGGCTATTCCGATATGGCCATCGGGCTGGGGCGCTGCCTCGGTTTCCACTTCAATGAAAACTTCAATCATCCCTACTGCTGTACCAGCATCTCCGACTTCTGGCGACGTTGG
This sequence comes from Alloprevotella sp., assembly GCA_050873845.1. Taxonomy (GTDB): domain Bacteria; phylum Bacteroidota; class Bacteroidia; order Bacteroidales; family Bacteroidaceae; genus Alloprevotella. Next base: position 17,134 of record JBNMGC010000024.1, read on the forward strand.
CACATCTCGCTCGGAAGTTTCTTCCGCGACTACGTATACATACCCATGGGAGGCAACCGCCGCCATCAGGTGTGGAACATCCTCGTGGTGTGGTTTCTCACCGGCATGTGGCACGGAGCCAGCTGGAACTTCATCCTCTGGGGTCTCTACTTCGGACTGATTGTGATGGCTGAGAAATACACCCTATTGCGTGTGATCGACCGCGTGCCGAGGGTGGTGCTCCACGTGTACAGCCTGCTGCTCATCGTAGTTGGGTGGGGCATATTCTACTTCGACGACTTCAGCCACATGGCACAGTTCTTCCGTGCCTTCACGGGTGGGTCGGCAGAGTTTACCAATATCGTATCCGATGCGGCTCTGACGGACAACTTTTGGCTTTGGGTAGTGGCCATCGCGTTTTGCCTGCCCGTGCGCCGATGGACCTCCAGCCTCACCATAGAACGCCTCTCGGAAGATAGTCTACTACGTTCCACGCTGACCTTCAGCAGCCGCACGCTGGTGTCGCTCCTGCTCCTTGCCATGAGCGTCTGCCTGCTCGTAGGAGCCACCAATAATGCTTTTATATATACCCGATTCTAATCGCTTATGACAGTCCGCAATATTCTCCTCTTCATCCTGAGTCTGTGCAGCTCGCCTCTCTCGCTCCATGCACAGAGCAGCCGCCAACTCACGCCCTATGTCAATCAGTTCAACCCACATGCCGAAGTGCGCCGTTCGCCGGGCGGCATGATCCTGGCGGGTCGCGCCGATTCGCTCTACGTGATGGCACCCTTCATGGGATCTGCCACAGGGGGCGAGTGGTATGCTCAGGCAGTCAATGCCTACAAGAAGGCGGTGGACGACAGCGTCAACGTATACTGCATGATCATACCCACGAGCACTGCCTACTACATGCCCCAACACTCGCCCGCGCTCACCCATCCTCAGCATGCCACTATCAGCCATATCTATCAAGCTCTGCGCCCCGACGTGGTAGCGATCAATGCTTACAATGCCCTTGCGCCCCATGCCTCGGAACCCATCTATCTGCGCACCGATACCCACTGGGCTGCTCTGGGAGCTTACTATGCCGCACGCGAGTTTGCCGCGCAAGCCAGGGTGCCCTTTGCTCCGCTCGACTCCGCCCACTATGAGAAGCGCTACGTGCGCCAATTCGTGGGCAGCATGCGCATTTATGCCAAAAGCCCCGAGGTGAAGGCCGTGCCCGAAACCTTCACCTACTACGTGCCGCGCCGCTCGGACTACCACACCACCTTCATTGACTATACCCAGCGCGCTGGCAAGACGGTGAGCGAGAGTGAGCCCCACGAAGCCCAGTTCTTCGTGAGCTATCGCGACGGCAGTTCCGGAGCCTACTGCACCTTTATGGGGGGCGACTCGCGTACTGTACAGGTGCGCACCACCATGGGCAATGGGCGTCGGCTCTTGATCTTGAAGGACAGTTTCGGCAATGCACTGCCTGCTTTCCTATTCTCTTCGTTTGAAGAGATACACGTGGTCGATTTCCGCTACTTTCCCCACAATATCCTCGATTACATCCGTGAGCACGGCATCACCGATGTGCTCTTTGCCAACAATATAGGCCATGCTTACTCACAGGGCACGGCACGCACTTATCTCAAACTTCTGGAACGTTAAAAAACACAGATTTATCCTTTCCCCTCTCTCCGATGAATAAACTCTATATCTCTATTATAGCTTTGGTGTTTTGCGCCTTCGCTCTGGTGTTCGACACGTTTCCGCGTAGCACTTTCTCCGAACTTGAGAAGCGCGACTTGACCACGCTGCCCGAGTTCTCTTGGACGCGACTATTCGACGGATCGTATACCAAGGACGTGAGCCACTGGTTTAGCGACAGCGAACCCTATCGCGACCACTTCATGGCCATGAGTATGAATGTGAAGGATGGACAAAAGCTCGTAGTCGGTTCTGACGACAACGTGACCTTTCACGCCTCGACCGATGCTCCCACCTCGCCCGATGCAGAGGCTGAAGAGGCTGCTCCCGAGCCCGACGATCGCAACGTGGGCGAATACCACAATGACATCAATGCCGATGGCACAGCCAAGATAGCCAATGCGGGCATCATCATCGTGGGTAGCGGCAGGAATGTGCGTGCACTGATGGCCTATGGTGGTAGTTCCAAGGGCGGTGTGGCCTACGCTGAGGCTGCCAATAAATACAAGAAAACGTTTGGCTCGGCAGTCAACGTCTACTGCATGGTGATCCCCACCAGTACAGAGTTCTACTGCCCCGACAAGGCTCGCAAGATGACCAATCCGCAGCGCCCTACAATCAATAATATTTACGCTCACCTCTCGCCCGAAGTGAAGGCAGTAGATGCTTACACCGCCCTGGCCACCCATGCCAAGGAGGACATCTATCTGCGCACCGACCACCACTGGGCACCGCTCGGAGCCTACTACGCTGCCCAACGATTTGCACAGGTGGCAGGAGTCCCCTTCCCAGACTTGACTCATTACGAACGACGCGTGGTGCGCAGCTACGTGGGCAGCATGTATGGCTACTCCAAGGATGCCTCGGTGAAGAATGCACCCGAGGACTTTGTCTACTACGTGCCCCAAGGCGTAACGTACAACACCTATTATACCGACTATACCATCGACAAGCAGTACAAGGTCACGGGCGAGGGAAAGCCTCACAAGGGCATCTTCTTCAACAAGTTTAAGGATGGTAGTGGTGCTGCCTACTGTACCTTTATGGGTAGCGATGCGCGCATCACTCGCGTGGAGACGTCGACGAAAAACGGCCGCCGACTATTGATTCTCAAAGACAGCTTTGGCAACGCCTTGCCCGGCTACTTATTTTTCTCCTTCGAAGAGGTGCATGTGATTGATTCGCGCAATTTCACGCACAATATGAAGGCTTACGTTAAGGAGCATAAGGTGACCGACATCCTCTTTGCCAACAACATTATGAAGGCTTACTCCCCTCATATCTACAAGAGCTACCTTAGGTTTTTGGAGCAGTAATTTATTCAAGTAATAAGTAACAAGTAATAACGCGTTGGCGGAATTAGTAAACAAGTTGACAAGTTAACGGGTTAACAAGTAAGTTTGCAAAGCCCTTTAAGCTTTTTATCATTCTGACTTTAACATAATAAGTGGTGTATAACATACTTACTTGTTAACCTGTCAACTTGTTAACCCGAAATTCCGCCAACGAGTAAGTAATAAGTAATACATTCAGGCAAACTTCAAGTAATAATTAACTGAAGTTTCGGATTTAGATTTCGTACAAAAAGTAAATTGCGAAAATCTAAATCCGAAACTTGAGTTAATTATTTTATCGTTTGCGGAAGAAGCTAAAGTTTACGCTACCATAGGCTCTGTGCTCCAAGAAGTCGGGACGATTGCTAAAGTCGTAATTCTTGCCGTGCTCTAAGACGAAGAGCGTATGCTCACCCACGAGCGCAGAGTTCATTACGCGGTCGGGCAGTTCACCCAGTTCGGGCAAGGCGTAAGGAGGATCTGCGAATACGAGGTCGTATGCCTCGACCGCACGCTCGATGAAGCGGAGTGCGTCGCCACACATGGGCGTCCAAGCCTCGTCGGCAAGCGTGCGTGCACACTGCTGAATGAAAGCGTAGTGGCGTCGATCCTTCTCTATCGTTACCACGCGCTGGCAACCACGCGAGAGGAGTTCGAGCGAGATGCTACCTGTGCCGCCGAAGAGGTCGAGCGCACGGGTATCTTCGAAGTCGAGGTAAGCACGGAGCACGTTGAAGAGGTTCTCCTTGGCAAAGTCGGTAGTGGGGCGGGCCTTGAAGGTGCGGGGCACTTCAAAGTGGCGGCCTTTATATTTTCCAGTGATGATACGCATAGGGTGATGTTTATGAGAGCGTGCATGAAAGTGAGCTATGCATAGCCGTGCTTATTTCAGCAGGGCACACATGAGGTCGTAGGGCACTCCCTCGGTGGTGGAGATGGTGTGGCGGTTGAATTCGGCAGAGGGGTTGACGGGGTAAACCTTGGCGGCATACTTTTGTAGTTCCTCTATCAGCGGATTACGCATGAGGGGCGTTCCCGCTACGAAGATGGGGGTGTCGGCAGTAGAGAGTCCCAAGTGGTGCATGAGATTGAATAGGTAATAGTCGGCATCGGTCAGTGTGCGCACTTGGTACGTGTTGAGCATGACCAGGCGGCTCTCCTCAAGCACCATAATGTCGAGTGTCATGTCGTGAGTGTAGACAAACACGCGGCGGTCGGCAGCGATGGCAAGCCCTTTCTTGGCGAAATGCTGCACGATGGGGGTGAGCGAAGCGGCAAAGCGCACACTGATGCCCTCGAAAGCCTCCTCGAGCGTGCGACACGTAGCTTCCGACAGGGCAAAGAGGAACACGGCATTGGAGGCGGGCACGGTGTCGTAGAACACCCGCTGCTTCTCGCCCAGTGTGAAGCAATAATTGTAGATGGTCTCGGCGTCTTCCTCTTGGAACTCCGCCAGGGGAACGGGGGTCACGGGCGCGTTGACGTAGACTTCTACTTTGCTAAAAGGCTGCTGGCGCAACAAGTCGACCTGCTGCATAGCCATGCGCAGATTGACGGTAAGCGAAGCGGAGGGCTGCATACGAAACGTGCTAAACTGGAAACTCTGTGCCGAGCCCACTTCGTAGGTGGCAAAACACAGTTCGATGTCGGAGATACGTATATAGAGGTTCACGAGAGAAGTATTTCTTTAGGGACAATTATCGCTTAGTGCGAGAGAATACGCGCTTCTCAAGGGGAGAAAGCGCGAGGGCAAGCAACACACCGAAGGAGTTGGCGGCAAAGTCGGCCCAGTCGCCCGAGCGATAAGTGGTGAAGTACTCTTGAGCCAACTCAATGACGCCACTCATGCAGATGGGGGCTATCACCGCGATGAGCGCGCGCTTAGTAACAGACCAGTGGCAGCGGGCACGGAAGTATTCCATCCACAGCACACAGCAAGTACCCAGGTACATGGAGATGTGCACGAACTTGTCGAAGCACGCGATGTGTTCCAACTCCTCCACGCGAGGCGGGCGGAACAGACAGAGATACCAGATCAGTGCGACGCACAGAATGGTCAGCGGGAAACGCTTCAGGAGCGTTAAGGAAGTGTTGTCTTTCATCTATTATAAAGAGATTTTACCAGAACTTATTCTGAGTTGCGTTGTACTCGAATCCAGCGCTTCCGAGCTTACTCTCCAATTCCTTACGATCGAGGTGGAGATCATCGCATAGCGCATCGATAGAACTGTAGTCGTCGCGCAGCTTGGTGTTGATGTAGCTAAAGAGCATCATCGGGTCTTGAGGTATTGCCATGACAGTATATATATAAGAAGTTGTGTCTATTCTATATAAGCAAGGAATGTGCCATTATGTGCATGCTTCTGGTAGATAGGCGTAATATTTTGCGTGCAAAATTACGTCTTTATTTCAGGAGTGCCAAACTTTTTTTGCAACGCTCTTATGAAAAAGCATGCTTGGTGGGCGGATTACTCTCACGGCATTTCGTAAATTTGCAACGTACATTATCCATCAATCTAACATCTTACTACTCATGGGAGGCTTCTTTGGCACCGTATCGCGCATCGACTGCGTGGCCGATCTCTTTTACGGCACAGACTACAACTCACATCTTGGTACCCGTCGCGGCGGACTCGCCACCTACAACGCGCAAGAGCGCACTTTTACACGTTCCATTCACAATCTGGAAAGTTCTTACTTCCGCACCAAGTTTGAGCCCACGCTCTCGCGTTTTGCAGGAGCCACCTCGGGCATTGGCGTGATAAGCGACACTGACGCACAGCCGCTCGTGCTCAACTCTCACCTGGGGCGCTTCGCCATCGTCACCGTGGCTAAGATTCAGAACGTGGCAGAGCTCGAGAAGCAACTCCTCGAGCAGAACATGCACTTCACGGAACTATCGTCGGGCAAGACCAATCCTACCGAACTCGTGGCTTTGCTCCTTATTCAGGGCAAGACCTTTGCCGATGGCATAGACAACGTGTTCCGCCACATCGAAGGCTCTTGCTCCATGCTCTTGCTCACAGAGGATGGTATCATCGCTGCTCGTGACTCATGGGGACGCACGCCCATCGTGATCGGTAAGAAAAATGGCGCCTATGCTGCCACCAGCGAGAGCACCGCTTTCCCCAACCTCGACTACACTACTGAGCGCTACCTCGGCCCGGGCGAAGTGGTGCGTCTGCGCCCCGAGGGCATAGAGCAACTCCGCGAACCGCGCAAGCAGATGCAGGTGTGCTCCTTCCTGTGGGTATACTATGGTTTCCCCACTTCCACCTACGAAGGACGCAATGTAGAGGAAATGCGCTATGAGAATGGTCGCATCATGGCTGCCGAGGACGATACGGAGGTGGACTGCGTATGTGGCATCCCCGACTCGGGAGTGGGCATGGCGCTCGGCTATGCTGCAGGTATGGGCAAGCCCTATCAGCGCGCCATCTCCAAGTACACCCCCACATGGCCCCGCAGCTTCACCCCAGCCGATCAGTCTATGCGTTCGCTCGTGGCCAAGATGAAGCTCATCCCCAATCGCGACATGCTGCGTGGCAAGCGTGTGCTCTTCTGCGACGACTCTATCGTGCGCGGCACGCAGCTTCGCGACAACGTGAGTGTGCTCTTCGAGGACGGAGCTCGCGAGGTGCACATGCGCATAGCCTGTCCGCCGCTCATCTATGGCTGTCCCTACATAGGTTTTACCTCGTCAAAGAGCGATATGGAACTCATCACGCGTCGCATCATAGGCGACTTCGAGGGCGACCCCAACAAGCACCTTGAGCGCTACGCCACTACCGACTCGCCCGAGTACCAGCGCATGGTGGAGGAAATACGCCGCCGCTTGGGCCTCACCTCGCTCCGCTTCAACAAGCTCGAGACGCTCGTACAAGCCATCGGCCTTCCCAAGTGCAAGCTCTGCACCCACTGCTTCGACGGCACGGGGTGCTGTGGATGCAATGAGTGATTGCAATACGATCAATAAGTGAAATAAATGCGTGTGGCTGAGCCACAGAAAGGAGAGCTACAATGAGCAAAGAAGAACAAGATAAGGCTATGTTTGCATCTTTCTGCATAGAACAATATGCTAAGGCAAAAAATATGCGTGCAGAGGATGTGGCAAACTTATTCGAACGATACGGAATAACAGAGCATATTTGTGAATTCTACGATGTGCTACATACACAAGGCAAACAATGGCTCATTGAAGAATTTGATAACATGATAAAAGAACACAAGTAATGATCAAAGTATATCATGGAAGCATCGAAGAAGTTAGAAGCCCCGAAATACGACAATCCAATCATTTGCTTGACTATGGATCAGGGTTCTATACAACCACCTCCCATGAGCAAGCCAAGCGTTGGGTCGAACGGCGAATGAAAGATAAAAGAGTAGCCATGGGCTATATTAATGTATATGAATTGGACGATGTGGCAATTAAGCAGATGAAAACTCTCATCTTCGAAAAAGCCACAGAAGAGTGGGTAAAATTCGTAATGAAGAACCGAACCGTTCGAGAGTTTACCCACGATTACGATATAGTTTATGGTCCTGTAGCTGATGATAGTGTATATACACAATTCACGCTTTATGAAGGAGGCATCATCAGTATGGCTACTCTCATTCAAGAACTAAAGACTTACAAGCTAGTAGATCAGTATCTCTTTCATACAAATAGATCGCTGCAAGCCCTTAGATTCGTTAAATCAGAAAGATTAGAATTATGAGTAAACAGATTACACAAGAAAACTTGTACTTGCTACTCCCATGCAAAATAAGTTGGCTCGCTCCTTGGCTATCAGAAGATAAGGGCATAAGTCTTACTGAAGCTATTAACCGCATCTATCATTCACGACTCTATAAGAAGTTATCCACAGAAAATACCAAGTATTGGCATTTAGGACCAGTAGATCTATACAACGAGCTAAAGGCCGAACTATAAAGAATGGTATTAATGGGGATATGTAAATAAGACAATATGTTTCGGATTTGGAAATATTCTGATTCACACGAATCTATAAAGAATATTCCCAAATCCGAAACTTTAATCATGGAGCTCACCGCGCGTCGCATCATAGGCAACTCGGTCTTAGCCCGCTTGTGGTTCTTAATGTTTTGCTGTCAAAGTCTATGAAGTTTACACATTGCTCGCTCAAGATGCCGACGCGAGGACGCGTCGCCCCCGGTATTGGCTGATTGCCAGAAGGTATTACTTCTTACTTGATGTGAACAAGAATGTATTACTTATTACTTATTACTTATTACTTATTACTTATTACTTATTACTTATTAC
>JBNMGC010000025.1:0-25246 GCA_050873845.1 Alloprevotella sp.
CAACAGAGCTTATGAGTAGACTTACGATGCCGACGCGAGGACGCGTCGCCCCCAGTATTGGCTGAATCCTTGTAAGATTTTATTTCTTGTTACTTATATTGAGCAAGAATGTATTACTTATTACTTGATAAGAACAAGATAAAAGCAAGAATGTATTACTTGTTACTTGATAAGAGCAAGATAAGAGCAAGAATGTAATACTTAATACTTTACACTTAATACTTTATTCTTGCTGCCCTTTATCGCGGTCGCGACGCGGAGCATTGCCTCGATTGCCGTTGCGAGGACCTCTATTATTATTCCTTCGAGGATTTCCTCCCTTAGCCTGTTGATCATCGGCAGATGCGCTGCGGTTCTGGCCATTTCTCTCACGACCCTTACTCTGCTGGCGGCGTTCGCCACCATCTGCATTGCCGTTTCCACCCTTACCCTGTCGACGCTTATTCTTGCCGCGGCGAGTTTTGTCGAAACGGGTAAGTTCATCTTGTTCAGCCAAGTCAACAGAACGCTTGTCGCCGACTTCATCCTCTTCCACCAAAGAGAGAGGCTTCTCACCTACTGCATTGAGTTCGATGATCTCATGAGCTCGGTTGGCCGTGATAGTCACGAGGTTGGCAGCCAAGCGACGATCTGAACTATAGGTCACGAGACCCGCCAAAATGTCGGCCTTGAAGAAATAGAAAGTGCCATCGGCCGTCTCAAGCTGAACGTTTCGCTCGGGGAGTCGGCGCGAAGCCTCCATGTAAGTATCTACTTCGTAGTTGAGACAACATTTCAGTTTGGCACATTGTCCGGCAAGCTTCTGAGGATTGGGGGTAATATCTTGAAAGCGTGCGGCTGCGGTGCTCACAGAGTTGAAATTCTTCATCCATGTGGCGCAACAGAGTTCACGTCCACACGGACCGATTCCGCCTATGCGGCCCGCTTCCTGACGAGCACCAATCTGCTTCATCTCGATGCGTACGCGGAATGCCTCAGCAAGCACCTTGATGAGTTTACGGAAGTCGACGCGTTGATCAGCTATATAGTAGAATATAGCCTTGTTGCCATCACCTTGATACTCCACGTCGCCTATCTTCATCTGCAGTTCGAGGTCCTTAGCTATCTGGCGTGAACGAATCATCGTATCGTGCTCGCGCGACTTAGCCTCTTCATACTTATCAAGGTCGGCTTGACGGGCTTTGCGATAGATGCGGCGTATGGGTGTGCCGGGCTTGAGTGCACTCTTTTGCATCTGCAGGATGACGAGCTGACCTGTGAGCGTCACCACACCAATGTCGTGACCTGGCTGTGCTTCTACGGCTACAATGTCGCCTTTCGTCAGGTCAAGATGGTTGTCGTTGCGATAGTAGCCCTTTCGGGTGTTCTTAAACTGCACTTCCACGTAGTCGGTAGCATCCTTATTACCAGGCACATCGGCCAAGTAGTCGTACACGTTGAGCTGATGGTCGCTACGGCCGCAACCTTCGTGAGCTATACCACGCAGAGAGGCATCGCCCCACATGCAGAAGCCACAATTGTCGCCACCGCATTTGCCCGAACTGCAGTCGTGCGAGCTGCAGCCACCCTGACAATGTTCACACTTACCACCAGCGGGTTGCGTAGCATCATCTGAGGGTGATTGGGGAATTATATCGATATTTTCGTCTGTCATAAAAAGGGATTTAAGAAGTTTGGGAGAGGAGGGGATGCTCGCAAGCAAGCGGCTCCAACGCTCCGTCTGAAAGCACAGGGCTTTACTTGATGAGCAACACGATCATCTTGAGCGAGAAGTCGAAGAAGACCATGTTGGCATTTACATTATGTTCTATATCGCGCTGAGCGATTGAGAGTTCGTCCATGATGCCTATCACGTTGCGCTCATTGATGAATCGAGCAAAGTTGACAGAGAAGTCCTGTTCCTGCCGATTCATGTAGTTGAGTTCGGGCGAATGGAAATTGTACATAAAGTTTTCACGCACCAAGCGTTGGGCATATTCGAGAAAGGCTTTCTGCTTCTCTCGTCCCCAGGACGCAAGTTGCTGCGACCATTCGTAGAGATCGCGTATCTTGCGCATATAGCATAGGCGCATGAATAGCACAAAGAGGTCGAAGAACTGTGCCGTATCGGCGTTCATCGTCACCTGCTCGAGTGCTCGCGTGTAACTTCCCTCAGCTGCACGTGCCACCAAGCGAGCATCCTCTTCCTGCAATCCATTGAGGCGCTGCAGAGCTTGAGCTATTTCGTCGGCACTGAGAGGAGGAAAGTCTATGCGCTGGGTGCGGCTCAAGATGGTGGAGAGGAGATGGTCGGGCTCATTGGAGGTGAGAATAAACACGGTCTGAGCGGGAGGCTCTTCGAGTATCTTAAGCAATTTGTTGGCACACTCTTCGTTCATCTGCTCCGCCAACCAAATGATGATGACGCGGTAGCCACCTTGACTACTCACGTTGGCAAGCTTGGTGAGTATGTTGGTGCTCTCTGCCACACCTATCTGCGACTGTTGCTTCTCTACGCCCATACATTTGAGCCACGTCTGACGGGTGAAGTAAGGAGAAGTGGCTATCTGCTTGCGCCATTCGGGCAAGAACTGGTCGCTCACCACGGCTGTGGCTTGTCCGCTGGGCTTAATCGTGGGAAAACAGAAGTGGAGATCGGGATGGGCTTGCTTCATCACCATTCGGCAAGCCACACACTCTCCACAGGGTTCACCATCAGCAGTGGGATGCTGACAGAGCAGACGCTGAGCCAAGGCTAAGGCCATAGGCAACTTGCCACACCCCTCAGGGCCGGCAAAAAGCAGAGCATGAGGCACACGCTCTTCGGCTATCATCTGCTTGATACGCTGCTTAATCGTATCCTGTCCTATCACATCGTTGAATTGCATGGTGGTGGAGGGTTGGAATAAAGGGGACTACCTCACGTTCGCATTCAAGCGAGAAACGTTTCCTAACTTAATGCGAAGTGTCGGTCCACAATGACAGACAAAGGTACGACTTGACGGGGAATAGGCAAAACGAATTGTGGAAAACTTTTATTCTATGGGACGAACGGAGGGCAGATTGGGCTTTTTTTGAGCAAAGCATTTCGTGCTTACACACTAAAAGTGTACCTTCGCGGTAGCAAATCACTTACAATATTATTCTCACGTTTATTGAAAAATCTCAAATATATTACCGCACTACGTTTCCCGCTCGCGGTGCTCGTCGTGCTAATCCATAGCTACAATTCCGCATGGCGCACTACTGGACATGAAGCCCTGACGGGATGGGGCACGTTCTGCTCGCAGACATTACCCACCTTTGCCGTACCCTTATTTTTCGCCATATCGGGCTATCTGTTTTTCGCTCATATGCCAGAGTTTTCTCTATCAGCATATACAGAAAAGCTCCGTCGTAGGGTGCATACATTGCTGGTGCCCTACGTGGCGTGGAACGTCGTAGCTTTCCTGCTCTACGCTGCCAAGGATTGGGCAGCCCATGCAGCACTACAACATCCGCTTTCGTTCAACCTTCTGTGGGGCGACACGCAGATGTCGTCTGCCGGAACGAACTTCTTAGGATGGACGGTTCAAGCTGCCACTGCACCCGTACAGGAGCCTCTTTGGTTCGTGCGCGACCTCATCATTCTCGTGCTGCTATCGCCTATTATTTACTGGATTATCAAGCACCTTCGTTGGGCGAGCATTGCCATTCTTGCCGTCGTATATTATCTGCATCTTTGGCCTAATCCATGCGGTATGAGTGCCATGGGATGGTGGTTCTTCTCATTGGGTGCATGGTTTGCCATCGAGGGGAAAGATCCGCTCAAGGCTACTCAATCCTTGCTCCGCCCATGCGCTGCGATGCTTCTTCCGCTCTTGATTCTACAAGTCTTACTGCCCGACAGGAGCGGATGGGGATTTGCCTTGGCACAACAGCTATACGTTCTTTCAGCTATGATATGCGCCATTCATGTCGCCAACAGCTTCAGCCGCCGATGGGTGCCCGCCGAAGTCGTTTCGCAAAGCAGTTTCTTCATCTACGCTTCCCACGTAATCGTGCTCTCGCCCCTTACCGCAGCATTGGCTAAGGCCTCGGTTGGGCAGGACGCCATCGCACAGATAGCGGGATATTTGCTTTGCCCAGCATTGGCCGTCGGCACATGTCTATTTGCCTATGCCGTGCTCACAAAGTTTTTTCCAAAGGCATTCTCTCCTCTCTTAGGACGATAATTGACACTATAAAGCACCATCAATTATTTCTCAAATATGCATTATTATATGCACGTCACATGCATATTAAAGCGAGAAATACGACATTTCCACACCTTCGTGGTGATTAACCCAATGTTTTTTCGTAAACTTGCAACATCATCCACACAATATCTAACACTTCTATTGCAACATCTAACATATCTATAATGAAGAAGAAATCCTTACTCATCGGAATGGCAGCCATGCTCTTCCCTATGTCGATGGCGGCACAGTACACCATTTACCCCGTGCCTCATGCCCAGACAGCCGGAACGGGCAAGGTGAGCTTTACCCAGACGGTCAATGTCGTATGCGAAGACGGCATTGATACTTATACACGCAATCGCGTGGAGCAAATCCTTACCGAACACGGACTCACCGCACGATTCCCGACCGACAATACGCCGATCGAGACTGAATCGTGCATCTATCTCGGCATAAAGGACTCTAACGGTATTGCCGCTCAGAAGGCCACCGCACTCGGCCTCAACACCGACGTGCTCAACAAAGCCAATAAATTTGACCGTCACATTCTCTCACTTACCGATGGTGGCAATGGCATCGCACAGCTCGTTGTCATTGGTGAAAATACGAATGCTACTTTCTATGGTCTGGCTTCGCTCGAACAGATGCTCGATCAGGGCACTACCGACCTGCCCACCGTGACCATCAACGACTATGCCGACCTCAAAGAGCGTGGCATCATTGAAGGTTTCTATGGTAAACCCTACGATAACGAGGTGCGTAAAGACTTGATGCGCTACATGATGCGCTTCAAGATGAACACTTACGTATATGGCCCGAAGAGCGACCCCTATCACTCTTCCACCTGGGCTGATCCCTACCCCACTACCATCACCGAGACACAGAATCAGCAAGGATTCATGACGCAGGCCAAGATGCAAGATCTCACCGAGACGGCTCACGCCACCAAAGTGAACGTATCATGGGCCATCCACCCGGGCAACAGCTTGCTCAACGACGGACAGGTGGTAAGCAAGATCATGTCGAAATTTGAGAGCATGTACAATCTGGGCTTCCGCCAGTTCTCCGTATTCGTCGACGACGTAGACATTCCGAGCAACCAAAGTGGCATGGACTTGACCTGCCAACGCATCACCGACATTCAGCGTGCCATCGAAGCTAAGTGGAACACACCCGGAACTGCCGCTGCCGACACCGTGAAGGCTCTTCGCCTCACACCGCAGATCTACTGCCGTGGCTTCGTAGGAAGTGAAACTCAATTCAACAACTTCTTCAAAGCGCTGAGCAAACTTCCCGAGAACGTCACCGTATACTACACGGGTGGCGGTGTATGGTCTGTGCCCAATAACGACGACCTCAACACCGTACAGAATCAGTTTGGTCGCAACGTCATCTGGTGGTGGAACTATCCTTGCAACGACAACGGCACAGGCCCCAGCGAAATCTATCCCTTGGACATGAAGAGCAACTTCTACGACATGCCCAATGTGAACAGCAATAGTTCTCTCTCTACCGAGCTCACTGCAAGCAATCAGGGTATCATCTGCAATCCGATGGAGCAGGGAGAAGTATCCAAGACGGCCGTATTCTCTGCCGGCGACTATAGCTGGAACAACCTTGGATTCGACAACAACGCATCATGGGAAGCTTCTATCAAATCGCTCTTCCCTGGCAATGAGGAAGCTACCAAGGCATACCGATTCTTAGCTCCCCACCTCAGCAAGAACGACCCCGATGCGCTCAACACAACCATCAATACTTACAAGCAAAAGGGTAATAGCGACGATCTCAAGACGCTCATGACACAGATTGAAGATAACTGCGACGTACTGGCTAAGCTTGAGAGTTCTTCCAATGCCAACGAGTCGCTCTTCTTCAAGGACATCAAGCCCTGGGTAGTACGCTTACACGATCTGGCAGCAAACATAAAGAGCTACCTTGACATAAAAGACATGGGCACAGATGGTGAACAAGCATGGCCTCTTTATATGAAAGCCATGGGTGAGTTCAACGATACAAATGAAAGCTACTTCACTCACCACTTGTCGGGCTTCGGAAGCACATCGATCTCTACCGAGCCGCGCCTTACGCATGCATCTTATCGCTACTTGACGCCCTTCGTCGAGTATATGAAGGCTAACGCTACATCGAACCTCTTCCCCGCAAAGTCTACGTCAACTGCAGCAACCTCCTACACCAACGTTGAGGGAATCAAGGTAACCGGCAGCATTACCGCTTCGCTCATCCGCTTCCAAGCCAATAAGAAAGTGACTCTCAGCAAGGGCGACTACTTGGGCATCGAACTGCCCAATGCCATCCGCATCAAGAATGTCACCATGGCCGACTCGCTGATCGACCACAAACAGCTCAACGTCGTAGTAAGCACTGATGGTAAGAAATGGACTACTATCAATCGTACTGGCAACGAATGGTTGGTAAAGCCCGAAGCAGGATCGAGCGACTATGCTGGCTATGCACGCTACGTAGCAATTGTCAACGATAGCGAAGAACCTATTTCTGTAGCTACTCGCTATGGCTTCGTGAGCCTCTACCCCGCACAGAAGGCTTCAATCTCCGACGCAGCGGCTCCCGATGGTGCTGAATTCTGGCAAAGCCACACTGCCAACCTCATCTCGGATGGCAACTACAACACCTATGTATGCATCAACCGCGTACAGCAAACTGGCGACGCCTACACCGTAACACTTAAGGAAGCAACTCCCATAGAGCACGTACGCATCGTGATGGGTACTCAGAATGGCGACCACATCAACAAGGCCCTTGTACAGATTTCAAATAATGGTACGAGCTGGACTTCGCTGCGCCCCATTGGTGCGTCAAGCAACGTCTACACGATGGACCTGCCCCAAAACTTCAAGGTGGGCACTGTTGACGGAGCCGACGTATACGCTTGCGACTTCTCTCCGTCCAATGCTGCCGGAAAGGTTACGCCCATCACTGCCAAATATGTGCGTCTCTACGTCTCTACGCCCAATAGCGACAAATGGCTTCGTCTGCACGAGATTGAAGTCAATGGTAAGGGACTGAACGAGATGGCCACCTTCCAAGCAGGTCAATATAGTATTGCGGAACGCAATGCTACTGACGGAATCGGCTCTACCTCGTCTGCCGGCTTCGCTCCTTATAGCGCAAGCAAGGATCGCGTGTTCACCTACCATATGATCAATGGTGTGCTGCTCAACGGCGTCACGCTCTATACCGACCCTACCACCATGGAAGGCGCTACTTACAGCATCACTACCGATGGCGAAACATGGACGGACATTGAGCCCACATCTGCCAACAACGGCCTCATCCACTTCACCCTCGAGGGCACCAATCGTGCCGCTACAGCTCTGAAGATCAATTGGAACACAAAGACCGTTCCGGCTATCTACGAAGTGGTAGAGAACTACGACGAAGCCAACGTGGAGCGCCCCACCGTGACTCGCATTGAGAGCGTGAGCAGTTCGGCCCAGTCTGCCGCAGAGCAGATTGACCTCACCACCGAAGGCAGCCACTTGGTAGCAAAGGCTCAATCGGGCATCAGCAGCGTTGAAGTTTACACACTCGACGGCCGCACGCTCTTCAGCCAGAAGGCTGGCGGTGAAGCACAAGTTGCAATCCCCGTAGTAGGCGCTACGCACCAGACCATCCTCGTCAAGGTGACTACCCTCAGCGGCAAGAGCCAGACTTTCAAGGTAATGAAATAATCCATTAGTGTGCACCGTACGCTCTTAGAGCTCAGTGCGACACAACAAATTCTCTCTACAAGGAGGCAGATTTCCACTCGGGGATCCGCCTCCTTTTGCATTATCCGCCATACGATATACTGTGGGCTCATCGAAGCCTTTATCCGCATGAGACAGAAAAAAAATATTTAAGAGAAAGAAAAAACGCCCTCTTAATTGGCTATATCAGCATAATATGCGAAATTCGCACAAATTATAGCACAACAATGGGCGCACTCATCTACACTTCCACAGCCCTACACCTTAAAGATCCTTTCAATGAGCGACTTCTTGCTTCAACTTCAGAAACTAAAACAAGACAACGATTACAATAACCTTTCGTCCAATCGAGAAGAATACTGCCCATCACTGCGCTTTATGATTACAACCACAAGCAATGGCGCATATCTATCCGTAGTGGACGGGAAGTTGAACCCCATACAAGTAGACTATCGCTACTATGAGAACGAAACAGCCCAATTGCTTCATAGCATAGAAAACGTGATGCACGAGAAGCAATTCCAAATCGTATGGGAGGAAGCCGACCAGCGTATCAGCCTCTCGGAGCATCCCTACCTTTGCAATCAGTTGGTCCGCTGTTCCTCAATCATCAATGAGAAGGGAGAGCCTATCAGCGTGGAAGAAGGCGAGCAACAGCTTAAGTTGATCCTTACAAAGAAGGGCGATACCATCTCGCCACGTTTCAGCATTGAAGGTACGGATGGGCGCAGCCGCTTCTCAATGCTCACTGATAGCTTCTGCTTAGTGAAGAATCAGCTTTTCTGCATCCGCCCTGTGGGCAACAATTATCGTCACTTTTCAATCTTCGAGAATAGTTTCCCTGCAAACATAATCGACAAATATCTCTCGGTATTCTATTCATACGTGGAAAATGTGCCCGTAGTGAGCGACGCCTACGACATCAGCCTTTCACAGCAGGAGATTGAGCCCGTGCCCACCCTGACCTTTGAAAAGGTCGACACCGACAAGACGCTCTATCTGCAACTATCCGAAGCGGTGAAGGACTTCCCCGCCGACTTCATAGACCGCTTCGGCCTCAACCATATAGCCACCGAGACTGGCAATGGCGAGATTGAAGTAAAGCGCCTCAAGCGCCACCCTATGAAGATGATGGCCGATGAACTGTTGGCCGACATCACACGCCACGCTCCATCGGCCAAAGCCCGCAAGATGGTCTATGCCGATAGCAACACGTTCATTGTGCCCGAAGAAGTGGCGGGTCCATTCCTGCTCAAAGCATTGCCATCGCTCATCAGCAAATATCAGCTCATCGGGGCTGAAAGGCTCAAGGAATACAAGGTGAAGGCCGTGCAGCCGACGCTGAAGGTCAGTCTGTCGTCGGGCATCGACTTTCTGGAGGGAAATGCCACGGTGCAGTTTGGCGAAGAGGAGTTCACGCTCCAGCAACTCTTTGCTCAATATTCATCAAAGCGCTACATCACCCTCTCCGATGGCAATCGTGCCTTGGTAGACCAAGGCTACATGCGCCGTCTGGAACGCATATTCAAGAAGGTCAAGAAGAGCGACAAAGACCGCGTGAAGGTATCCTTCTTCGACCTCTCCGAACTTGAATCGCTCGTCAACGCCCCCATTCAGGGCGAGGCTTTCAAGCACCATCGTGAGTTCTACGAAGGTTTCAACCGCTTGTCCAAAGAGAAACTGAAAGTCCCCAATCTGGAAGCCACACTTCGTCCCTACCAGGCGGAAGGCATCAAATGGATCAAATACCTCTACGACAACAACCTCAATGGCTGCCTCGCTGATGACATGGGTTTGGGAAAGACGCTTCAGACCATCGGCATGCTCAACCTCGTCTACCCCGCCGAGCGGAAGCCCACACTGCTCGTTATGCCGCGCAGTCTGCTCTTCAACTGGCAGAACGAAGTGGCTCGATTCTCGCCCAGCCTCAAGGTGTACACCTATTATGGCAATACGCGCGACATGGACGAAGCGCTTCGCCACCAGCTCATCTTGACCACCTACGCCATCGTGCGCAATGATATTGAGACTTTCAAGGAACAGCAGTTCCACTACGTCATTCTCGACGAGAGCCAAAACATCAAGAACGTATCAGCGCAAAGCACACAAGCAATCTATATGCTTAAGGCCGACCACCGGCTGGCACTTAGCGGTACACCGATCGAAAACAATCTGACGGAGCTCTACTCCCTATTCCGCTTCCTCAACCCCACCATGTTTGGCACGCTCGACGACTTCAACCAGCGCTATACCAACCCCATACAGAAGGAGGGCGACAACGATGCCATGCTCTCCTTGCGCCGCAAGATATTCCCCTTCATGCTGCGCCGCCTCAAGCGCGATGTGCTCAAGGATCTCCCCGACCGCATCGACAAGACGCTCTATGTAGAGATGACCCCCGACCAGGCACGCTTCTATGAGCAGCGACGCATCTATTATAAGGAGCAGGTGGGCCGTCACATTCAAGCAGAGGGTGTGCAGAAGTCGCAGTTTATCATGTTCCAAGCTCTGAGCGAACTGCGTCGAGCTGCCTCTATTCCCGAGAGTCTGACGGACGGACAAGTGCAGTCGCCTAAGCTCGAGACCCTTACAGAGTCGCTGCTCGAAGCCGTGGCCAATGGTCACAAGGCCGTAGTGTTCTACAATTTCATAGCCGGCATAGAACTTACCAGTGAAGTGCTCGATCAGAATGGCATCGACTACGTATGTATGACCGGTTCTACCCACGACCGCCGCAGCGTGGTCGAGCGGTTCCAGACCGACCCCAACTGCCGCGTGATGCTCATGACGCTCAAGACGGGAGGTGTGGGTCTCAACCTCACAGCCGCCGACACCGTGTTTATCTTCGAGCCATGGTGGAACAAGGCTGCCGAGGAGCAGGCCATCAACCGCTTGCATCGCTTCGGACAGAAGTCGAAGGTAATCTGCCTTTCGCTCATCACGAAGGGATCGATCGAAGAGAAGATCCAGATCCTTCAGCAGCAGAAGGCCGACCTCTTCAAGGGGCTGATTGGTAGCGATGCCTCATCGGCCAAGCAACTGAGTGAGGAGGATATCAACTTCATCCTCGGGTAACCACTCTTTTTTCCCCACCGATCTCCACCCCCTCCACATTTCCTAACCTCTACTTTAGCGATGACAGATTCTATATTCAACGAATTCAAACATACCGACCTAACCATACGCCTACTCCATACCCCCAACGAATTCGAACAGAAAGCAGCCTACCTCTCACTACGCGAGGTTAGGCTTCCTGCGCTTATGCTCCTGGGGCTACCTCTTGTCAAGACGCTCAACAAATATTCCTACGTATTCCTCAACGAGAAGGACCAATCTCATGAAGCCGAAGCCGTGGCACGCATGCGCGAACCCAATCCGAAGAAGAAGGTTTGGCTGGAATTCATGACTCTATTCTTCACACCCCTAAATTTCCATTACGTGCTTGCCGCCATGCCCGACAACATGCGCCGCCTATGGCTCGCTGTAGGGAATAAGCATTTTGTCAACGTCGACGAAGCGCAAAAGCTCTATGGCAAGAAATGCACCGATAATCGCGCTTGGCGTACCCATCTGATCGATGAACTCTGCGACTTCTTCCGTACCTGTGGTGCTAATGATTGGTATTACTTCGATAGTACAGATTCTGAGGAATACTTAAAATTCAGCAACATACACTTCTACTCCATTACCATGGAGGCTCAAAGAAGCACCAATCCTTTCTTAGACTCTCTGCCCAAAGGGATTACTCCCGTCTCTGTAGAGAACAATCTCTTCACCGACCTTCCCATCATCGAATCTCTCAACCTGGCTCAGAAGTTGCCACTTGGCACCAACAAACTCCGCACGGCACAGTTCAACAAATCAGTACGTGCTATCTCTATTAAAGAGTTTTTTGAATCGAATACGAAGTTTGAAGAATCTCTGCATCTGCGTGCCGACTTCTTGGCTCTTTCCTATCAGATGATGCACCATGCCGGAGTGCTGAAAAACAAGACCACAACACAGGACATAGCCCAAGCATGGGCAGCAAGTTTCCATAGATTTGGCGATTATTTCTTCTCCCTCTACTTTCCACATCTTAAAGGCATAAAAAAGACTCACATCGGGTCATCCACCGATGAAATCTTAAGCTACATATACGATTTTTGTTCCCACATCAATGCCAATCAATGGATCGACGTCAACTATATATGCTACATCATTCGATCCCTTGAAGCTGGATATGATTATGGTGAACTTGATTTTCTGCTTTTCAACGAGCAAGACTGTGCTGCACGTCTCGACGTCACCAACAAGCTGACAGGCGATCAGATCACCCCCGACAAATGCATTGAGCAAATTTCCGTGCCCGCCATAAAAGCCATACTTTTCTCCCTGGCTTCTTGGGGCATTCTTGAGATTGCTTGCGAGCCCCAGAAGGGCAAGGAGCAGTTCTCACCCTACGACGCCTTGCGCTACATACGCCTCACGCCGCTAGGCCGATATGCCTTTAAAATAGACAAGGACTACACGCCCCAAGTCAAGATAGAGCAGACCACCGACTTCGAACTCAACGAATCACGCCTTATCATCAAACTGCTCGACCCCGACAGCCCTCGCAACGTAGCCATCGATCAGTTTGCACAAGCCGTTACCCCTATGCTCTACTCCGTCAGTCCCGAATATTTCCTTCGCGACTGCCTCTCGCTCAAAGACCTTGAGGGTAAGATATCCCGCTTCCAGCAAATCGTTCGGACGGAAATGCCCGACAATTGGAAGGCCTTCTTCGATGAACTCCGCTCGCAGTGTGATCCTTTTAAGAAGCCCAAAGACGCTTATAGCATCTATCGGATTGATCCCAAAGACAAGAAGTTGCAAGCCATCATCCTCAACGACCCCATGCTGAAGCAGTACATTCTGCGTGCAGAAAACTACATGGTGCTTATCGAGCGAGCCTTCATTCCCGATGTGAAGCGCATACTCCTCAAGTACGGATACATTTTCTAAAAGAGAGGGAGATTACCCCCTCAGCCAATACCGGGGGCGACGCGTCCTCGCGTCGGCATAGCAAGTCTACTCTGTCTGTCATCAACCATACCTAACAGAAAGAGCATCCTCGCGCGCGCGTATTACAGCCAATTTTTCCATCAGTTGCTTGCACTCCGTCACTCAGCTGCATGTATCGTATATGATTATCAGCGTGAAACGCATCCGCCTCACCTACACTTTTCCTACACTCTACTTGCACTTCCCCTCATAGGGACGAAAAAAAATAGTAGTGGGTAGAGGAAAAATTAGTGGTAGGAAGAGAATAAATTACCCCACCCAACAGGAAAAACGCTTCGGGCAGGAAATCTGAAGTGCAAGGAAGTGCAAGCAAAAGTGAGGGCAAAGCAGGTCGGATCATACAAGCGAGTGCACTCATTATCAGCAATATACAAACATTTCACGCATATAGTGCAAGCAATAGAGCATGAAATCGACTGTAACGTGCGCGCGTGACAAACACTCATGTGTACCACTCTTCCCATCACTGATTTCTCTTCCCCGAACTTTCTCCTTTACAAGCAGAAAAAGTGAACAAATTCTACACTATTTTTTGCGCAATGCAGTGACTTATCGTATCTTTGCATGACATAGATAAGGCTCTGCCATTAGAGCCTATCACCTACCACGAAAATCATCAAATATTCCATCTATGAAACATTTCTACAAACTGGCTACGGCTCTTTGCCTCTTTGCCCTCATGCCTTTTGCGGCACAAGCACAGCTCGAGCTTAAGCCCACTACTCTCACCAATAGTGAGAACGAACCCGCTCCGGTTCACCCCGTGCCCTCTCCACGACAACTCAAGTGGCAATACACGGAGTTTTACGCCTTCTTCCACTACGGTATGAACACCTATACCGGCAATGAGTGGGGATACGGCAACGAGAATGAAAACATCTTCGCACCTACCGCAGCACCCAATCCCGAACAATGGCTCACTGCCGTAAAAGCTGCTGGCATGAAGGGTGGCATCGCCGTGGTGAAACACCACGATGGCTTCTGCCTCTGGCCCACAAAGACTACTACGCACAACGTAACCTCGTCAAACAATGCCTTTGCCAAGCAGACCGACATTCCCCGCGACTTCGCTAAGGCCGCTCAGAAGCTGGGCATGAAGTACGGATTCTACGTATCGCCCTGGGACCGCAACAATGCTGAATATGGCAAAGACACTTACGTGAAGAACGTGTTCCTCCGTCAGTGCGCAGAACTCGCTGCCTACGGAGCCGACCAGTTTGAAATGTGGTTCGACGGAGCCAATGGTGGCGACGGCTACTACGGCGGCGAAGGCGGCTCACGAAGCATCGACCGCTCTACTTACTACGACGTGCCCAACCTCCGCGACACCGTACACAAGGTTAGCCCCGACTGCGTACTCTGGGGTGTAGGTGGCGAAAGCCGCTGGATCGGTAACGAGCAGGGATGGGCTGGCGAGACCAACTGGACCCCTGAAGAGTATGGCTACGCTGAAGAAAAGAATGGTATGTATGGTACCATGAACGGATGGTACTGGCAACCAGGCGAAAGCGATGCCAAGATTACCAACAACGGATGGTTCTGGCACAGTGGCGAAACACTTCTCTCTACCGAGCGCCTCTTCCAGATGTATCTCGAGACAGTAGGTCGTAATGCTACACTGATTCTCAACTGCCCGCCCGACAAGAGCGGTTCACTCCCCGAAGCCACCGTGACCCGACTCAAGGAAATGGGCGACATGCTCAAAGCTCGCCTCGGCGGTACTAACTATGCACTCACTGCCGACGACGTACAGGCATCTGAAGAGCGCACAGCAGGCGCAGGACGCACTTTCGGCATCGACCAAGCGCTCAACACCGACAGCCTCACCTATTGGGCTACCAACGACGGCACGCTCAAGGGCACCATCACCTTCCAGTGGAATACGGCTCAGCCCATTCGTTACGTCGTACTCCAAGAGCACATCAAGCTGGGTCAGCGCGTCAAAGCTTTCAATATCGAGACGAGCAACGACGGCGTGAGCTGGACAAAGCGCGGCGGAGACATCACCACTTCCACCATCGGCTACAAGCGCATCATCCCCCTCAACGGCAGCACAAGCGATAGCTATAGCAACGCTCAGAACGTGAAATACCTGCGCATCAACATCACCGATAGCCGTGCATGCCCCACGCTCGAGAACATCTCCCTTTATTAAGTCAAGAGAATTTTCTTGAAAGGCTAATCCTCCTAGAACCCCCTAGCGTCCCCCCTAGGACACCTAGATCCCCCTAGAACACCTAGCCCCCTTAGCCCCAAGAATCCCCCAAAAACTCCATCACATGAAATATCTCTCTATAGCCTTAGCAGCCCTAACCTTCCCCCTAGCTGCCCAGGCACAAACGGTCAAAGTCGACTTTGAAGACGCTTCAGGCTACAAAGCTCTGGGCGTATACGATACATGGGAAGAATCGCCCTTCCGCACAGGCAAGCTGCAAGGCAACGTTGCCGTGGTAGACAACTTCCTCCCGCAGACTAACGCCGACGGCGTAGTGCTCAACGATTCTAAAAAGATCCTCGGTGTGCAGCGCTCACGCTTCGGTAGCAACACATTCGGCGCACGCGTCGACCTCAACGAGCCCTTCAGCACCACTCCCTCTACAGTCTATGTTCACGTAAAGATGTACAAGCCCACCAAGGGCAAAGCCATGCTCGTAGGTCTCGGCAAGCGCCCCGACCGAGCTGGTCAGAGCAACGACGTAGAGCAGTTCTGGGTATACTCCAGCAAATCGCTCCCCGCTAACGAATGGTGCGATGCAGTATTCCCCATCAAGACTTGCAACGGTGTAGAAATCCACAGCTTCGTGATCATCCCCGATGTAACTTCGCCCAACGAACTCACCGAAGACTTCGCTGCTTACTTCGACGACATCGAAGTGAACAATAGCGACATGCCTCGCATTAAGCAAAGCGCCTACTACGACCTCAACTTCGATACAGAGTCTACCTCCAACAAGTCCGGACAGTACGTATCGACCATCAAGCTCACCTCTACTACCAACGGCGCACAGACGCTCACCGTAGGTTCTGTCAGCCCGCAGCTGCTCTACAGAGACCTGACCAGCAAGTTCTTCCGTGCCAAAGCTGGCGATGAGATCACTCCCGTTATCAACTACAATGGAGGTTGGATGAACGGCTACGTCTACCTCGACCAAGACGACAACGGACAGTTCGACGTGAAGCTCAACGACAACTATACCAATGCCGAAGGTAGCGACCTCATGAGCTACTACTACATCGAGACTGAAGAAAACGTGAAAGGCTACAAATACGATGGTACTGAGCTGAGCGGAGGAGATCGCAACTCTATGGAGACTCCTGCCTTCAAGCTTCCAGAAGATCTGCCCATAGGCTTCTATCGTATGCGATTCAAGGTAGACTGGGGCAATGCTGATCCCGCAGGCCGTATGACAGCCACCAATAGCATTAAGTCAAACGGCGGCGCCGTAATCGACACGCGTCTCAACGTCCATGCCGACAAGGTAAACGTATCTTCAGCAAGCCGCAACGGCTACATTACTGATGTCAACGGCAAAGAGCTCGTAAACTACCAAGCCGAATTCAATAAGCAATTGGCTATCATCGCTCAACCAGCTCCCGGCTTCAAGCTCGACTCCGTAACCATATATCACGGCTACAACCTCACTGGCGAGCAGTACAACAAGTACGGCACCAAGCAGTGGGATAAAGTAGTGGTTCGCGCAAGCAGTTTCAACAAGAGGACAGGCAAATATACCCTTCCTGCCAGCCTCATTGATGGCGACATCATGATCGATGCACAGTTTGCCAGCACCACTGCCGTTAAGGAAGCCACAAAAGAGGAGAGCACCCTGACTTTTACCACCGCGGCCGGAAAGCTTCAGCTCCACGCAAGTCAGCCCACCGACGTAACAGTAGTCGACGCTGAAGGCCGCACCCTCTTCAAGCAGACCATCAATGGTAACCATTCACTCGCCCTCCCCACCGGAGTATACGTAGTCAATGGTCAGAAAGTAACATTGTAAAATACAAATTGTAAAATACACATTGTAAAATCCCAATCATACTACGAAAAGCTAGCATTTCCATTGTCCCCAAGCCATAGAAATGCTAGCTATTTTTAATAAGCATATAGCCCCTCTAGAGTACCTAGCCCCCCCTAGAGCACCTAGCCCCCTAGAACACCTAGAACACCTAGAATCCCTAGAACACCTAGAACACCTAGAATCCCTAGAACCACTAGAAATCCCCCCAAAACCATTCCCCATGAAGCTCCTCTACTTCCACGGCTTCGCCTCATCAGGCGCCAGCGGCACCGTACAAATGCTCCGCAAGATTCTCCCCTCAGCCGAAGTCATCGCCCCCGACATTCCCGTCGACCCCGAAGAAGCACTCCCCATGCTCCAATCGCTTGTCGAGACAGAACAGCCCGACCTCATCGTCGGCACAAGCATGGGCGGCATGTACGCTCAGCAGATGCACGGTCACCTACGCATCTGCGTCAACCCTGCCTTCCACATGTCGACCATGAGCAAAGCCCTCCACACAGGCGAGCACAAGTGGCTCAACGGACGCAAGAACAGCGAGAAGACCTTCAAAGTGACCGCCGACATCATACGCCACTTCAACCAGATGGAACGCCACCAATTCGACAGTATCACCCCCGAAGATCGTGAACTCTGCTACGGCCTCTTCGGCATCAAAGACAAGTTTGTCAACCCCACCAACGCCTACAGCGATTTCACGAAGCACTACACCCATGCCGAGCGCATCGATGCCGACCACCAGCTCAACGATAAGGTGATACACAAATACCTCCTTCCCCTCATGAAGTCCATCCTCGGCCCCCTCTACGACGAAGCCATCAAGCCCCCCCTCCCCGACTACATGAAGTACTAAAAAAGCCAACAATCTAGAATCTCTAAAAATACTAGAATCCCTAGAACACCTAGAACACCTAGAATCCCTAGAACACCTAGAACACCTAGAATCCCTAGAACACCTAGAATCCCTAGAACACCTAGAGCACCTAGTCCCCCTTCCCAGAAAACACTACCAAAAATCCCCCGCATATCGATGATATGCGGGGGATTATATTTATCAGTTTATTAGCTATTTCTCCTCAGCCTTATTAAAGCACTCTCTGCACAGCGGCTCATAGTCCTCTTGCTCACCGAGCAACACGCGCTCGCTGTTCTTCACTATGCGGTGAGAAAACTGAGCAAGATTGCCACACTTCACGCAGATGGCATGCACCTTAGTCACATCCTCTGCTATAGCCATAAGTTGTGGCATGGGACCGAAAGGTATACCCTTATAATCCATGTCAAGGCCAGCTATGATAACGCGCTTACCACTATTAGCAAGCTCGTTGCATACCTCCACCAAGGATTCGTCGAAAAATTGCGCCTCATCTATGCCTACCACCTGCGCCTCAGAAGCCATCAGCAGAATGCTGCGAGCAGACTCTACGGGAGTAGATGAAATAGAGTTGGCATCGTGCGACACAACGTCTTCATCAGAATAGCGCGTATCAATAGCAGGTTTATAGATTTCCACGCGCTGCTGCGCAATGCGTGCACGCTTAAGGCGACGGATCAGTTCTTCCGTCTTGCCGGAAAACATCGAGCCGCATATCACTTCTATGCGTCCTTTAGACAGATCATTAGTTTCTTGAAACATGGTATATAAAGGAGAGAAAAGAGAGAATCAATAAAGGAGAGAGGGAACAATAAAGGAGAGAGGAGATCAATAAAGGAGAGGGAAAGGTAGATAATTACAATTCCGTCAAGTCTACAAAGTAGCCACGCTTCTTTCGTTCCTCAATAAGCTGTTCGAGCTTGCGCTGACGACTCTTAGCCACCCAGTGACGAGCAAAGACGTTAGGAATAGCTACACCCAAAGCAATGCACATGATGGTGATGGCAGAGGCCATACCAAACTTCATCGCATTGGTCAATTCACCCACCACGCCGTTCATTTCGATCAGTCCCACGAGAGCACGATACATCAGCACTCCTGGCACCATCGGGATGACGCTTGGAATAGATAGCACGTGGTTGGGAGCGTGCACCCAATGTACAGCCTTCACAGCAATCACGCTTGCCAGCGCACTTCCTGCCAACGAGCCGATTGCCAAGCCCATATCCAAGCCCACATTTTCATTGCTCGGACCGAGATTGACAAAGTTGCGCGTGCACACAGCGATAATACCGCCTATAGCTACCACCCACAGCAAGCGGCGCGGAATGTTGAATATCATAGAGAAGCCCATAGCCGAGATGGCTGCAGCCGCCGCATAGCTTATGTAGCTGTTGTGAGGAATCATAGGGATGGTATAGAACTGCTTCAAGTCGAAGTTGGACAACTTAAGGAAGAAGGCTATACCAAACGACATGGCGACAATCATCAAGAACGTGTTGATGGCTCTGGTCAAGCCCACTTGTATATAATTGTCGAGCATATCATCGACAAAGTTGATCAGTGGCACACCCGGCACGATAAACAAGGCGCAAGCCAAGAGCGGATGAAGCGGAGTGTCGGTCCACGAAGAGGGAAGATACGTTGTGGCCCACGCGATCACGGTGCTGATGAAAGCAGCGATGGCAATGCCCATATAGTTGTTCAATCCCTTGCGGAGCATAAATCCGCGCAAGTACATACCAATGGCAGCCGCGAAAGAAGCATAGAAGAATGCCGTCCAGTCGCAACCAAACTGTATGCAGAATCCGCCGCAAGCGAAGCCCGTACCGATAGCTACCTGAAGAGGAGTATAGTTGCGCGGGCGCTTGGCTATCTGCTCAAGCTCTTCGGCATACTGCTCTATAGAGTAGTCCTCACGAATGGCCTTCCAAGAAAGTTTGCTGATGAGCGAGATGGTGGTCATGTTGATGCCATGCTTATCGCAACGCTGGAATTTCGTAAAGGAATGTTCGTCGTCGCTAAGGTTGACCATCAGCATGTTGTACTGCACGTAGATATGCAAGTGTTCTTCGGGCAGTCCGAGGAAGGCTGCTACGCGCTTCATGTTACGCATGATGCGGTTAGTGTCTGCTGCGCTTTCGACGAGGAGTTGCCCAGTGCGCAGCAACAAGTCGAGCTTGTGGCGAATGAGCTGTTCTCGCGTAAGTTCGGTGTCTGTTGTCATTAAGTTTATGGGTTTGATAATTTATTACGGCTGCAAAATTACAAAAAATTAAGCAAAGCGCTTGTTTTCAAGCTACTTCTTATGCGTCCTTTTATAAATAAGTCTCGCTTTGAGCCTTTCCTATTTAGCACATCCGTCCTTTCTGAACGCAAAATCGCCTCCCATCTGCATTGCTGCGGTATGGGAGGCGATTTCAATATGATTCTATCAAGAACGGGAGTGATTACTGGTCAGCGTCCTTCATTGAGGGGTTGTACTGAAGTTCTTGATCGGGGATAGCGTAGATCAAGCTCTTAGAGTTGTAGGGGATGGTGCCCTGCTCGGTGTAGTAGTCGTTAGAAGGCATCGTGATGTTCTTCTTGAAGCGCTTGAATGTCATGAGGCTCTTACCTTCGCCCCACATCTCTACACGCCAGTTGAAGAAGAGTTCGTCGAGGAGCTGCTGCTGATCCATGGTCTCGATGGCAGTAGCCTTAGCAGTGTCACGATTGTCGAGGATAGCCTTGAGGTAAGTGCGTGCACTTTCCAAATGGCCTTGGCGTGCTTCAGCTTCAGCTGCGATGAGGTAGCATTCCTCGATACGCATGAAGTGAATATCGCTCTCCCATGAGCGGTCGCCCATGATGGTGCTTGAACGATCTGAGAAGAACTTGCTCGTAGGCAGGAGGCAGAGCTGTGCTGTTGCAGGGTTGGAAGCATATCTTCTATAATAAGGACTGCTTGTGAACCATGCGCGACGTGCATCGGTCTCAGGAATCTGATTGAAGAGATCAGAGTTGATTACCTTGAAGTCGCCTGCAGCGGTGTAGCCATAAGTGTAGAGGTCCATCATACCCCAGAAAGTACACAGACCACCGGTATTATCAGAAGTGATGTTGACACCCCACATCCAGTCCGTATTGTTTACGGTGTTGAAACCGAAGTAGAGGTTGTCGGTAGAGAGGATCTGCTTACCCGAGTTTTCGATAGCGAGGTCAGCATTTACCTTTGCCTCTTCATAGTTGCCCATCTGGAGGTAAGAGTATGCCTTCAAGGCGTAGGCTACTGCGAGGCTCGGCTGATCGATACTTGTATACTCTACACCACCATCAGCAGCATTCTTGAAAGCTTCGATAGCGCCATCGAGGTCGAAAAGGATCTGCTCGTACACCTTTTCGTTGGTTTCAGGTGCATGATAAGTCTCAGATTGCTCACGATAGATGGGGATCACCTTCTTATCTTTATCGGTGGCATAATCGCCGGCATAAAGTTGCTCCAGATTGAAGTAAGCATAAGCACGAGCGGTCTTGGCTTGAGCAAAGTAGAGCTTATTTTGCGGATCTTCAGGCTCAACTTCATCACTACCAGCAGTAGCGAAGGCAAAGTTACAAGAGTTGATTACTTTATAATAGTAATACCAGTTGAGTGAAGTACGAGAACCACTTTTCTTAGTTCCTTCTCCCGTGGCATCCGCTTCGAACCATCCGAAAGAAGCTCCCTGTGAGAATACCATATCGTGGGTAACGAGGTCGGCAGCGATATCAACCGACTTCTGACCGAAGTCTGACTGATCATCAGTCGAGCCACCTGCACGCCAACGGATGAGTGAGGTAGTAATACCTTGCACTTCACCAAGCATGATTTTAGGATTCCACTTTGCAGACTTCTCGATTTGCTCGGGAGTAATATAGTTACCATCAGGCTCACGGTCGAGGAAGCCTTCAGAGCATGAAGACAACGACAGCACAGCAGCAGTAGCTACAGCGGGTATATATGCTAAAAACTTAGATTTCATGTGAATGTTGTTCTTTAAAATGCTTAATAATACATTTGCGCATAGTATGCTCTCTGATCGGAATTAGAAGTTGAACTTCAGACCGATAGTGAAGCTTGAAGAGGGCATGTACTGAGTAAAACTTGACTGACCCGTAGA
Organism: Alloprevotella sp.; assembly: GCA_050873845.1. Classification (GTDB taxonomy): domain Bacteria; phylum Bacteroidota; class Bacteroidia; order Bacteroidales; family Bacteroidaceae; genus Alloprevotella. The sequence continues at coordinate 22,012 of JBNMGC010000025.1, forward strand.
AGATGTACCAGGCATGAATCCCTTACGTGCACTGAGCAAGAAGAGGTTTTCGCCAGTTGCATAGATCTGTGCGCCATACATGCCAATACGCTGTGTCAATGATGCGGGGATATTGTAAGCTAAGCGAATGTTGGAGAGCTGCAGATAGCTACGCTTTTCGAGGAAGCGAGTGCTACGAGCATTGCTATATTGACCAGTGGTGCTACCATTGGTCAGACGGGGCACGTCTGTCACCTGTCCGGGAGTAGTCCAACGGCGCTCCATATCCTTGTGCATATTCATCTTACCTAGCTTATTGTCGCCCATGAGAAGAGCATAAGTATAGTCATAAGCATAGCCGCCCAATGCGTAAGTGAAGGTGGTGCTGAAGGTGAAGTCTTTCACTCTTAAGTCGAAGCCGAAACCACCAGTAAGCTTAGGCACAGCGGTCTTACCGATGAAGTCGCTGGCAGCCTTAGTGAAGTCAGAAGTAGGATCGCCTTCAACGAGGCTGTACTGCTCTCCCTTATGATTCTTCTTGAAGAGTTCTACGTCGGTGATATTCTCTTCGATAGTGTTGCCATCAGCATCTACGGCGTTGATAGTCTTGTAGAGAGCTACACCAGTCTGCGGATCTACGCCTAAGTAAGTAGGAATGTAGTATTCGTAGATTGACTTACCCTTTACCCATGTATAGCGTGAGGTGTACTGGTAGAAGTCCATGCGAGAGTCGCCTTCCATCGGGAGCTCTACGATGGTGTTCTTATAGTGAGATCCGTTGAGTCGGATATCGAAGCCAACGTTTTGATTCTTCACAGCATGAGCTACCAAGCTGAATTCTACACCTGCATTGCGCATCTTACCATCGTTGACAGGGATAGAGGCATAACCCTGTGAGAGGGCTGTGCTACGGAGGAAGAGCATGTCGGAGGTAAGGCGGTTGAAGTAGTCTACTTCACCTTCCAAGATGCCAGCCACGTTGAATTCCAGACCTACATTGACATTATGAGTCTTCTCCCATGAGAGGTCTTTGTTACCCTTGCGTTTGAATACGAAGGATGCTTCATCGTTGACATTACGAATAGTATACATATCAGTATAGGGATAGTAAGCTGATAGTCCGAGCACAGCCGTTCCGAGCGATTGGTTACCCGTTACACCCCAAGATGCTTTGAGCTTCAAGTTGCGAAGCCAAGTGACATCCTTCATGAAGTCTTCCTTGGTAATATTCCAAGCAGCACCTATAGAACCGAACGTACCCCAACGATGTCCCTTAGCAAAACGCGAAGAGCCATCGGCACGGAGCGAACCGTTGATGAAGTACTTCTCTGCATAGTCGTAGCTTACCTGTCCGAACCAGCTATCGAGCGAGTAACCATAGTTGTAGCCATCAATGCCCATATTCTTAACAGCATTACCATAAGTCAAGCCGTCAGCACGCACGATGTTTTGCTTAGATCCTGCAGCATACTCAGTATTATCCCAAGTAGATTCGTGACCTACGAAGGCGCTCACATTGTGCAAGCCAGCATACTGATGCTTCCAAGAGAGGATTTGGTTACCAATAACTTGACGACTTATTGCGCTGGCATTCTCAAAGATACCTACGCCTTCAGAGTCGCCATAATAGGGATTGGTCAGTACGTTGTTGTTGGAATGCAAGTACATATAGCCCAAGTTAGCGGTAAGCTTGAAGTCGGTCAAGAAGGTAGCTTCCAATGAAGCATTACCATTAAACTGGTCTACGTCAGTGCGGTCAACGTCGAGATTGGCTGTACCTGCAGGGTTGAGGTTGGCATAAGCAGGACGGCCATATTCCATACCATAGTCATAACGCCATCCACCTACCTTTGTATCGGCTATCTTATTGCCATTCTCATCACGCTCGTATACGGGGAAGAGATAAGGCATGAGGTTGACGAAGTTCAATGCATTGTTGGATGCTTGAGCATTCTGCACCGCCTTATTCTGACGAGAGTTAGAATATGCCAATGAGGTAGAACCCTTCAACCAGTTGGTAATCTGCAAATCCATGTTGCTACGTGCAGTAAAGCGGCGGTAGTCAGCACCTACGAGGTAGCCCTTATCCTTTGTAAAGCCAAGAGAAGTATATGTCTTCACGCGCTCTGTACCACCCGTAAGGTTGATACCTGCATCAACTCTCTGACCTGTGCGGAAGAGTTCGTCTTCCCAGCTATCGGGCTGATAACGACGTGCTACACCCTCATTGAAACGACCAGTCTGCTGATTGATTAGGTTGGCGCCGTCAACGTTCCACATATTGTATACAGAGTTGAGACCACCTGCCTGTGGATTAAACAGAGAAGCTGAAGCATAAGCAGCTGCAGTAGCCTCGTCCATCACGTTGCCATCGGCATCGGGGATGTACATCTTATTGTTTTTGATGCCTTCCCAAGAGAGCTCGAGGAAGCGCTCCGGCGACTTAATCACGTCGTAAGAGGGCAACCAGCGTCCGCTTACTGAGTACTTCACGTCGGCACCGATAGAGAGTTTACCAGCCTTACCCTTCTTGGTAGTGATGATAATCACGCCATTAGCACCACGCGAACCGTAGAGTGCGGTAGCGGTAGCATCCTTCATGAGGTTGAGGCTCTCGATATCTTTCGGGTCGATGCTTGAGAGGTCGCCAGCGTAGGGCATACCGTCTACTACGATGAGCGGCTGTGCAGCAGCATTCACCGAACCGATACCACGGATTACGATTGTAGAGTTAGCACCAGGGTTACCATCGCCCTGCATGATCTGCACACCGGCTACTTCACCAGCGAGTGCTGAGGTCACTTCGGTAGTGGCTTTATTCTGTACCACGTCGCCCTTGATCTGCGTAGCAGCACCGGTAAACGACTCCTTAGTGGCCTTACCATAAGCTACCACGTAAGCTTCGCCGAGGCTCTGCTCATTGTCCTTGAGGGTAACCTTTACGTTGGCAGAGATGCTCACTGTGGCGGGCGACATGCCGAGGTAGTGTACGTTGAGTTGCTTGGCACTTGAAGGCACTCCGTTAAGAGTGAAGTTACCATTAGCATCGGTTGAGGTCTTAATTCTTGAACCTTTCACTTGCACTGATGCGCCGGCTACGGGCTGCCCATTGGTGTCGAGCACACGTCCCGTTACGCGCTTCTGTGCTGAAGCGGTGGCTGCTGTCATCAGCAGCGCAGCTCCCATAAGCACTAACTTTTTGTTCATAATCTAACCGTTTTATTTAATGTTTGTTGTTTCGATTGCAAGGGGGGGG
>JBNMGC010000026.1:0-23233 GCA_050873845.1 Alloprevotella sp.
ACGATGATGGAAGGATCAACAGCCTGGCTGAGCTCACCCTTCGGTCCTTTTACAGACACTACATTATCCTTCAGGGTAACTGTTACACCTGCAGGGATGTTAATCGGCAATTTACCTATTCTAGACATTTTGTTCCTCCTATTTATTAGTATACGTAGCAAAGAACTTCACCACCGATCTTGAGGTCGGCAGCCTCCTTGTTGGTCATAACGCCCTTTGAAGTTGAGATGATGGCGATACCAAGGCCGTTGATTACACGGGGCATTTCGCGATAGCCAGTGTACTTACGCATACCGGGCTTAGAAACGCGAGTGAGGCTCTTGATAGCATTCACCTTGCTTTGGGGGTTATACTTAAGGGCGATTTTGATGGTACCTTGAGGACCATCTTCCTCAAACTTGTAGTTGAGGATGTAACCCTGATCGAAGAGGATCTTAGTGATATCCTTCTTCAAATTTGACGCAGGCACTTCAACCACACGGTGCTTTGCCTGGATAGCATTACGCAAACGCGTAAGGAAATCTGCTATAGGATCAGTCATTTGTTTGAATTGTTTAATTAATCGGGACTTTCCCGACAATATTAAATAATAGAGAATTTGTTCTTTACTAGTAATTACCAGCTAGCCTTCTTTACGCCGGGAATCAGACCGTTAGAAGCCATTTCGCGGAATTGGATACGAGAGAGACCGAAGAGACGGATGTAGCCTTTGGGACGACCCGTAATCTTGCAGCGATTGTGCAGACGGATAGGATTGGCGTTGCGAGGGATCTTTTGGAGCTTACGAGCTGCCTCGTAAGCTTCCACGGGATCATTCGACTTATTGACAATTTCCTTAAGAGCTGCACGCTTTGCGGCGTACTTAGCGACGAGCTTGGCACGCTTTACTTCGCGTGCTTTCATTGACTCTTTTGCCATAGTTTCGAATTAGTTTTTAGCGTTTTTGAAAGGAAGACCAAATTCCTTGAGGAGAGCGTAGCCCTCTTCATCGGTAGGAGCAGAAGTCACAAAAGTGATGTTCATACCGAGGATGCGGTCGATAGTATCGATGTTGATTTCAGGGAAGATAATCTGTTCCTGAATACCGAGCGTGTAGTTGCCACGTCCGTCGAACTTGCTTTCGATGCCCTTGAAGTCGCGAATACGAGGGAGAGCTACGCGAACGAGCTTCTCAAGGAATTCGTACATACGCTCACGACGGAGGGTTACCATAACGCCGATAGGCATTTTCTTACGGAGTTTGAAGTTAGCAACGTCTTTCTTAGAAACTGTTGCAACTGCCTTTTGTCCGGTGATAGCTGTAAGTTCGTTGATGGCTACGTCGATAATTTTCTTATCGGCTACTGCCATACCAAGACCCTGGTTGATAACGATCTTCTTCAGTGCGGGGATTTGCATTGATGAAGAATAGTTGAATTGCTTCATCAGAGCCGGGGCAATGCGCTCTGCATATTCCTTCTTAAGTTGTGCTGTATTCATTACTTAATCTCCTCTCCTGATTTTTTAGCGAAACGTACCAACTTGCCTTCATCGTTCTTACGGCGACCGATGCGAGTGGGCTTTCCTGTCTTGGGGTCAACTACGTTCAGATTAGAAATGTGAATGGGAGCCTCCATTTTTACGATGCCACCCTGAGGGTTCTTTGCACTCGGCTTTTGGCTCTTTGACACCATGTTAATGCCTTCAACGATAGCGCGTTGTTTTTCAACGAGGACCTTAACGACCTTACCAGTCTTGCCCTTGTCTTCACCAGCATTTACATAAACGGTGTCGCCTTTTTTGATATGTAACTTACTCATTACTTTCTTTGAAATCTTGATTAAAGTACTTCAGGTGCCAAGGATACGACCTTCATGTTGACAGCGCGGAGTTCACGAGCCACAGGGCCAAAGATACGGCTACCTCTGAGTTCACCAGCATTGTTGAGCAATACGCAAGCATTGTCATCAAAGCGGATGTAAGAACCGTCAGCACGACGGATTTCCTTTTTTGTACGTACGATCAAAGCCTTTGATACGGCACCTTTCTTAATATCGCTTGACGGAATGACGTTCTTTACAGAAACGACAATTACATCACCGACTGAAGCGTAACGACGCTTAGTACCACCGAGAACGCGGATGCAGAGAGCCTCGCGTGCGCCGCTGTTGTCGGCAACTGTCAATCTTGATTCTGCTTGTATCATAATTATATAGCTCTTTCTACAATTTCAACAACTCTCCAACGCTTAGTTTTGCTCAAGGGGCGGGTTTCCATGATGAGCACGGTATCTCCGACGTTGCAGTCGTTTTTCTCATCGTGAGCGTGATACTTTTTCGTTTTGGAGACGAATTTACCATAAATGGGGTGCTTTTCCTTGAACTTAGCAGCTACAACAATGGTTTTGTCCATTTTGTTGCTGATAACGACACCCTGTCTTGTTTTTCTTAAGTTTCTAGCTTCCATCTGGACCATTATTACTTGTTAAGTTCGATTTCTCTCAACACTGTCTTCATCTGAGCGATGGTGCGACGTGCAGCCTTGATCTGTGAAGGATTTTCCAGAGGAGAGATGCTGTGGTTGAGCACCAGCTGATTGTATTTAGCTACCTCTTCAGCGATGCGCTGTGAAAGCTCGGCTGCGGGGATTTGGCGAATTTCTGAAATCTTCATGATTAGGCGTTTTTGTCGTAGTCGTGTCTTACAACGAATTTAGTAGTAACGGGAAGCTTCTGTGCAGCGAGGCGGAGAGCCTCTTTAGCTACTTCGAAGGGTACACCTTCGATTTCGAAGATGATTCGACCCGGTGTGATGGGGAATACGTATCCTACGGGATCACCTTTACCTTTACCCATACGTACGTCGGCAGGCTTTTTGGTGATGGGTTTGTCGGGGAAGATTCGAATCCAGCTCTGTCCTTCACGCTGCATGTAGCGGGTCATAGCGACACGGGCTGCTTCGATTTGTCGACCTGTGAGCCAGTGCGTATCAAGGCTCTTGATGCCGAAGCTACCAAAAGCGAGTTGGTTGCCACGCTGAGCGTTACCTTTGCAACGGCCTTTTTGCGGTCTTCTGTATTTTGTTCTTTTGGGTTGTAACATAATACTCTAACTGAAAAAATCTGATTAGCGGTTGTTGTTTCTCTTGTTGCGGAACTTGCGGCCACCGTTGTAGTTGTTGCCACGAGTTTCTTTCTCCTGAGTGAAGTTAGGAGCGAGGTCGCGCTTGCCATAAACTTCGCCACGGCAGATCCATACTTTGATACCGAGGAGTCCTACCTTAGTGAGTGCTTCGCACTGACAGTAGTCGATATCTGCACGGAGTGTGTGGAGAGGAGTACGTCCTTCTTTGAACATTTCCTTGCGTGCCATTTCAGCACCATTGAGACGTCCGCAGATCTGTACCTTGATACCTTCGGCACCCATGCGCATTGCATTGGCGATAGCCATCTTGATAGCACGACGGTAGGCGATTTTGCCTTCTACTTGGCGTGCGATGCTCTTGCCTACGATGTTGGCGTCGAGGTCGGGCTTTTTCACTTCGAAGATGTTGATCTGAACATCTTTGTCGGTGATTTTCTTCAGTTCTTCCTTGAGTTTGTCAACTTCTGCGCCACCCTTACCGATGATGATACCGGGGCGTGAGGTGCAAACTGTGATGGTGATGAGTTTCGGTGTACGTTCGATTACGATACGAGATACGCTGGCCTTTGCCAAGCGTGCGTCGAGATACTTACGGATTTTGCTGTCTTCGAGGATGTTGTCACCGAAGTTACGGCCGCCGAACCAGTTAGAATCCCAACCGCGTACGATACCAAGTCGGTTACTTATCGGATTTACTTTCTGTCCCATATCGATTAATCATTTGTTTTAGTACCCACGAACAGAGTTACGTGGTTTGAACGTTTACGAATTCTATAACCTCTTCCCTGCGGAGCGGGACGCATACGCTTGAGCGTAACGCCTTCATCAACGAAAATTTTGGTTATAAACAATTCGCCATCTTCAGCCTTGCGATCGTTCTTCTGTTCCCAGTTAGCGATTGCAGAACGCAACAGCTTTTCGAGTACTTCAGAAGCAGCCTTCTTAGAGAACTTGAGTGTGCCGAGGGCGCGATTCACCTCCATGCCGCGTACCATGTCAACGACATAGCGCATTTTGCGGGGTGAGGAGGGAACATTTTGCAGCTTTGCAAAATATTGGGTCTTCAGGGCTTCTTTTCTTTTTTCAGCCGCTAATCTTTTTCTTGCTCCCATTATTTAATTATTCTTTTTTGTTTCTGGATTGAAAGGTCCTGCTTACTTTTTCTTGTTACCAGCATGACCGCCGAACTTGCGGGTGGGTGCGAACTCACCGAGCTTGTGGCCTACCATGTTTTCAGTAACATAAACAGGGATGAATTTGTTTCCGTTGTGAACTGCAATGGTATGACCAACGAAGTCGGGGGATATCATTGAAGCTCTAGCCCATGTCTTCACCACGTTTTTCTTACCGCTTTCGTTAATGGCAAGAACTTTCTTTTCGAGAGAGACTGCGATGTACGGGCCTTTTTTAAGAGAACGACTCATAAATTCTTCTTTGTTTTAGTGCTTGTTACTTTTTACGTCTTTCGATAATGTACTTGTTTGACTGCTTCTTAGGAGCTCTTGTCTTCAAGCCCTTAGCATACAAACCTGTACGTGAGCGTGGGTGTCCACCACTCTGACGGCCTTCACCACCACCCATGGGGTGATCAACAGGGTTCATTACAACACCACGGTTGTGCGGACGACGTCCCAACCAGCGTGAACGACCTGCCTTACCTGAGGCTTCGAGTGCGTGATCTGAGTTGCCTACGCTACCGATTGTAGCTTTGCAAGCACTGAGGATTTGGCGAGTTTCACCTGAGGGCAACTTGATTACGCAGTACTTACCTTCACGTGAGGTGAGCTGTGCGAAGTTACCTGCTGAGCGAACGAGCAATGCGCCCTGACCTGGACGGAGCTCGATGTTGTGGATTACGGTACCTACGGGGATGTTCTGCAGGGGAAGTGCGTTACCAACTTCGGGAGCAGCTTCGGCACCAGACATGATTTGGTCGCCAACCTTCAATCCATTAGGAGCGATGATATAACGCTTTTCACCATCAGCATAGAAGAGCAATGCGATACGAGCTGAGCGGTTAGGATCGTACTCGATAGTCTTCACAACTGCGGGTACACCGTCTTTCTCACGCTTAAAGTCGATGAAGCGGAATTTTCTCTTGTGGCCGCCACCGAGATAACGCATGGTCATCTTACCAGTGTTGTTACGACCGCCAGATACGCGCTTACCGTAAACGAGAGATTTTTCTGGTACGGATGCAGTAATTTCTTCGAACGTACCAATAATCTTGTGTCTCTGCCCCGGTGTAGTGGGCTTAAATTTACGTACTGCCATTATTTATTTAGATATTGCTATAGAAATCGATTGATTCGCCCTCTTTGAGGGTTACGATAGCTTTCTTGAAAGCGTTGCTGCGACCGCGTACGAGTCCTGCCTTTGTGTAGCGGGCTTTGGTCTTACCAGCATACTTGATAGTGTTTACGCTTACTACGCTCACGTTGTAAGTTGCCTCAACTTCTGCCTTAATCTGAAGTTTGTTAGCTTCAGGACGCACGATGAAGCTGAACTGGTTCAGCTTTTCTGTCAGGGCGTTGGCCTTCTCAGACACGAGCGGTTTGATGATATATGCCATTTTCTGTGCTATTTTACTTTGTTAAGACGTCTTCGATTGTTGAGAGGGCAGATTCAGTAACAACCATTGTAGCTGCGTTGAGCACGCCGTAAGTGTTGATATCTGAAGCTGTTGCGACCTTAGCGTTCTGTAAGTTGCGTGCTGACAAATATACGTTTTTATTTGATTCGTTCAGAACGAAAAGCACTTTTTTATCAGAAACCTTAAGATTATTTACGATTTCAACGAATGCCTTTGTCTTAGGAGCTTCGAGATTGAAGTCTTCTACTACGACGATTGCGCCTTCTTGAGCCTTGTAGCTGAGTGCGCTGCGACGTGCGAGAGCCTTCATCTTCTTGTTGAGTTTGAAGCTATAGTTACGGGGCTTGGGACCGAACACGCGTGCACCGCCTACGAGTACGGGTGAGTTGATATCACCACGACGAGCGCCGCCGCCACCTTTCTGACGACCGAGCTTGCGGGTTGAGCCGCTCATCTCGCTTCTTTCTTTCGACTTAGCTGTACCCTGACGCTGAGCAGCGAGATACTGCTTTACATCGAGGTAGATTACGTGGTCGTTCGGCTCAATGCCAAATACACTGTCGTTCAGTGTCACCTTGCGGCCGGTATCTTCACCTTTGATATTGAATACACTAACTTCCATTGCTTACTTCTCGATAATTACGATTGAACCTTTGCAACCTGGAACAGAACCTTTGATAATGAGCAGGTTGTGTTCGGGTACTACCTTTAACACTTTCAAGTTTTGCGTAGTTACGCGGTCGCCACCCATTTGGCCACCCATGCGCATTCCCTTGAATACTTTAGCGGGGTAAGAACAAGCACCGATTGAACCGGGCTTACGCAGACGGTCGTCCTGACCATGAGTGCTCTGACCTACACCACCGAAACCGTGACGCTTCACAACGCCCTGGAATCCTTTACCCTTTGAGGTACCTACTACGTCAACATACTGAGTGTCGTTGAAGAGTTCCACCGTAAGAGTATCGCCCAGGTTGAGTTCCTGATCAAAGCCCTTGAATTCTGCCAAGTGGCGTTTGGGGGTAACACCAGCCTTCTTGAAGTGTCCCATGAGAGGAGCTGAAGTATTCTTCTCCTTAGCTTCCTGGAAACCAAGCTGTACGGCTGCATAGCCATCTTTCTCGACGGTCTTAATCTGCGTTACCACGCAAGGACCAACTTCGATAACAGTGCATGGTACGTTTTGACCCTCGGCACTGAATACGGATGTCATTCCGATTTTTTTTCCTAATAATCCTGGCATTTCAGTATTATGAAAATGATATGAAAATTGTTTTATGTTCCGTCGCCCATACTGATATTGCAAATACGGGTCGGAGGGTTATTGCTAACCTGGAGCCCGTAAGCTCCTCTAAACAAAGCAGTTATCTTACGTTTCCTACTTTCGGAGTGCAAAGATACTACTTTTATCTTACACAGCAAATTCTTTACGCAGCCTTTCCTCCAAAAATGACCTTTTATTTTTATTTTTATGATTATTTAATTTTGATACTTACGTTTTGCAATCTACGTTTTGCATATAACAATATACGAAACCTTACCTTACCAGCATAATTTTTCTGATAAGGAATGAATCTATAGGTGTGGACTCGTATGAAACAGGAAGCGTATGGGATCTTTTTGTGCTTTATGCATCATGGTGAGGACCTATATAGGGAGAGCAATCTGTGAAGGGAGTGCTTTGCAAAACATCATTCATGCACTATTTTAGGATTATGCTTGTCTAAGCGAATATTTAATTGCACCTTTGTAAGTGCTTCGAAATATAACGAAATGGGCGTATCGTAAGACCTTTCTTGCATAACGTACATTTATAATGTCTGCTTTTGTATGAAAAACGCTTCCTCTAATCCTCAACCTATCAGTACTGAAAATGCAGGATGTGGCGCTGTGGTTATTTGTATTGTTGCTATATCGACCACAGTCATTTTAGGTTGGGGGGAACACCCTGTACTCAATCTGATCATATGCATGATAGCTGGCCTTATCTGCGTAGGAGTTATAGCATCTACTGATCCTAAATCGTTGAAAGCTAACGAGCAGCAAGGTGGCAATGCTACCCCTCCCCTACTCGATCCTAAGCAAAAATCCGTGCCCGACAGCCATCGGCGCACAATACGCGACATCGGCCCAGCAGAGTTTGCTCTGTTACAATCGGAGGTGTATAGGCTTTATGATTTTGTGGAAAAGGCATGCGAGCGTAAGGATGTTAGGGAGCGTCTGGACAAAGTAATGAACATTTGCGATGTAGACAATACTCCCTTAGGCTTTGACCTTAAGAAGCAGATGACCATCATAGCCGATGTGAAACGTGCTTACGATGGCTTGGGGCATGGCTATCCATCTGATGATCCTGAAAGCATCGGGTTTACACTGTTTGCGGCTTATTATATAGACAATCAGCGTACGAAGTGGGAATATAAGGATCGCTTCCTGGTGAAAGAATTGCAGCCTTCTCTGAGCAGCTACCTGAAGAATGTCGACTTGCTTATCAGCAACTCTCCTTTTGGCGAGAACGCGTTTTTCTTCCAATATATCTTAGGGCTATGTGACGAAGACCTGTCTATGCAGTATACCACCTTACTCTATCGATTTGCCTCTGCCACAGCCAAGGCCGACGGCACGGTGACGCCTCAAGAGGCGAAGTGGCTGGCTACGATAGCTCATCAGAATCCATCTATAGATGCTTCGGAAGTGGAAGCCGTCATCACGAATAGTAGCGAAAAGGGAGATGACAAGTCTGCGCCACGCTCCGTATCTGCAGAGTCTGGGAAGAAGGCAGAAGAGGAGTTGAGTGAATTGATAGGTCTGCAATCGGTCAAGGACGACGTTATGCGACTGACTAACTTCGTGCGTATCCAGCAAGAGAGGGCACACCTTGGAATGAAGACGACGTCGGTATCTTACCATTGTGTATTTACGGGCAATCCGGGTACGGGTAAGACCACAGTGGCTCGCATTGTGGCTCGTATCTATAAGGAACTTGGCATTCTTAAGAAGGGGCAACTCATTGAGACGGATCGCTCAGGACTTGTGGCGGAGTATGTGGGCCAGACGGCTGTTAAGACGAATAAGGTGATTGATAGTGCACTTGATGGTGTACTGTTTATCGATGAAGCATACTCTCTCGTGCAGGGTGGTAAGGAGGACTATGGCATGGAGGCCATTGCGACGTTGCTTAAGCGCATGGAGGACGATCGAGAACGCTTGATTGTGATCCTTGCGGGCTATGAGGGCGAGATGCACACGTTTATCCAAGCCAATCCGGGGCTGCAGAGCCGATTCAATCGTTACATCCACTTTGAGGATTATTCTGCAGAGGAGCTGAAGAAGATATTCCTACTCAATGTGAAGAAGCTTGACTACCAGCTTACCGACTCTGCTCTCGACAAACTGGACCATGTGCTTTCTACAGCTGTGGCCACTAAGGATGAGAACTTTGGCAACGCTCGTTTTGTGCGCAATCTCTTCGAGCGTACGCTTGAGAATCAAGCCACGCGTCTCGCGACCGTGACCTCGCTTACGAAGGAGAAGTTGTCGGAGATTACTGAGCAAGACATTGTATTATCAAGTAATAAGTAATAGCTTTTTAGGTTATAACAAAGATGGGGCGTATGAGAATGCGTTAGGCGAATGAAGGATAGCTGATTCATAGCAAGTCTACTCAGCCTATACCGGGGGCGACGCGTCCTCGCGTCGGCGCTAGCACTATATAGGCTGTGAGCCCATAGGCAGTGGGGGGCGAAGCGTCTCGCTTCGGCTTGGCACGCGAGGCTCGATGCCGAAGCGGGACAAAAAGGACAATCGTATTCGCAATCTCCTACGCTGTCTATCTCTTGCGCTGACTCGGGCATCGAGCCCTCGCCACCGCGCCGAAGCGGGACGCTTCGCCCCCACTGCCTATGGGCTCACCTCTTGATTCGTGGGTGATTCCGACGCGAGGACGCGTCGCCCACAGTATTGGCTGAGAGAGTCCTCTGTATTGACTGAGAGAGTCCTCTGTATTGGCTGAGAGAGTTCTCTGTATTAGCTGAGAGTGCACACAAGTACTGTCAGAAGGTGGTGGTTCCACCATATTGGCGACATTATTCTACGAACTTCCATGTAAAGACGCCGTATGGGCACTTCATGTCGGCCGATCCATCATAGGAATAGACGTGACGCTTGCCATCGGGAGTCTTGAAGTATACGCTCACGTTGCTTACATAGCCTTCCTTGGGGAAAGCAGAGGCAATGATTTTGCCAAATTCAGAGTCAGGACACTGCGTCATGTAGTCCATTACATATCGTTCTGTTTGCTCCGTGGGTATTGTCTGCGGCACGTTCATATAGAGCACTTCATAGACCACGCTACCATTCTCCTCGTCACGCACGAGCTGCATGGAGGGGTTCTTTTCCTGCACGCGGGTCACTACAAAGGAAGAGTTCACTACGTAGGTGTAGCTCGGATTGGTGCCCGCCACGAGGAAACGCAGCGTATAGTTGTCGCTTCCCGAGGGATGTCCCACAGTGAATGGCAGGGAATGGTAGATGCCCTCACTTCTCACTTGAAAATGGGCGTCGGGCCCGTCAGTTGGTGCCATGCCATCGGGTCCTTCCACTTCGTAGGCTGGGGGCATGAGGGGATCGGAGAGTGTGGCCACGGTGAGGATACGACAACGTGACTTTTGCGTCCATGCTCCTACCCAAGTGCCATTCTTTTGCTTCAGTTGCAGACAGGTCCAATCGGAATTGCTCCCTACTACGGGGAAGAGGTCGCCCGCATAGGCTCGTTCTGCCACAACGCGACGCCCCTTATTGCTGGGCGTGAGGCGCATGAGGGGCTGATTGGTCTTGAGTTGTGCGAAGCTCTTGGGGGTAATCATCTTTAGCGAAAACTGCTTGGGCTGTGCTTGCATGCTCATGCAAGCGAATGTGGCGAAAGTGAGAAGTGTTGCCGCGCGATATAGAGATTGAATGATTGTCATATGCTTATCGGATGTAATAGTGATGAGGGTGCAAACATACTTATTTTCTGAAACTCCCACAGCATGAATACTCTTAAAAATGGTTGAAGGGTTTGGGCGAGTCTCTCTCACGTATGCGTGCGCGCGCATCACATTCATTTTTCCCCCTGGAATGCCTACATCTGTCACTTCAATTGCTTTTATTTCTTATTTTCAACGTATTACGAAGTGTACTTGCACTCATTTTTCCTACACTTTGCTTACACTTTTGCTTGCATTCGGCTCGAAATGCGGATGAGGAAGAGTAAAATCTGTCGTAGGGGATAATTTTATCTGCGACAAGGGATAATTTTATCTGTTATAGGGGATAAATGATAGCATCATAGGGGGGCAAGGGGCGTCTCACGTATGGGGGATATATGCAGTATGTGAGTGTAGGAAATTGTGCAAGAGCTGAGTAACTGCCTACACTCCGTAAGTGATTGATTATCGGAAAGATATGGGAATAAAGTGGAAGATGAGAATATATTCCCCTGGAAAATCGGTTGTAATGCGCGTGCGCGAGGAGGGGTTAGGAAGGATATATACGGGGAGTATAGGCAGAGGAGAAAGAAAAAGTGAACAGTTTGTTCACTCTTTTTGTTAAAGCAAATGGAGCGCATTACCTTTGCATAAGATAGAAAAATCTACTGAAGACTCGGATGTGGGAATGCATTGCCCGTAAAATGCTATTCAACATTAAAGGCTTCCCATTACTAACCCTTATAAATACATTTCAAACCATGATGACAAACTTCAAACTATTGAGTCCGGTATGGATCTCTATGCTTAAGACTTTTCTTCCCAACCTCATAGAGTGGCTCAAGAGGCTATGGATGAGGTGGAGATTACGACCTACAGCTGCCACCCCACATGAGGGGAAGACATCTCGTCTGACAGAGGGCGTGAAGAAGGGAATCGCACTGACGGCACGTGCCATGCAGCTGATAGCTGAGCGCTATGAAGTGCGCTACAACGTGCTCGATCGGGTGCCAGAAATTCGCCGAAAGGAGTCTGATTCGGATAGTACGCAGCCCGCGCCGACGGAAAAGTTTTCGCCACTGACCGACGTGATGCGCAACACGATGGTCATCGAACTGCACAAGGAGAACTGCTCTGTGTGGAATGGAGACGTGATGCGCATCGTAGCATCTGAGTTTTCACGACCTTTCCATCCATTCGCGCACTATCTCGACCATCTGCCACAGTGGGATGGGGCTGACCGAGTGAGTCCCCTGGCTCATCGCGTGAGCGAGGATGGGCTGTGGACACGCGTGTTTCACACGTGGATGCGCACGATGGTGGCTGTGTGGATTCACGGATCGAATGCTTTGCTCGGACGTGAGGATGGAGTGGCAATGGGTTGCAGCGGCAACTCTATGACTCCACTCTTACTGAGCGAGGAGCAGGGGCTACGCAAAAGTACGTTTTGCCGACTGCTGCTTCCGCCCGAACTTAGGACTTACTTCACCGACAAATTCGATCTCTCAGGCAGCACGAGCCCGCAACTGATATTGGCTCGATATGGGCTGATCAACCTCGACGAATTTGACAGTATGAGCCTTCAGCAAACGGCAAAACTGAAGAACCTAGTGCAACTTGAGGGCATGACGGGGCGCAAGCCCCACAGCGGACAGTTTACAGAACTCTACCGCTTGGCATCGTTTATCGGCACGAGCAACCGCTTCGACTTGCTAACCGACCCATCGGGTAGCCGCCGATTTTTCTGTCAAGAGGTGACGAAGGCTATCGACTGTGAAACGGCTATCGACTACGCTCAACTCTATGCGCAGCTCATTCATGAGGTGAAGGCTGGTGAGCCTACCTACTTCTCACGCGCGGAAGAGGACGAGATACAAGCGCACAATCTCTCTTTCTACCATACATCGACTCTTCGCGAGGTGTTTTTGCAGCAATTTTCCAGTGTCTCTGAAGGGGAGCCCTCGGCTGAAGGGACGTGGCTCACAGCTACTGCTATCCTTCAGCGTATGCGCCAAGGGGCAGGTAGCGGAATGTTGCAGGGTGCAAGCCCTTCGACCTTAGGTCGGGAACTGATGCAGATGAATGTTCCCCACAAGCGTTGTAGCCGTGGCACGTTGTACCGGGTGACGGAGAAGAGGAAGATTTAAGGTATGAGCGTACTCGTTGGTAGAGTCCTTGGTTGACGGGGTGACGAGGTTGACAGGTTTATAATTCTATTCGGAGTCTACTGGGGGCGCGTCCTCGCATCGGCTTTGCCTGCGCATTGTAAGGATTTTGGTCGCGAAGAATTCTTCTCTCCTTCAATTGCAGGCGATGCCGATGCGAGGACGCGTCGCCCCCGGTAGGCTCTGAACAAACTTGTTAGCTGCAGATGATGCTTAGGATCTTATTAATGCGAATAGTGATGAGCTGCTCTATGACTTACTCAAGACTTCCTCTATAGTAGACTGTGGGAGTTTGGTCAGACGAGCGATGCTTGCTACGTCAAGCCCTCCATCGCTCATCGTCTTTATCATCTCTGCTCGCTCTTGCATGCGGCCTTTCTCAAGTCCATCCTTCAGACCCTCTGCTCGACCCTCTGCACGGCCTTCTGCTCGACCTTCTGCTCGGCCCTCCTTCAGCCCTTCTTGGAAGCCTTCGTCACGACTTGTTCCAAGCACGCTTTTTTGAGTCCTCACGGCTTCCATATGGCGCAGATAAGCGCTGCGCTCTGCAGCGGGGAGTTCATCAAAGCGCATACATTCACGGGCTCGCTCAAGCCCTGGAGCTGTAGAGTCGTCGGGTATTTCGCCTGTTTTGAGATAAGAGATCCATTCGTCGAGCGGCGTTTTGGCTACTTTATCGAAATCGTTGACACGCAACACGTAGTACTCAGGAAACAAATCGCCCGCATCTTTGCGTTTCAAGACATCGGCTTCTCGCCGTCCGAAGAATTGCTCATTCTGACGAACGGAGAGTTTCAACACGTCGCTTGGATCGTGCAAGCCCTGGAATATGGTCTTGCCATGATATACATAATCTTTGCCTTGTCCTAATTCAAAGTATACAATATTTACGGAATAGACTTTGCGCACTTTATCATATTCGTCACCTAGGCCGATATAATCTGTAATGGCCTTTGACACTCCATAGAGCATGCGATGGAAGTAGGCAAGTTCACGCGTATTTTGAATCTCGACGATGATAAGTTCTTGCTTATCATTCTCGGCGAGTATGTCCACGCGGTTGAACTTATCATCTTCAGTCTCTTGATTTGACTCGCTCTCAAGAAACTTTAAGATGGTGACCTTCTGTCCGAATAGCGAGGTGAGGAGTCCCTCGATGACCGAGTGGTTCGCCTTATCGCGCAAGAGGCGCTTCATGGCCCAATCAAAACGGATATAGTTTGTCATAATCTCTACTATTTTTTTATGTGGCAAATGTACGGATTTAAGCCTCATGCACAAAATTATCTCAACGAAAAAGTTTGTGTCTTGACCGATGAATAGAAGAACTTGCCACTTTCTGCATCACCCATCTACGGAGAAAAGTAATCCCCGCCCACGTCCGTATACGGACATGGGCGGGGATATACTATATATTATAAAGAGTGTGCGTGGGAAGAATTAGTCGAGTTCAGCAACAGCCTTCTCGGCTTGAGCACGTTCGTACTCTTCCTTGTCGGCTACGATGATCTTGCTAAACTCACGCAGACCTGTACCAGCGGGGATAAGGTGACCGCAGATTACGTTTTCCTTCATACCCTCGAGGTAGTCGGTCTTGCCGCTGATGGCAGCCTCGTTGAGCACCTTGGTAGTTTCCTGGAAGGAAGCTGCCGACATGAAGCTCTTGGTCTGGAGGGCTGCACGGGTGATACCCTGAAGGATCTGAGTAGAGGTGGCGGCCATAGCATCACGCACCTTGACGAGCTTGAGGTCACGGCGCTTGAGCTGTGAGTTCTCGTCGCGGAGCTTGCGGGCGGTCACGATCATACCCTTCTTCATGGTCTCGCTGTCGCCAGCGTCGATCACTACCTTCTTGCCCCAGATGCGGTCGTTCTCTTCAGCAAAGTCGAGTTTATCAACAATTTGCTGCTCGAGGAATCGAGTATCACCGGCTTCGTTGATCTGAACCTTACGCATCATCTGGCGTACGATTACCTCGAAGTGCTTATCGTTGATCTTCACACCCTGAAGGCGGTATACATCTTGTACTTCGTTGACGATGTATTCCTGTACAGCGGTGGGACCCATGATGGCGAGGATGTCGCCCGGGGTGATAGAACCATCGGAAAGGGGAGTACCGGCACGCACGAAGTCGTTTTGCTGAACGAGGATCTGCTTTGACAGGGGTACGAGGTACTTCTTTACTTCGCCAAGCTTTGAGGTGACGATGATCTCGCGGTTACCACGCTTGATGTTGCCCATGGTGATCTCACCATCGATTTCAGTGACCACTGCGGGGTTGCTCGGGTTGCGGGCTTCAAAGAGTTCGGTCACACGGGGAAGACCACCGGTGATATCGCCTGCCTTACCTACTACACGAGGAATCTTGACGAGCACTTCACCTGCCTTGATATCCTGACCATCCTCTACAACGATGTGACCGTTGATGGGGAAGCTGTAGGTGCGGATGACCTCACCCTTTTCATCGATGATGTTACAGTTGGGCACGTGGCTCTTGTCTTTCGACTCGATCACGATGCGCTCACGCAGACCGGTTGCTTCATCTTCATCTACACGATAGCTGATACCTTCGGTCACGTTCTCAAACTGTATCTTACCAGCCGACTCTGTTACGATTACGGCATTGAAGGGGTCCCACTTTGCGATTACGGTATCCTTGGCCACCTTCTGTCCGTCTTCGACGAAGAGTTGTGAACCATAGGGTACGTTCTGGTTGGAGAGTACGATGCCTGTGTTCTCATCGATGAAGCGAACTTCGGCCAATCGGCCTACTACTACCTTGCAAGCGTTGCCTTCTTCGTCGTGAGAATCTACCGTACGGAGTTCTTCGAATTCGAGACGACAATCGTTCTTAGCCTTGATAGTGGCATTGGCTGCGGCATTGGATGCAATACCACCGGCGTGGAAGGTACGGAGGGTAAGCTGCGTACCAGGCTCACCGATTGACTGGGCTGCGATGACACCGACAGCCTCGCCCTTCTGTACCATACGGCTGGTAGCCAAGTTGCGTCCGTAACACTTCATGCAGACACCATGCTTGCTCTCGCAGGTGAGTACCGAACGGATTTCTACGCTCTCGATGGGCGATGCCTCGATCTCGGCTGCGATGGGTTCGGTGATTTCCTCGCCAGAAGCTACGATGAGTTTGCCTGTAGTGGGGTTGATGATATCGTGTACTGAAACACGGCCGAGGATACGCTCTGAAAGTGAAGATATCACTTCATCGCCATCCTTAAGGGCGGTGCAGACGAGACCACGGAGTGTGCCACAGTCTTCTTCAGTGATGATGACATCGTGGGATACGTCGACAAGACGACGGGTGAGGTAACCAGCATCGGCTGTCTTCAATGCGGTATCGGCAAGACCCTTACGGGCACCGTGGGTTGAGATAAAGTACTCAAGCACGGACATGCCCTCCTTAAAGTTTGAAAGGATCGGGTTTTCAATGATCTGAGCACCTTCGGCACCTGCCTTCTGAGGCTTGGCCATCAAACCACGCATACCTGCCAACTGTGCAATCTGATCTGCTGAACCACGGGCACCTGAGTCGAGCATCATAAACACGGCGTTGAAGCCCTGGTCGGCTTCGGTCATCTGCTTCATCAAGGTCTTCTTGATGTCGGTGTTTACGTGGGTCCAAGTATCAATTACCTGGTTGTAACGCTCCTTGTCGGTAATGAAGCCCATGTTGTAGTTCATCGTGATCTGCTCTACTTCATCATTACCGCGCTTTACGATATCGGCCTTTTCCTTCGGGATGATGATATCACCCAAGTTGAACGACAGACCGCCTTCGTATGCCTTACGGTAACCGAGGTTTTTAATACCATCGAGGAAGTCGCATGCACGAGCCATACCCACAGTCTTAATCACCTTAGAGATGATGTCGCGGAGTGACTTCTTTGCTACAACGCAGTTGATGTAACCACACTCGTCGGGGATGATGCCATTGACGATGATACGTCCTACAGAGGTCTCTACAATGTGCTTAATCTTTGCACCACGCTCATCGATATCGTCGACCAACACCTTGACAGGAGCATGCACGTCTACGCGACGCTCGTTGAAAGCGATGAGGGCTTCTTCAGGGCCATAGAATGTAAGACCTGAGCCCTTTGCTCCCGGACGGAGTTTGGTGATATAGTAGAGACCGAGCACCATATCCTGTGAAGGTACGGTGATAGGTGCACCATTGGCGGGGTTGAGGATGTTGTGGCTCTGAAGCATGAGCATTTGTGCTTCGAGCACGGCTTCATTGCTCAAGGGGAGGTGTACGGCCATCTGGTCACCATCGAAGTCGGCATTGAATGCAGTACATGCCAACGGGTGGAGCTGAATGGCTTTGCCCTCGATCATCTTGGGCTGGAATGCCTGAATACCGAGACGGTGAAGGGTCGGTGCACGGTTGAGGAGCACGGGGTGTCCCTTCATTACGTGTTCGAGGATGTCCCAGATTACGGGCTCGCGACGGTCGACAATCTTCTTGGCGCTCTTCACGGTCTTCACAATACCGCGCTCAATGAGCTTACGGATGATGAACGGCTTGTAGAGCTCAGCTGCCATGAGTTTGGGCAGACCGCATTCGCCCATCTTGAGTTCAGGACCTACGACGATTACCGAACGGGCTGAATAGTCAACACGCTTACCGAGGAGGTTCTGACGGAAACGACCGGCCTTACCCTTGAGGGAGTCAGAAAGTGACTTGAGGGGGCGATTGCTATCGCTCTTGACTGCTGACGACTTGCGAGAGTTGTCGAAGAGGCTATCTACTGACTCCTGAAGCATACGCTTCTCGTTGCGGAGGATTACTTCCGGGGCCTTGATCTCAAGCAGACGCTTCAGACGATTGTTGCGGATGAGCACACGACGATAGAGGTCATTGAGGTCGGATGTAGCGAAACGACCACCATCCAGAGGTACGAGCGGACGCAGATCGGGAGGAGTCACGGGGATGACCTTCATGATCATCCACTCGGGCTTGTTGCGATCGCGGCTTGCACGGAACGACTCTACCACCTGAAGGCGCTTCAATGCCTCGTTCTTGCGCTGCATTGACGAGTCGGAATTGGCACGATCACGCAGTTCGTATGAAAGACTGTCAAGGTCGAGGCGCTTGAGAAGGTCGTATACGGCCTCGGCACCCATCTTGGCTATGAACTTATTGGGGTCGCTATCTTCAAGATACTGATTTTCCTTAGGAAGTTTCTTTACAAGGTCGAGGTATTCGTCCTCTGTAAGAAGATCGTTCTGAGCTACATCATCAGCCAAAGCACCTGGCTGGATTACTACGTAACGTTCGTAATAGATGATGGAATCGAGCTTCTTAGTAGGAATGCCGAGCAGATAGCCGATCTTGTTGGGCAAAGAACGGAAGTACCAAATGTGGGCTACAGGCACTACCAACTGAATGTGGCCAGCACGCTCACGACGTACCTTCTTCTCCGTTACTTCTACACCGCATCGATCGCAGACGATGCCTTTGTAGCGGATGCGCTTGTACTTACCGCAGTGGCACTCATAGTCCTTTGTAGGACCAAAAATGCGCTCACAGAACAAGCCGTCACGCTCGGGCTTGTAGGTGCGGTAATTGATGGTTTCGGGCTTCAGCACCTCGCCATACGAATTTGCCATTATCTCTTCAGGAGAAGCAAGACCAATGGTAATCTTCGTAAAGTTGCTCTTTATCTTATTATCTCTTTTAAATGCCATTTTAGTAGGATTGATTGAGAGGGGAAATGTTGTGAAAGTTTTCAGTTGGAAGGGTTATAAGGCTTGAAACTATGCCCGACTCCTGTTTGATACCACTCATCGATGTTCAACGTTGGATGGATGATAATCACTCAAGTAGATGCAGACGAAAGCTTCTTCTTTGTAGCCTCATAATCCTATCACTTAAAAAACTTAGTCGAGCGTGATGCTCAAGCCCAGACCGCGAAGCTCGTGGAGCAATACGTTGAGCGATTCGGGGATGCCCGGAGTAGGCATGGGTTCGCCCTTGACAATTGCCTCGTAAGCCTTGGCACGACCTGTTACATCATCTGACTTAATGGTCAGGATTTCCTGAAGTACGTGGGATGCACCGAAGGCCTCGATGGCCCAAACCTCCATCTCACCAAAACGCTGACCACCAAACTGTGCTTTACCACCAAGTGGCTGCTGAGTGATGAGTGAGTACGGACCGATAGAACGAGCGTGCATCTTGTCCTCTACCATGTGGCCGAGTTTCAGCATGTATGTCACACCCACAGTTGCTTCCTGGTCGAATGCCTCACCTGTGGCACCATCGTAAAGCTGAGTAGAACAGTAGCGGGGAAGGCCTGCCTTGTCTGTCCATTCGCAAAGATCCTCAAGTTTAGCACCATCGAAGATCGGAGTGGCAAACTTCACACCGAGCTTGCGACCTGCAGCACCAAGTACTGCCTCAAAGATCTGACCAATGTTCATACGTGAAGGCACACCCAGAGGGTTGAGCACAATATCAACGGGAGTACCATCAGCCAAGAAAGGCATATCTTCCTGACGTACAACCTTTGACACAATACCCTTATTACCATGACGACCGGCCATCTTATCACCTACACCAATCTTACGCTTCTTAGCAATGTAGACCTTGGCCTGCTGGATGATACCCGAGGGAAGATCATCACCGATAGTGATGGCAAACTTCTTACGCTTGAGGATGGCATCCATCTGATTGTACTTCTTCAAGTAGTTGATCACGAGCTGACGGATGAGCTTATTTGCGTGCTCGTCGTCGGTCCAATCGTGAAGTTCTACTGAAGTATAGTCGAGCGAAGAAAGGACAGCCTTGTTGAACTTGACATCCTTGGCAACTACTTCCGAACCGATATTGTCCTTCACACCAAGTGACTTCTTGTCACTGATGAGAGAGAGCAACTTATTAATCATCACTTCCTTCAGCTCTGCAGTTTCCTTCTGGAATTCGTCGTCGAGCTTCTGGAGTGTTACTTTATCTGCAGCCTTTGCGCTACGATTCTTCTGTACACGAGAGAAGAGACGCTTGTTGATTACAACACCCGCAAGAGAAGGATTAGCTTTCAATGACGCATCTTTCACATCACCTGCCTTATCACCGAAGATAGCACGGAGAAGTTTTTCTTCAGGAGTAGGATCGCTCTCACCCTTAGGTGTGATCTTACCAATAAGAATATCGCCAGGAGCTACACGGGCACCGATACGAATGATACCAGTATCGTCGAGATCCTTAGTAGCGTCTTCACTTACGTTAGGGATATCATTGGTAAACTCTTCCATACCACGCTTGGTCTCACGAACTTCAAGAGAATATTCGTCAACGTGTACAGAAGTAAGGATATCTTCACGTACCATGCGCTCATTGAGCACGATAGCATCCTCGTAGTTGTAACCCTTCCAAGGCATGTAAGCCACGAGAAGGTTGCGACCAAGTGCAAGTTCACCATTCTCGGTAGCATATCCCTCAGTCAGAATATCACCCTTGTGAACCTTCTGACCCTTGTCACAGATAGGACGAAGGTCAATGGTCATGTTCTGGTTAGTACGACGGAACTTAGGAATATCGTATTCCTTTACATTTGAGTCGAAACTTACGAACTCTTCATCCTCCGTACGATCATATGCAATGCGGATAGTGTTGGCGTCAACATATTCTATTACACCATCACCCTCGGCTGTAATCATTGTACGCGAATCCTCGCATACTTGCTTCTCAATGCCAGTACCTACGATAGGAGCCTCACTACGGATAAGGGGAACTGCCTGGCGCATCATGTTTGATCCCATCAATGCACGGTGAGCATCATCGTGCTCCAAGAACGGGATAAGAGAAGCTGCAATAGAAGCAATCTGCTGAGGAGATACGTCCATCAGTTCTACCTGTGAAGGAGGTACCACAGGATAATCAGCATCCTGGCGACACTTAACTTTGTCACGAATGAAAGAACCATCATCGTTCAAAGGAGCATTGCCCTGACCGATAATCTTACCCTCCTCTTCTTCAGCTGAGAGGTAAACGATGTGATCGTTGTCAAGATCAACTTTCGAATCTTGTACCTTACGATAAGGAGTTTCGATAAATCCAAGATCATCAATCTTAGCATATACACAAAGTGAAGAGATAAGACCGATGTTAGGACCTTCAGGAGACTCAATCGGACAGAGACGTCCATAGTGAGTATAGTGTACGTCACGAACCTCGAAACCAGCACGCTCACGTGACAAACCGCCAGGGCCAAGTGCAGAAAGACGACGCTTGTGCGTTACCTCAGCCAAGGGGTTCGTTTGGTCCATAAATTGCGACAACGCATTCGTTCCGAAGAACGAGTTGACAACACTTGAGATTGTCTTTGCATTAATCAAGTCTGTCGGAGTAAACACTTCATTGTCGCGTACATTCATGCGTTCACGGATGGTGCGGCTCATACGAGCCAAACCAATGGCAAACTGATTAGAGAGCTGTTCACCAACCGTACGAACACGACGGTTGCTCAAGTGGTCAATATCGTCGACAGTAGCCTTTGAGTTGATCAACTCAACAAGGTACTTGATGATTTCAATAATATCCTCACGAGTAAGCACACGCACATCCATGTCGGTGCTTAGATTGAGCTTCTTATTGATACGGTAACGACCTACCTCACCCAAATCATAACGCTTCTCTGAGAAGAAAAGATTGTTGATAACCTCACGCGCAGAAGCATCATCAGCAGGGTCTGCATTACGCAACTGACGATAGATGTAATTTACAGCTTCTTGCTCTGAGTTTGAGGGGTCCTTCTGTAGCGTATTGAAGATGATAGAGTAGTCCGTAGATGCGCCTTCCTCTGGGTGAACGAGAATAGTCTGTACCCCCGAATTGAGGATAATCTCGGCATTTTCAGGAGTGATCACTTCCTCACGATCAAGGATAATCTCATTACGCTCGATAGACATCACCTCACCTGTATCAGGGTCGGAGAAATCCTCAAGAGTGGTAGAAAGCACACGTGCCGCTAATTTGCGACCTTGCAATTTCTTAAGGTTTGTCTTATTTACCTTAAACTCCTCTGCAAGATTAAAGATTTGAAGAATATCCTTATCACTTTCAAAGCCAATAGCACGAAGCAGAGTGGTTACGGGCAACTTCTTCTTACGATCGATGTAAGCATACATCACCGTATTGATATCAGTAGCAAACTCAATCCATGATCCCTTAAACGGAATGATACGTGCAGAATAAAGCTGCGTACCATTAGCGTGAACGCTTGAGCCGAAGAACACACCAGGAGAACGGTGTAACTGTGAAACAACCACACGTTCAGCACCATTGATGATGAACGTACCATTGTCTGACATATAAGGGATAGATCCCAAGAAGACATCCTGTACAACCGTATCAAAATCCTCATGATCAGGATCAGTACAGTAAAGCTTCAATTTAGCCTTGAGAGGCACACTATAAGTAAGTCCGCGCTCCAGACATTCTTTGATTGAATAACGAGGCTCATCGATATAGTAATCGATAAACTCCAATACAAAGTTATTGCGAGTATCAGCAATAGGGAAGTTCTCAGCAAAAACTTTGTACAGGCCATCGTTTTTACGCAATTCACTAGGAGTGTCGAGCTGGAGGAAATCTCTGAAAGATTTCAACTGAACGTCCAAGAAATCGGGATAAGGCATCGGATTCTTTACGGACGCAAAGTTTACACGTTGATTAATTACTCTGGAAGACATTCGTCGTTAGATTGGGGTGAAAGAAATGTTTATAGGTCTGCAAACTTAATTCACATCAGAGCTATTGTGTAGATTACTATAATAGAAGCACACTATATATAGCCACAAATGGATTAAGCTCTCTAACCAATAAAACCTTATATTGTGTCAATAGCCCTACTATTTATCAGAGGGCAAGAATCTTCCAGCACAGACAAGTGGTATTGGCACGAACCTTATGCTAAGAGGAAGGATATAGACACAAAAAGGTTATGAACCCTCTACCAGAGGATTCATAACCATAGCCCTTATGGGATTGTTTATTAAGCGAGTTCTACTTCAGCACCAGCTTCTTCGAGAGCCTTCTTCAGTGCTTCAGCTTCTTCCTTAGCAACGCCTTCCTTAACCTTTGAGGGAGCGCCGTCTACGAGATCCTTAGCTTCCTTCAAGCCAAGACCGCAGTGTTCCTTAACGGCCTTAACAACCTGGAGCTTAGCGGCACCTGCGCTCTTGAGAACAACGTCGAAAGAAGTCTTCTCTTCAGCGGCAGCAGCACCAGCTGCGGGACCGGCAGCAACAGCAACAGCTGCAGCAGCGGGTTCAATTCCATACTCGTCCTTCAGGATAGTTGCCAACTCGTTTACTTCCTTCACTGTCAAATTTACCAATTCTTCAGCGATAGCTTTGATATCTG
>JBNMGC010000027.1:0-20258 GCA_050873845.1 Alloprevotella sp.
GCTGAGGTGATAATCTATGAGCCTACGCTCGAGGATGGTACGACCTTCTTCGGCAGCCGTGTGGTCAACCGCCTTGCCGACTTCAAAGCACAGAGCCACGCCATCATAGCCAATCGCTACGACGCTTGCCTCGATGATGTGAAGGAAAAAGTATATACCCGTGATATCTTCCGTCGAGACTAGTCTCGACGGAAGATATCACGGGTAAGTATTAAGTATAAAGTATTAAGTATTACAATCTTGCTAAGAAAAGTATTACAATCAGTATGAAAGCAAACGAATCAGAGTTTTCTTCTGCCTGGCTGTAATACTTAATACTTTATACTTAATACTTAAAACTTGAGAAATACTTCAAGTAATCGCAAGCACGCGATTACTTGAAGTATTTCTCAAGTTTTTTGATTCCCCCATTCAGGCAGAAAGCCACCACCGTGTCGCCCGGGCGGATTATGGTAGAACCATTGATGAGCTGACCGTGGCCACCACGTACGAGTCCACCAAGGGTGATAGAAGAGGGCAGGTCAAGATCCTTCACAGCATGCTTACAGATCTTCGAACCCTCGGGCACGCTAAACTCTGCCACATCGGCGTTGGCTACGGTGAGACTCTTCACCGAAGTAATGTCGGCCTTGAGCATCATCTGATAGATGTGGCTGGCGGCAAAGGTCTTCTTATTGATGATAGTGCCGATGTCGAGGCTTTCAGCCATGCTGATGTAGTCGGTATTTTCCACCATGGCTACCGTCTTGCGCACGCCCAATCGCTTGGCAGCCAAGCAAGCCAAGATATTCGTCTCAGAGTTCTCCGTTAGCGCGCAGAAAGCCTGAGCCTTGCGTATGCCCTCCTCTTCGAGCAAGGAGAGGTCGCGCCCATCGCCGTGGATAATCATGGCGTGGCGATTGGTCACCACCTCGTTGAGGTGTTCGGCCCGTTGCGCATGACTTTCGATAATCTTGGCGTGCATATAGTCGGGCATAGCGTTGGCCAAGTGTACAGCCGTGCTGCCGCCGCCCATGATAAACACGTTGGACACGTCGGGATATTCCTCCTTGCCCGCAATGTCGCGTATGTAGTTAATATACTTTGGAGTGGTCATGAAGTAGACCACGTCGAGAGCTCGCAAGCAGTCGCCACCATGGGGAATGACCGTGTCGTCGCCTCGCTTCACTGCTACGATGTGGTAGGGCGAGTCGGGGCCGCAGAGGTCCTTGAGCGGTTGGTCGAGAATCTGAGCATTGCTGCGCACCTTCACACCCAAGAGGATGAGTGCGCCGTCTTGCACTTCCCACCACTGACGTATCCAGCTACGCTTGATGTTGTGGAGAATCTCCTGTCCGGCGAGCATCTCTGGGTAGATGATCGAGCCGATGCCCACTTCAGAGAAGAAGGCACGATGTTCGGGCATGGCATATTCATAGTTGTCCACGCGTGCCACCGTCTTCTTTGCTCCCAGTTTGTGGGCAAGCATGCAGGCTGTCATGTTGTGAGCCTCGTCGGGGGTAACGCCAATGAAGAGGTCGGCCTTGCCCACCTCTGCTTCTTTAAGTGCAGAGATCGACGAGGGCGAGACGGGAAGGGTCAGAATGTCGAAGTTTGAAGAGAGATCTTCAAGTTTCTCTGCCGACTCGTCCATGAGCGTAATGTCGTGATGTTCACGCGAGAGCAACTTGGCAAGGTGCGTACCTACTGCTCCTGCGCCAGCTATGATGATTTTCATCCTTCTGTGCTTTTATAGGGAGGTAAGTTTTAAGTTTTGAGGTTATAAGGTTATAAAGTTACCTTCTGACAATCTATTCGCTGCATGGAGTAACTTTATAACCTTATAACCTCAAAACTTAAACTTCTTTTACTTAACGTCGCCTACCTTGATCAAGTATTCGGCAATCTGCACAGCGTTGAGCGCTGCGCCTTTGCGAATCTGATCGCTCACGAGCCATAGGGTGAGGCCATTGGGGTTGGCCAAGTCCTTGCGGATGCGGCCCACGTATACGGGGTCTTTGCCTGCCAAGAAGAGTGGCATGGGGTATTCCTGCTTTTCGGGATTGTCCATGAGCACGAGGCCCTCGCCGCCAGCGATAGCCTTCTTCACGTCAGCCACTTCAAGCGGGCTCTCTGTCTCTACCCAGATAGCTTCGGAGTGAGAACGGAGCGAAGGCACGCGCACACAGGTGGCAGAGGTCAGCACGTCGGAGTGCATGATCTTGCGTGTCTCGTTGTACATCTTCATCTCTTCCTTCGTATAGCCATTGTCTTGGAATACGTCGATCTGCGGAATCACGTTGAATGCCAGCTGATAAGCAAACTTCTTCACAGTGGCGGGCTTGCCATCGAGCACCTCGCGATATTGCTCCACGAGTTCGTCCATAGCAGCCTGTCCGGCACCGCTCGCAGCTTGGTAAGAGGCCACGTGTACGCGCTTGATGTGGCTTAAGTTTTCGATAGCCTGCAGAGCCACTACCATCATGATGGTGGTGCAGTTGGGGTTGGCAATGATGCCGCGGGGGCGCTTCAGTGCATCCTCAGCGTTGCATTCGGGCACTACGAGGGGCACCTCTTCGTCCATACGGAAAGCCGAAGAGTTGTCGATCATGACAGCACCATACTTTGTGATGTCGGCAGCAAACTCTTTAGAAGTGCCAGCACCAGCTGAGGTGAAAGCGATATCTACGCCCTTGAAGTCGTCGTTGTGCTGAAGAAGTTTTACGGTATATTCTTTGCCGCGGAAGGTATATTTTGTACCTGCGCTACGGGTTGAACCGAAGAGCAGGAGGTTGTCGATAGGAAAATCGCGTTCGGCGAGTACGCGCAAAAATTCTTGGCCTACGGCACCGCTGGCGCCTACGATAGCTACGTTCATTGCTTGAATTTTATGTAATTTTGTAAGCAAACTGCCTCTTTCGGGCTTTGAATAAGCACGGGCGGCGGTCTGCTCATTGCATTTTGTTTGCAGAGTGTAGAATTTTGTTGCAGAAAGAAAAGTGTATCTCTCCGTGTGCAAAATTACAATACTTTTTTGATAAAGAAGCCTTTGCGCCCCGTTTTATAGAGACTGATGGTGGTGAAAGAGCATTTTTTTACGTTTGGAGGAAGGGTGTGGGGGCGCTGTCTGTTCATTTTTTTGTGTAGAGGAAACCATTTTTTTCTCCTACCTTTGTGGGCGACGCGTCTCGCGTCGGTGTAGCCACGAATCGGCCGTACTTTCATTGTATAGACACCGCTCTTCGCGCGCGCGTACAAAGAGTTTTTAGGCTCTTATATGCGTTGCCTACACTATTATTCTGTAAGTATCTGATAATCAACGATGTGTGAAGTGTAGGCAAGGCCTGTAGCCCCCACATCTCCCTCACATCTCCCTCATGCCCCCTTGGTGTGTAAATTGTCCCCTGGAGGTGTGAAAATTAGTGGTAGGAGGCGAAAAAATTAGTGGTAGGAAGAGATTTTCGATCAAAGTGCAAGCAAAAGTGCAGGCAAAGTGTAGGCAAATGATAGGTGCATACACTACGGAAGGTATTGATAATCAAAGGATACAAGTGAATAAGTGCAAGCAGCGCAGATATAACGGGGCAAAACTCTCTGACGCGTACGCGCGCGAGGAACGAGGCTCTTATTAGTTCTCTGCGGGCGACGCGTCTCGCGTCGGCATGAGAGGGAAAAGTCTATATTCAGATTCGTGGGCATTCCCTCTTGCGCCGACGCGAGGACGCGTCGCCCACAGTAGACTCTGAGAAGACCTATGATACTTTCTGCCTGACTGAGATACTCGATTATTTCATGCCGACGCGAGACGCGTCGCCCACGGAACTGGCGAAAGCTGATAACTAATATCCGCGCATGCGTTGCGCGTGAATGAAAAAAATACAATAACTTTGCAGAATAGATGGTTGCGGGGCAACTTCACTCGCCCAAGGGGCAATAACTTCCCCCGCGACCCTCCCCATTATTCACACATTAACATCTAAGAATTTGATAACAGACCCTACCTGGATATTCCTCATCGTGCTGGCAATTATACTCTTTGCACCGATGCTACTCGAACGCCTGCGCATTCCCTCCATCGTGGGGATGATCTTCGCAGGCATACTCATCGGGCCTCATGGCTTTGGGGTGCTTGAGCGCGATGGAAGTTTTGAACTCTTCGGAAAAGTGGGGCTCTACTATATCATGTTCCTCGCCTCGCTCGAGATGAACCTGCAAGACGTGCAGCGCATCAAGGGGCGCGCCCTCACGCTCGGACTTCTAAGCTTTGTCATCCCTATGGTGCTGGGCTATGCTGCCAACTCCCTCGTGCTGGGCTACGGCGTGGCAGCCAGCGTGCTCATTGCTGCGATGTATGCCTCGCATACACTCATAGCCTATCCCATCGTGCTGCGCTACGGACTTTCGCGGCTCACCAGTGTGAGCATCGCCGTGGGCGGTACCATCGTGGCGGATACGCTGACCCTGCTGGTGTTGGCCGTAGTGGGTGGCATGTTTAAGGAACATGTCACGGGGCTCTACTGGGTGTGGCTCGTGATCAAGGTGGTACTGCTTGGCGGCGTGATAGTCTATGCCTTTCCGCGGATCGGCAGATGGTTTTTCCGTCGCTACGACGATAGCGTGGTGCAATATGTCTTCGTGCTCTGTCTCGTGTTCTTAGGCGCGGGATTGATGGAGCTGGTAGGCATGGAGGGCATACTCGGTGCCTTCCTCGTAGGACTTGTGCTCAACCGCTTGATACCACCACTTTCGCCCTTGATGAGCCACGTGGAGTTTGTGGGCAATGCCCTCTTTATCCCCTACTTCCTCATCGGTGTGGGCATGCTGATCAATCTCAATGCCCTCGTAGAACACCAAGGAGCGGTGCTTACGGCCTGCGTGATGGTGGTGGTAGGCGTGGTGAGCAAGTGGCTGGCCAGTTATGCCACGCAGAAAGTCTTCCGCATGTCGGGCACGGAGCGCAATCTAATGTTCGGACTCACCGGCTCGCGTGCAGCAGCCACCCTGGCTGTGGTGCTCGTGGGCTACGGCATCGTGCTGCCCGACGGCAGCCGCTTGCTGGGCGAAGATGTGCTCAACGGAGCCATGGTGCTCATTCTCGTGACGTGCGTAGTGAGTTCGCTTGTGACCGAGAATACCTCGCGCAAGCTGGCCGTGACGGGATCGCTGCAGCCCACTTCGAGCAACGATGCTCCCGATGAAGCCCCCGACCGCATACTCATAGCCGTAAACTATCGCGATACCCTTCCCGGACTCGTCAACCTCGCACTCATGCTCCGCACGCCCCACTCCGTAGCGCCTATCATAGCCCTCAACGTGGTGCTCGAAAATGATCCCTCAGCCCGCCAGAGCGGCGAACAGCAACTTCATAATGCCGTGAAGATGGCCTCTGCCACGGGCATACGCATACAGACCTATCAGCGATGGTCGGTCAATGTGGTGAGCGGCATATCGCATACGGTCAAGGAGCGCGCTGTGAGCGACCTCGTGCTCGGACTGCACCGCAAGGCACGCCTCTCAGACTCCTTCTACGGCAAGACCGTGGCAGACCTCTTGACCTCTGTCGATCGGCAGATCATAATCTATCGCGACACCATCCCCCTCAACACGGTGCGCCGACTCCATGTGCTTGTGCCACCCAAGGCAGAGTTTGAGCAAGGCTTTGCCCACTGCATGGACCGCATTGCGCTGCTCGCCCATCAGATGGGGTGCGGACTCGAAGCCCTTTCGTCGCCAGCCACGCTCACGGCTATGGAGCATTATTGGGCGGAGTCGCCCCACAACGGTCTGCCCGTGATTTATACCGAGTTCAACTCTTGGAACAATCTCATACAGTTGGCTCACACCTCGCGCCAAGACCATATGCTCATCTTCGTATGCGCTCGTCGCGGCACCATATCGTATCATGCCTATCTGGATAGACTGCCCGACCAGGTGGAGCGCTATTTCAGTTCGCGCAACGTGCTCTTCATCTATCCGCAGCAGCCCTACTCAAGGTAGCGCGAAATGCACCCTATTAACGCGTTGACGGAATTCGTAAACGGGCTGACAAGTTAATAGATTAACAGGTAAGTCTATCGAGTTCAATCGTTCCCTTTTTTAACGAAATAAGTAGTCTAAGACCTATTTACTTGTTAACTTGTCAACTTGTTTACCCTTTAACCAAGAAATCTGCCAACGGGTTCTATTAGCACATTAATCCCATGCCCACACTCATCTCCGACCTCGCTCTCATCCTTATCTCGGCAAGCCTGGTCACCATCATCTTTAAGCGACTCAAGCAGCCCCTCGTGCTTGGCTACATAGTGGCTGGATTTCTGACCAGTCCACACATGCCTTATACCCCCAGTGTGACAGACCTCAGCAGCATTCATACTTGGGCAGACATCGGCGTGATATTCCTCATGTTTACCCTCGGACTCGAGTTTTCTTTCAAGAAAATTGTAAAGATGGGGGCTGCCCCCGTCATAGCAGCATGCAGCGTGATGTTTTGCATGATGAGTGTGGGCAGTATGGTGGGCCACCTTTTCGGCTGGGGCGATATGAACAGCCTCTTCTTGGGAGGCATGCTCGCCATGTCGAGTACCACTATTATATATAAGGCCTTCGACGACCTCGGACTGCGACAGAAGAAATTCGCGGGCGAAGTGCTCTCCGTGCTCATACTCGAGGATATACTCGGCATATTGCTCATGGTGGTGCTTAGCGCTGTAGCCGTGTCGCGCCGGTTTCAGGGAATGGAACTCGTGGGGAGCCTCCTCAAGCTTGGCTTCTTCCTCATCCTGTGGTTTGTGGTGGGAGTCTATCTCATACCCATCTTGCTGCGCAAAGCCCATCGCTTCATGAATCGCGAAACCCTGCTTGTGGTGAGCATCGGACTGTGTTTCCTGCTCGTGGTAGTGGCTGAAAAGGTGGGGTATAGCTCAGCCTTTGGCGCCTTCATGATGGGCAGCATCTTGGCAGAGACGGTCGAGGCGGAGCAGATAGAACGCGTGGTGTCGCCCGTGAAAGACCTCTTCGGAGCCATCTTCTTCGTGTCGGTGGGCATGCTCGTCGACCCCGCCGTACTGGCAACCTACTGGCTTCCCATCTTGGTGATCTGCTTGGCAATCATTGTGGGCCAGGCCGTGTTTGGCACCAGCAGTTTCCTGCTCTCAGGACAATCGCTACGGGTGGCGCTTCAGAGCGGCTTCTCACTGGCACAGATCGGTGAGTTCGCATTCATACTTGCCTCGCTCGGAATGTCGCTCAAGGTGACGAGCGAATTCCTCTACCCCGTGGTGGTGGCGGTGAGCATCATTACCACCTTCTTTACTCCCTACATGATACGTGCCGCAGCACCCGCCTACAACGTGTTGCAGCGCGTGATGCCCGCTGCCGTGTTCCACCGATTGGACGAACGCGGACGAAAGGCAGAGGCAGAGGTTCAACGCGACCATCTGTGGAAGAAACTTCTCATGGCGCTGCTCAGCCAACTAGGAGCTTATCTCACACTGAGCATTGCCGTGATAGTCATTTCGCTATCGCTCCTGCTCCCTCTGTGTCGCGAAGCATTGGGGCATTGGACGGGCAATGCAGCGTGTGGCGTGCTCTCGTTGCTCTTTTCCGCACCTTTCCTTCGTGCTATCGTCATGCGCAAGAATCATTCTGACGAGTGGCGACAGCTGCGCCGCCGTAGCCGCATGGATAGGGTGGGGCTGTGGGCCACCTTCTTGCTGCGCTATATTATAGCGGTGGCAGCAGTCTACTATATTCTCAATTTCCTCTCGCCACTGTGGTGGCCGTGGCACGTGTTGGCTTCGATCGTTATTGTGGGATGCTTCGTTGCTTCGAAACGCATCAAGCTGGTAAGCATTAGGCTCGAACGTACCTTCCTGCAAAATCTGCGTTCTCGCGAGGTAATGGCTTCGCAAAGCGAGGAAGCTACTCCTGGCTATGCCGGCCGACTTACAAGTCGCAACATCCACATAGCCGAACTCGAGGTGCCTTACGACAGTATGTGGGTGGGGAAACGGCTCTCCGAACTCGACTTTGGCCACGCTGATGGCGTGATGATAGCCGCCATCGTGCGCAATGGTAATCGCATCAACATTCCCGATGGCAGTGCGGTGCTCTTCCCCTCCGACCACATCGAGGTGATCGGTAGCGACGAGAGCCTACAGCGATTCCAACAACGCATGCAGAGCGATATCGTCACTCAAGCCCCCGACACCAACCGATTGCAACTGCGACGCCTGCTCGTGCGCGAGGGTAGTCAGCTCATCGGACTTACACTGCGCGATAGCGGTATACGCGATGTGTACCACTGCATGGTGGTGGGATTTGAAACGTCGGATGGTAGCATCGATCCAGCGCGTGCCGATCGCACGATTGTGCGCAATGATGCCCTGTGGATGGTGGGCGAAGACGATAACCTGCGCCGATTGAGAAGCGTGACCAACGGCATGAAACCATCTTGAAGCAACGCCTTGCGGATGAGCCGAATCAGGCAGGGACAACTGACAATCGCATCCTTATGTTGCGTTAAAACAAGATAAATGGACGCAAAATGGCCATTAAATAAGAATTTGTACGTATTTTTGCACGTTGAAGAATACACACACATCATCACGACATGAAGAAACCCAACATATTAGCCCTCGCAGTGGCAATCCTGACAGGATGCATGATGGCTTCTTGCAACTCGTCAGAAGACACAACCGAAGAACTTTCCAACGATTGCGTGATTACCTCTGCCACCCTCGGCACGCTGAAGCGCATCATCAATGATACCACCACCGTCTCTGTGACGGGAGGTGCATACCACCTTTATATAGATCAAGTGAATAGCCGCGTATTCAATCCAGACTCGCTGCCCGTGGGAACGTGTGTGGACAAATTGGTGTTTGCTACAAGCAGTGGTATCAAGTGTACGGGCACATTGGGCATTGTCAATCTCGAGACGGGAAAGGAAGAGTCCTTTACACCTACTGATAGTACCGACTTCTCCGTAGTGCGCCAAGTAGTGGCGTATGCACCCGACGGCACTTCAAAACGCTACTATAACTTTGATATACGTGTGCATAAGGAATATGCAGATGAACTGGATTGGAAGCAGTTGGCACATAATCCCCTCAGCCCCGTGGCCTCGTTCGTAGAAAGCCGTACGCTGGCAGTAGGGGAGAGCATCTATGTGTTCGGTCGCACGATGGACGGCGAGGTGAAGCTAGTTCAGACTTCTCGCCAATCGCCATCCTTCGATGAGGCTCAGCCCCTCGCAACTGTGAGCGGAAGTGCGATAGATGTACGCACAGTTCAGCATTTTTCCGACAAATTCCTCGCACTTGCTGGTGGTAGACTGGTAGAGTCGGCTACGGTGGCAGAGGGATGGAACACTGTCAGCACACCCGCACAGTTTGATGCTCTCGTGGGACAGAGCACGGATAGTATCTATGCCCTTGCCGGTCGGCAGATGTACGCTTCGGCAGATGGCATCGCATGGAACGAAAGTGCTGTGGATAGTCCCGCCGACCTGCCACAAGGAAGCGACGTGGCAGCAGCGACTCAGCAATCACGCGTAGACAAGGACGGCGAAATCGTGGTGATGGTAGGCTCGCGCAAGGTGGTCTGTACGGATGGAACAAGCGCCGACTCTGTCACCGTATGGAAGCGTGATATCGATCGATCTGCAACGGATAAGTACTCCTATCCTTGGATCAACTTGCCTCAGACGGAAGAGCTCCATACATATGGTTGCCCACTGCTCAAGCAAGTCAGCGCTTTCGCTTATAATGAAGGTACAGTAATCACTGGTGTCGCTACAGACGGCACTGTAGCTCCCTTCTATACAAGCACCGACAACGGGCGTACTTGGAAGACTACCGTAATATCTTCTCCCGACACTACGGGCGCAACTTCTATCAGCGTGGCTGTAGACGCAGAGCACTATATATGGGTAGTACTCGGCGGCACAGGCACCATCTATCGAGGCAGAATCAATCGATTGGGTTGGGAGTAATCACGCTCTGACTGCCTATGGCAAGCAGAGACGCCCTCTAAACTCATAAACTTATAAACTCGTAAACTCCTATCAGCCATCGGTAATCATGCACTTCATGTATAAGATTACATCCTTGCTACTGCTCTTCTTGCTCCTCCCATGGCATGCACGTGCCCAGCAGGAAGACCCCGTCTATCGCCTTGAACTCGGCGTGGGGATGGGCGTGTCAGTCAACTTTACCGATGTGAAGGATAAAATGGGACTCGCTGGAGGACTCCTCGCTCGCTTCCCACTCAACCCGCGTATGGCGGTGAAGACGCAATTCTCTTACGTAGGAGTAAAAGGCGCAACATCTTCACTCAAAAACTATATTCCTTCCGATCCTAACGCTGTAGGGTCCGCACAGCTCAACTACTCCGTAAGTAGCGCTATTTACGACGTGTCGGCACTCTACGAACTACACTTCCTGCCATACGGCTACCGCCGAGACTATCGTGGCTACTCACGCATCGTACCCTATCTGCAGGGTGGCTTCGGACTCACTTACGGAGCAGCAGGAAAATCTTTCACAGCGAACATACCGCTCGGAGCGGGAGTGAAGTATAAAATAGGCGCTCGGCTCAATCTCGGACTCGATTGGATGGTCCATTTCAGCCTGTCCGATAAGCTCGATGGACTGGACGCTCCACTCGGTATCAAGTCGGAGATGTTTAGAAATAAAGACATCTACTCCTCCTTGATGCTCACACTCACCTATGACCTCAGCCCGAAGTGCCCCACGTGCAACCGCGACTAAGCCGCATATGCAACTGCGACTAAACCACATATGCAACTCCGACAAAACCGCACACATGCATTGTGATAAAACTTCCGCACCTTCGCTTACATAGCTTCATACACAACTCTGATATATACAACTCCAATATATGCAACTCGACCATTCAAGAATACCTGCCCATATCGCTATCATTATGGATGGCAACGGACGATGGGCCAAAGCACGCGGTATGAACCGCAGCATGGGACACCAACAGGGCGTAGTTGCTGTGCGTGAAATCACCACAGCCTGCTCCAACCTGGGGGTGAAGTTCTTGACGCTATATACATTCTCCACCGAAAACTGGAATCGACCCGCCGACGAGGTAGCAGCGCTCATGTCGCTCATCCTCACTTCGCTCGAAGAAGAACTCTTCATGAACAACAATGTAAGGCTTCGCATCATCGGCGATCTCTCTCGGGTGCCCGAGGTAGTGCGAGAGTCCATCCTCGGATTGCAACAACGCACTTCCGTCAACACCGGAATGACGATGGTCATCGCGCTGAGCTACAGTTCTCGATGGGAAATAACGGAAGCCGTGAAGCAGATAGCCTCGGAAGTGAAAGATGGAACGCTTCAGCCCGCTGATATCAACGAGCAAACCATCTCCGCACACCTCGCTACCAACTTCATGCCCGATCCCGACTTGCTCATCCGTACGGGAGGAGAAGTTCGACTAAGCAACTACTTGCTTTGGCAGTGTGCATACACCGAATTCTATTTCTGTGACACCTTTTGGCCCGACTTCCACGAAGCCGACCTCTGCCAAGCCATCGCATGGTACCAAAACCGCGAACGACGATTCGGAAAGACCAGCGAGCAAGTAACCAACATAGATAATACACATACAGACGAATGAAATATACCTCACGCATACTGCTCGCTATGACTGCCTGCATGGCGCTTAATGCACACGCTCAAAGCGAAGGACAAGCAGCAAAGCAGACCGACAATACGCCCGTGATAACCTATACGGCCAACCACCCGCGATATGTCTTGGGAGGCTTAACGGTAGATGAAATGAAAGGCTACGACTCGGAGTACTTGCAGAGTATTTCGGGACTCGTCGTGGGACAATCTTATGAAATCCCAGGACCTGATATCACCGAAGCTATACGCAAGTATTGGGCACAAAAGGTCTTCTCCAACGTAGAAATCGTGGCCGATAGCATCGTCGATGGTAAAGTTTACCTCCACGTGAAGCTCACTGCACAACCCCGCATATCGAGCATACGATATACGGGTGTGAAAAAGTCGGAACGCGAAGATTGTGAAAAGATTATCGGCTTCCAACCCGGCAATCAGATCACTACGGATATGATCAATCGTGCCGAGCACTACATTAAGAAGCATTTCGAAGAAAAAGGCTTCAAAAATTGTGAGGTAAATATTACGCTCCGAGAAGACGTAACAGGCGACAACCGCGTACTGGTGGATATCGACATCAATAAGAATGAAAAGATCAAGGTAAAGAAAATCTTCATCACTGGTGCCGACTCCAAACACGTGGCTAAGCTTAAGAGAGCCATGAAGAAGACTCACGAGAAGAGCTTCGTTAACATGTTTCGCTCGAAGAAGTTCCTCCCCGAAAAGTACAAGGAAGACAAAGACTTGCTTGTAGATAAACTCAACGAGTGGGGTTACCGCGATGCACTCGTCACCTCCGATAGTATAGAGACCGTCGATGCAAAGCACATCAACGTTCACCTCAACGTGTATGAGGGGCAGAAGTATTACCTGCGCAACGTGTCGTGGGTGGGAAACACCGTCTATGACTCCGACCTCCTCGAACGTTTTCTACAAATGAAGAAGGGCGACGTATATGACCAAACGCTCTTGAACAAGAGACTCTCGTCCGACGACGATGCCATCGGTAACCTCTATTATAATAATGGATACGTATTCTACAACCTCAACCCCGTAGAAATCAATGTCGACGGCGACTCTATCGATCTCGAAATGCGCATCCAAGAGGGACAACAAGCCACTTTCAACCACGTGCGCATCTCGGGTAACGACCGCGTCTACGAAAACGTGATTCGTCGCGAACTTCGTACTAAGCCAGGCGACCTCTTCTCGATGGAGAACATCAAGCGTTCTATCCAGGACTTGGCTCAGATGAACCAGTTCGACCCTGAAGCTCTTCAGATTCAGTTCGGACAAAGCGGTATTAAACCCGACCCCGTATCTGGAACGGTGGACTTGAATTACCCTCTCGTGTCGAAGGGTGGCGACCAAATCGAACTCTCTGCTGGATGGGGACAAACCGGTATCGTAGGCCGAGTAGGCTTGAAGTTTACCAACTTCTCTGTGCAAAATCTTTTCAAGAAAGGCTATAAACGCGCTGGCTTCATACCACAAGGTGATGGCCAAACGCTCTCGCTACAGGTACAAACGAATGGTACGTATTACCAGAACTACTCGCTGTCATTCCTCGAACCATGGCTCGGAGGAAAGCGTCCTAACCAACTCTCGTTCTCGATCTATTATAGCAAGCAGAGTGACGTAAACTCTAATTACGTCAATCAGAACTACTATAACTCATACCTGAACTATGCGTATGGTTATGGTACCACGAGTAATTACTACACCGATGCTTACGATCCCGACAAATACGTGAAGATGTTGGGCTTGAGCTTGGGCTTCGGTAAGCGCTTGCGTTGGCCAGATGATTACTTCAACTTTATGGCAGAACTTTCCTATACGCGCTATATGTTGAAGTCATGGCAGTACTTCCTTATCACGGATGGTAATTGCAACAACATCAACCTCTCGCTCTCGCTCTCGCGCAACTCTACCGATCATCCTTTCTATCCGCGTAAGGGATCTGAATTCCTCTTCCAGGTGACGCTCACTCCGCCCTATTCTCTGTGGGATGGACGTGACTACAAGAACTTGGCCAACAATTACCAAAGTTCTAAGTATCAGCAGGAGATGCAGGAGAAGAATAAGTGGATTGAATATCATAAGTGGAAGTTCAAATTCCGCAACTTCACCGCACTCTCAAGCGCAGTCAAGGCTCCTGTCCTCATGACCCGCTTCGAATTCGGTATACTCGGCTCATACAACCGTTATAAGAAGTCTCCCTTCGAAACCTACTACGTAGGTGGTGATGGTATGTCGGGCTACTCAAGTGGCTATGCCACCGAGACCATCGGCCTGCGTGGTTATGAGAATGGATCGCTCTCGGGCAACAACTCATATTATGGTGATGCCTATGCATATAGCCGTATGACGCTCGAGCTACGCTATCCGCTCATGCTCGAAAACTCAACTTCAATCTTCGCCCTTGCTTTTGTCGAGGGTGGTAATGCTTGGCAAGATGTCAAGAAATTCAATCCCTTCAATATGAAGCGCTCGGCTGGTGTGGGTGTGAGAATCCTTCTCCCCATGGTCGGCTTGATGGGTATCGACTGGGCCTATGGTTTCCAGAAGTACATCAGCGGATACTCGGGTAAGCGAGCCGGTGGTTCGCAGTTCCACTTCATCATCGGACAGGAATTCTAAAACTTAGACTATGAAACTTTGGGAAAAGTCGGTACAAGTGACCGACGAAATAGATCGCTTCACCGTAGGTCATGATCGTGAACTCGATCTCTACCTCGCCCCTTACGACGTGCTTGGGTCAATGGCACACGTCACCATGCTCCACAGCATAGGTCTCATTGCCGACAATGAGCTACAGCCCCTGCTCTCGGAACTGAAGAAGATTTATCAGCTTGCTCGCGAAGGTAAGTTCGTGATAGAAGACGGCATAGAAGATGTCCATTCACAAGTGGAGCTCATGCTCACCCGTGCCCTTGGCGATATGGGTAAGAAAATTCACTCAGGCCGTTCGCGCAACGATCAAGTATTGGTCGATCTCAAACTCTTCACGCGTGAGAAACTGCGCGAGGTGGCTGAGGCCGTTCGTCAGTTGTTCACAGAATTGCAGAAGCAGAGCGAGCGCTACAAATCGGTATTGATGCCAGGCTACACTCACCTACAGGTGGCTATGCCCTCAAGTTTCGGCCTTTGGTTTGGTGCCTATGCTGAGAGTCTCACTGACGATATGCTCTTCCTCGAAGCTGCCTATCGCCTCACCAACCGCAACCCCCTCGGCTCTGCCGCTGGCTATGGCTCGTCTTTCCCTCTCAACCGCCAGATGACCACCGACCTCCTCGGATTTGATTCGATGGACTACAATGTGGTCTACGCACAGATGGGACGCGGAAAAATGGAACGCAACGTAGCCTATGCCCTCGCCAGCGTGGCAGGCACAGTGGCCAAGCTCGCCTTTGATGCTTGTATGTTCAACTCTCAAAACTTCGCTTTCATCAAGCTCCCCGACGAGTGCACCACGGGCTCAAGCATCATGCCTCATAAGAAGAATCCCGACGTGTTCGAACTTATCCGTGCTCGTATGAATCGTTTGCAAGCGTTGCCTCAAGAGATGATCTTGATTATGAACAACCTCCCTTGTGGCTACTTCCGCGATCTTCAAGAACTCAAGGAAGCCTTCCTGCCCGCCTTCGATCGCTTGATTGATTGTCTTCACATGACCACTTATATCATTGAACGCATCAAGGTCAACGAGCACATCCTCGACGACAAACGTTACGATGCAATGTTCTCTGTGGAAGAGGTGAATCGTCTTGCTTCCTCAGGTGTGCCTTTCCGCGACGCTTATAAGAAGGTAGGTCTTGAGATTGAGGCAGGCCAATTCACACCCAACAAGGATATTCACCATACTCATGAAGGAAGCATCGGCAACCTTTGCACAGAGCGCATAGCCGCCTTGATGGACAGCATTTGGCAGAAGTTCCAATTTGAAAAGGTCGATGCTGCCGTAGATGCCCTCTTAGCTAAGGCTTAGAGAACACACCAGAGAGTATACATATGGCTACGGGCTTAGCAATGAACAAAAAGCGAACTGCTCATAGCCATGCATGAAAAGAAATAGGTTAAGATTTAGAAGCACCATCTGCTCCCAATCTTAGCCTTTTTATATGAAGTAGCGATATGTATCATCTTAGAAGGGAGCGAACATTATCGCACAGAACTATTCACATTGTCACAACAAACAATCTAATAATGGATATAGATTTATCATCCTACAAGGAAGAATTTCTTCAACTTCTTCGCTCGTGTAAGCGCGAGGGTATGGAAGATGTTATTTCAGATCTCGAAGATCAAGGTTTCTTCGATGCCCCTGCCTCTGCAGGCCATCATCTCAACATCAAGGGAGGTCTCGTGCTCCATTCGCTCAATACCTGTAAAGCCGCCCTCCAAGTGTGGGAAGGCATGAAAAAACTTGAGCCAACGCTTGAGCGCGAGGTGCCTCGCGAGAGCGTCATCCTGGCCAGTCTGCTTCACGATGTGTGCAAGTCCGACGTCTATCAGCCCACCACAAAGCGTAAAAAGAATGCCATGGGTGTGTGGGAAGACGTGCCTGGTTACAACGTAAGCTACAAAAACTTCCCCATGGGCCATGGCGAGAAATCCGTCGTGCTCCTTCTCTGTAGCGGTCTTGAAATGACAGATGCAGAAATGCTTGCCATCCGTTGGCACATGGGCCCTTGGGGCGTAAACATGAACTCCTACGAAGATGAGCGCAACTACGATACCGCCCATTCGCTCTACCCCTTGGTCATGATCATTCACACCGCCGATTGCCTTGCAGCAAGCATCATGGAACGAGAGGAAGAGGTGGAGTAAACTTTGATAGACTCTTCCTAGGTCCCTAATACCCTCCTACCTGCTATCTCCTTTATATAAGCATTAGACAACACATTTTTCTTAAAAAGAGTATGGCAGACTA
The DNA here is from genome assembly GCA_050873845.1 of Alloprevotella sp. Taxonomy (GTDB): domain Bacteria; phylum Bacteroidota; class Bacteroidia; order Bacteroidales; family Bacteroidaceae; genus Alloprevotella. The sequence goes on from JBNMGC010000027.1 coordinate 16,573, forward strand.
TGAAGTAATGTTCATAGTCTGCCATACTCTTTCTTTAGGAATAGGGTGGGGCGTTGTTCCCCCTCTGTTCAGTATATGAATGTTCTCGTGGAGTAGGAAAGGCGAGGTGTCATTTCACCATTACCTTCTTACCTCCAACAATGTAGATGCCCTTGCTCATGTGCTTTACACGGCGTCCTTGCAAATCATAGATAGCTGCCTGGCTCTTTTTGCTTTCAGCTACGGTCGCGTGTGCAATTCCAGTCACGTCTCCTGCGGGCTTGTCGCTTAGCGTACTAAGAGTTACGTAGAAATCTTTCAGCACCACACCAGCGTTGTCGCCGCTCAAAGATAGCGTAACCGTCGAAGCCTCAAGTCCTGTCACGTTGATCTCTTGTTCCGTAGTGGATGTTTTCCCCGATGCACCAGCACATGAGATCGTGATATTGCTTGTGTTGCCCGAAGCATTCACGTATTTGAATCGTATGCCCGTTACGTAATACTTCTCACCAGCGCTAATCACGTAGTCTGCAGCTTTCTTGCTTCCACTCGCAATGACGATGTTTGTACCATCTTTGCTCATGTTGTTGGCAGCGCATGTCAACTTTATTTGTGGGTCTGTGCTCGTACTCGTCCAGTTCTTATTATAGGTAGCCGAAGGGTTGTCGTAAGCACCAGTTTCAAGCGAGATTCCTACCTCTTGCGGATTAATCAAGAACACGGGTGCTGGAGCCACGCTAATGGAAAATTGGCAACCGGTGTCGTCTTTGTCCTTGCCTGTATTGTTCTTACTCCAATTATATATAGCATACTGCTGTGCGCTTCCCGTCTGGTTGAGTTCCACTGTGCCGCATGAGATGTTAAATACACCCGGCACGTTGGCATAGCTCAGCGTCCAACCCTTTGAGGGACGTTCTGCCGTGGTCTGAATAGCCTTATTGTAGTCGGCTACCGGACTTATATAGGAATTATCATTTCTGTTCACAATGTCGAACGTTTCATCTTCGCGTTTTACAAACTTCCACATCGTTTTTGCCATTGCACTATAGGCCAGACCATAGACAGTCTTGCCTGCACCAGTTGAAGATGCGTAGAGGTTGCCACGATTCGGGGTGCTTAGCTGATACCAATGTGCTTCACCATCTTCTTCTGAAGCTTCGGGCAGGTTGATAGCAGGCAAGATGCTCTGAATAGTGCTACTATAGGTAGCAGCTTTAGTGCTCAGTTCGCTGTCGGTTGCCCCATCTTTGGTCAAAAGCGCATAGCCTTCTTCGATGGCCTGTGTCAGTTGTCCAGCTTTCTCTTCTTTATATTGTCCCACGCCATTACCAATGCCGATGGCCTCTGCCGTTTGGATAGCTTTAGCAAGCGAGGTGCGAGCATTAAATGTTGTAATGCGTGCTGCTGCTTCTTCGTCTGTAATGGCTGTGGCGCCGTCCACGTGCTTAGCAATAACTTGTGCCATCTTCACGTAGCCTTTGCCATAAAGGAATGCACCAGAGAAGTAGTCCGTATTGGCCACACCATTCTTTACCAATTCTGTGTAAGTGCCCTCCTCATAGGTCACGTTATCCGTTGCCTCTGCAAGAGCCTTAAGCTTCTCATTAAATGGCACAATATAGGTGGTATTAATGTTTGCTGTATTCGAAGGATATACAGCCAAAAGCACAATGGGGGTATTGGGCGCTTTAGCCTTCACCTGCTCCAAGAAAGTCTTGTATGTAGCAATAGCAGCATCAGCATCAGTCTTACCAGCAGCCTCGTTATATCCCAATTCTATGAGAATCTTCTTCGGAGCAACCTTGTTGCCATTACCCTCGAATATAGCAGACAACATAGACTGCATCGTACCAATAGCAATGCCTTGTCCGCCCCAACCTGTAGAGCGCTTCTTCACGTTAGCAGTGCCAAGCAACTCGTTCCATTCGCCGCAATTCACGGTAGCATCGCCAATCAGCAAAACGTCGTCAGACTTAACTGGAGTCATACCAAAATATGTACAACGCATACCATGCACACCACTGAGTCCGCCCGCAATGTCCGTATACGAATCTTCATACACACACTTACTGCCCACGTACTGTTCTATTTTCTTGCACCAAATGCGATAGGCCGAAGCCTTCAAGTGCAAGGCGTCCATGGTGAGTGCCCCTGTAGTGATGCCCATCAAGTCATCGAAGAGGTCTACATAAGTAGCTCCAGTCTCTTCACAAATCTTCTTAATGCTATCGTTCGAAGCCTTCTCGTCCTCAATCTTGTGGATGCCATGCTTCGTCGGCAGGATGCTCTGCACGTAAAGTTCAGTCTTGGGGCTCTCTTTTCTGCATCTATTCAGTGCAGTGCGCACCTTTGCAGCCACCTGAGCTGGTGTGTTTAGACCACTAGTACCCAAGTCGTTCGTACCGATCATCATAAAAATCTTCTTCGGATGTCCAGGAAGTACCGACTCAAGGTTGTCAATCAGTTCGCTACTAACAGCCCCCGAACAACCACGATTGATAATGTTGGGGTTGTCAAAAGCCTCAAACCAATCGTGCATGTTCGTAATACTATTCCCCATAAACACGATGCTTTGTTCCGTCACCGGAAGCACCTTAAACACATCGTAACGCTGATTGCGAAAAGGCAGATCTGCCCAAGCACTCATAGCCGAAACGATGAAAGCAAAAGCGAAAAGTAAAGATTTCTTCATATACAAGGTTTTAGTTGTTATTAGATTTCGCAGAATATCTTTTACAGAATAAGTACTAATCAATATTTGTATCAGCACATATATCACGGCAAAAATACAACGTTCTTCTCATACCACCTATTCTTTCTTATATGTTATGCAGCATAAATCGTATCAAGTTCAATATCTTTTTTTTTCTTTATATGTGCTCTCATATACACGTATACGCGCACGCGCGTATCATTCAATTTCCCCCTCAAAACACCCTCATTCCGTCACTCTTATCAATCAATCCCTTGATTATCAGGAAAAAACCTCCCGCTTTACCTACACAATGCTTGCACTCTGCCTGCACTCTGCCTACACTTTTTCTCATTTCCCCTCCTCTCTCACAAATTCCCCAGTCTATCTAGAAAAACTAGAATCACTAGAAATACTAGAGCTACTAGAAATACTAGAGCCCCTAGAAATACTATCCCCACCAGATCCACTATAAAAACTCCCCCCCTTAGAAGTCTTCCCTTTTCCCTCCCTCCCTCCCCTAAAATTTTTCCCTCCCTCCCGTAAAAACTATCCCCCCTCCCCGTAGTGCAAGCAAAGTGCAAGCAAAAATCCCCCACCTTCCACCCCTCAACCCCCTGATAACCACCCCAATCCACCCCACCAGTGCAAGAAATGCAACCATTCCACCCCAAAAATCCCTGTAACACGTGCGCGCGAAAGCCCCCAACCAACTCCAAAATATGTTCTTCAGCATAAAACCGAAAAAATCCACCCACCTTCCCTTGTCCCATTCCCCCGAAACCCCTACATTTGCCCTTGCTATCCAAAAAGTGCGAAAAGCACAGAAAAATTTTTCCATACCGCAACCCGCTGAAACTCAGTCCGTTGCATCAGAAATAGGGAAATTACACAAAAATTTCCCCAAAATTTCTTCGCCAAAAATTTGGTCGGTATCGAAAAAGTCCGTACTTTTGCACTCGCAATTCAGCGATAAGGCATAACGCCAACAACGCTGAGGCACACGATCTTTGAA
>JBNMGC010000028.1:0-19321 GCA_050873845.1 Alloprevotella sp.
GAAGTTGAAGAATCCGTCGATGACGTGACGATCAAACCATGCGATGGGCTTGGAGATGTGGGCAAAGATGATACGATGAGTAATGTACTGGTAAACCTCGTCCATGTAGAAGCGCTTGTAAGCCCAGCGATGGAGCTTGGCAAACTTCTCTGCCATGGCGTCGGCCTTGGGCTGACGTTCACCCATATACATATAGGTAGCGAGGAAGATTGAGGCTACAGCGATGATGATGCTTGTACCAGCTACGTTCCAGTCGAGGTGGATATCATAGAGATGACCATCGGCACTTACAAAGTGGCCGAAGGGAATGAAACCAGCTACGCAGGTTACCACTGCCAAGAACATCAAGGGGAAGGTCATGGTCAGAGGTGCCTCGTGGGGAGTATGCTCTGCATGGAGCTGCTTGTTCTCTGTGCCCCAGAAGATACCGAAGTAGAGACGGAACATATAGAACGCGGTCATAGCAGCGATGGCTGTCATGATCCAACCCATGGCGGGCATGTAAGCAAATGCTGCTGTCAGGATCTCATCCTTAGAGAAGAAACCTGAGAAGGGAGGTATACCTGAGATGGCCAAGCATGCTATCAAGAACGTGATGTGCGTGATAGGCATGTACTTGCGCAGACCACCCATGGCCGACATTTCGTTGCTATGAACAGCATGAATGATACAACCAGCACCCAAGAACAAGAGGGCCTTGAACATGGCGTGGGTGAAGAGGTGGAACATGGAAGCCATGTAGCCGAGTGAGCCTACGTGTTCGTGACCCGTAGCATACTCGGTGCAGACGCCGAGCGATACCATCATGAAGGCTATCTGTGAGATGGTAGAGAAGGCGAGTACACGCTTGATGTCGCTCTGGCAGCAAGCCACTGCGGCAGCATAGAAAGCGGTGAATGCGCCTACCCAAGCCACGATGTGGAGTGTGCTAGGAGCATACTCTATCCACAAGGGGAAGAGACGGGCAATCTGGAACACACCTGCTACCACCATCGTTGCAGCATGGATAAGGGCAGACACAGGGGTAGGACCTTCCATCGCATCGGGAAGCCAGATGTGGAGGGGGAACATAGCACTCTTACCAGCACCACCGATAAACATGAGGAACAATGCTGTGGGGAGCATCATAGCACCCTGAGCAAAGCCTGCCTGATTGAACTCGAAACCGAATGAATGGCAGTAGTAGCCATAGATAAGGATACCGATCAAGAAGAAGAGGTCGGCAAAACGAGTTACGATGAATGCCTTCTTGCTGGCTGCGATAGCCGCGGGCGAGGTGTAGTAGAAACCAATGAGGAGGTAAGATGATACACCCACCAATTCCCAGAACATATACATCTGGAAGATGTTGGTAGCTACCACCAAGCCAAGCATTGACATGGTGAAGAGGCTGAGGAATGCATAGTAGCGCTGGAAACCGCGTTCACCATGCATATAGCCGAACGAATAGATGTGTACCATGAGCGATACGGTGGAGATGACGATAAGCATCATCACCGAGATGGGGTCGAGCATGATACCCATATCGAAGCTGAGTCCCTTAACGAAGAAGGGCAGCCACTGAAAGTTGTAGGGCATGAGCGTGGGAAGCACGCCTTCTGCCGTACGCGGAGTGAGGAAGAAGTACTGGTATGCAGTGTAGTAGGCCATTACGGCTACGGCACCCAACACGATAGTACCTACCAATCCCGCTGCTTTATGGCTGAACCATTTACCGAACACTCCAAGCAGGAGGAACGAGAAGAATGGCAGCAAAAGTATAAGAATTGTATAATCCATTGTTTTGTTTAGTTTAGAGCTCTTTTTAGTTTGGAGTTTGGAGGTTATGAGGTTATAAAGTTACCTTTAGTCACTCACGACTTACTCAAACATCCTTTAGGCTTTCAGATTAGCAATACATATATCATAACCTTTTAACCTAAAAACTTAAAACTCTCTTACCACTTCATCTTCTCGAGTTCATCCACCTGAATGTTCTTAATCATGCGGTAGATGTTGATCATGATGGCGATTGCGATAGCACTTTCTGCTGCCGAGATGGCGATAGAGAAGAGTGCAAAGAAGTAGCCTTCATAACCGTCGGGATAAAGCATACGATTAAATACTGCAAAGTTCAAATCGGTAGCATTGAGCATAAGCTCTACCGAAAGGAGTATAGCCAATGTGCTGCGGCGTGTCAAGAATCCGAAAACGCCGGCAAACATCATGATGGCTGAGATTATCAGGATATATTCTATCTGGATCATAATGATTGAGTTTAGTTTGGAGTTTGAAAGTTATGAGGTTATAAAGTTTCCTTTACTGCTCGTACCTTTCTTACTCTATTGCTTTGAGGCTTTTAAGCGAAACGACATACGTTATAACCTTATAACCTCAAAACTTAAAACTTTTTTGTTAGCGTTTGCGGGCAATCAACAACGCACCCACGATGCAGGCGAGCAAGAGCACACTGACTGCTTCGAAGGGAAGCAGGTAGCCATTTTCGCCCGAAGAGAGCATGTTTTGACCTATTGACTGGATTGTTGTAACTTGGCTTGCTGTTTCGCTCGGTGCAGTGAGGATAGCGGCTTTGAAATTGTGAGAGAGCACAATCCAACCGAATGTGAGGAATCCTACGAGCGAGAGAATGAAGCCCCATGAGGCATCTTTCAACTTGCGCTTGAAGATTTCCTGATCCTTCGCACCTTCTGTCAGCAAGATGGAGAACACATAGAGCACGATGATACCGCCGGCATAAACGATGACCTGCGCAGCACCGAGGAATGTGTAGCCCATCAAGAAGTACATGCCTGCTGTGCCCAAAAGCACGAAGAACAGGTATGTGGCAGCACGTACAATGCTCTTTGTCAGCACCGTTGCGATCGACGAGAGCACCATCAGTACGGCCAAGATGACGAACATGATGTTTTGTGAATTCATTTTTATTTTAAGTTTAAGAGTCGTGATGTTTGGAGTTTTTAGGTTATGAGGTTATAAAGTTACCTTTACTTATCTCTCAGAATCCTAATCACTCATTTTGAAGTTAGGGCTACAAATGCATACTTTATAACCTTATGACCTCAAAACTTTAAACTCTGACCTATTTCTTTTCTTCTACATGACTCCCTGGATGGTTGAGCACCTTGACGAGTTTTGAGCGGTCGAACACGGCGTTCTCGTAGCTCTGATCGAAGGTGATTGCACCATGGGGGCAGGCACGCGTGCAGAGCATGCAGAACATGCAGCAACCCAGGTCGTACTCATACTTCACGAGGCGTTTCTTCTTCTTGCCATCGGGAGTTTCATACATTTCGCTGGTCACCTTGATGCTGCCGTTGGGGCATTGCATCTGGCAGATTCCGCAACCCACACACTTATGCTCATTCTGCTCGTTGTGGGGCATGGTGAGCGAACCGCGGAAACGATCGAACATTTGGTTCGTCGCGCGATTCTCGGGGTATTGCTCGGTGATTTTCGGGGTGAAGAACTCGCGCATAGTGGTCTTCAGACCTGTGCCGAGGCTCTTCAAGCCGCTTACTACACCGCCTATATAGCTTTTTTCTTCCATTGTATAACGCTTTGAAGTTTCTTTTTAGTTTGGAGTTTTTAGGTCATGAGGTTATAAAGTTACCTTTACATATCTCTTTTCCCTAATTAATCATTTTGAGGGAGGGCTACAAAAACATACTTTATAACCTTATAACCTCAAAACTTAAAACCTCAAACTTATTATCTCAAAGTTTTAAACTTCTCGTTTAGAACGTCCATCCCATAGCCACGCAGAGTGCCATGAGAATGAGGTTTACCATGCTGAAGGGCACGAGGTACTTCCATTCGAGCGAGAGTATCTGGTCGATACGCAAGCGGGGGAAGGTCCAGCGAAGCCACATGAGCAGGAACACTACGAAGAACGTCTTACCAATAAACCATACAGCACCGGGGATGTAGTCCATCACACCATTGAAGCCTTCGAGGCCGTAGATGTGAAGCGGAGCCCAACCACCGAGGAAGATGGTAGTAGCCATACCAGCGCAGATGAAGAGGTTGAGGTATTCGGCCAAGTAGTAGTAGCCGAAGTGCATACCTGAATACTCTGTGTGGTAACCTGCGGTCAACTCGCTCTCGCACTCGGGCAAGTCGAACGGGCCACGGTTACACTCAGCATTGCCTGCTACGAGGTAGATCAAGAAGGCGATGACTGCGGGGATGTGACCACGGCAAATGTTCCAACCGTTGAGGTACTGATCGTTGCAGATCTCGCTGAACGACATGGTGCCGGTCAAGCAGATCATGGCGAGCATTGTCATACCGATTGACAGCTCGTAGCTGATAATCTGTGCACCGCTACGCATAGCGCCGATGAGCGAGTACTTGTTGTTAGAACTCCAACCTGCGAGCAGGATACCTACTACGCCGATTGACGACATGGCGAGGAAGAAGAATACGCCGACGTTGAAGTCGATAATCTGCGCACCCTTGTTCCAGGGCAGACATGAGAAAGTGACCATCGACGCTGTCACCACGAGGAACGGGGCCAAGTTGTGCAGGAAGAGGTCGGTCTGTCGCATACTGATAATCTCCTTGGTCAGCATCTTAAACACGTCGCTGAACACCTGGAGTATACCCCATTTACCTACACGCATCGGTCCAAGACGGCACTGGAAGAATGCACAAATCTTGCGCTCCATGTAGATCAGGGCGATGGCAAACACGGCATACAAGGTGATGATGACCAGTGCCACGAGAATGCTCTCCGTAAGGATCGCACCCCACTCGGCAAAGCCACATGTACCTGTAAGGAAGCCATGCAACCATGAAGTTACTAATGAAAAGTCAAACATAAATCAGTTTTTAGTTTTTAGGTTATGAGGTTATAAAGTCACCTTTACTCGCTCATTTCCCAAGAACGTATAACTTATGAATTTAGATTCTCTGCAAATTTATATTTCAGTCCTCTAATGAGCTTCGCCACAAACTCGAATGCGGGTTTTAGTTCCTCAACTTCCTGCAACGAGAAGTAATTCAAATCCGAGCCGACCACAAGCTGATTATAGACCTCAGCTAGCGAGCCATAAGCTATTTCAAGAAAATGAATTTTCTCTTTATAGGAATATCGTGCGCTTCCTTCTGCAATGTTGGATGTAACAGAAATCATCGCACGCCTTATTTGATTTCCCAAAGCGAATCTTTCATAATCGGGCAATCTTAGCGTGAACTGATAAACAAGTTTCGTCAAGATCCTTGCTTCTTGCCATGCTTTCAAACCTTCAAATGAAAATAGAGAGTCTGATTTTTGCATTTGTATAAAATATGAATTTAGATATGGAATAATTTTGAGAGGTCTAAGATAAATAATATGTAAGTTCCAACTTTTATAAGAGTTGCAATACGCTATCATAATATTAAGTCTGAAAGTAACATTATAACCTTATAACCTCAAAACTTAAAACTCTCCCTATCTATCAATATCAGGCACCACATAGTCCACCGTACCGCCGATTGTGATCAAGTCGGCGAGCATGTTGCCACGGCAAGCAGTGTCCATCACGGCTACCAGGGGCAAACCTGTAGAGCGGTAGTGCAAGCGGTAAGGACTCTTATCGCCCTTGCTCTCGATAAACACGCCCATGCGGCCACGGCTGCCTTCCACTTCGCTGTAGAAAGTACCCACAGGAAGCTTGATGATAGGCTTCATCTTTTCCTGATAGCTGCCTTCGGGAATGTTGTCGATGAGTTGCTCTATGATATTGAGACTCTCTAAGATCTCATCCATACGGATCATGTAGCGAGCGAAGCTATCGCCCTCTGTACGTACCACCTCGTTGAACTGAACGCGGTCGTAAGCAGCGTAAGGACGAATCTTACGCAAGTCGTTGTGCCAACCTGAAGCACGTCCCGTACCACCCGTACAGCCGAAGGAAATTACCTGCTCCTTAGTGAGCACGCCTACGCCCTTCGAACGGTTTTGGAAGATTACGTTGCCTGTGAAGATATCGTGGTATTCCTTGATATTCTTACGCATTGTCGTGATAAACTCCTTCACACGCTTCTGGAAGTTGGGGTGGATATCGTAGGTCACACCGCCAATGGTGTTGTAGTTCAAGATCAAGCGTCCGCCACAAGTCTCTTCGAAGATGTCGAGTATCTTCTCACGATCGCGGAATGCATAGAGGAATGCGGTAGTAGCACCGAGGTCCTGACACAGACAGCCGAAGAAGAGGATGTGAGAGTCGATACGCTGGAGCTCGTCCATGATGGTACGAATCACCTGTACTCTGTCGCTCACCTCCACGCCCATGGCCTGCTCTATACACATACACAGTGCGTGACGATTCTGCATAGCGCCGAGATAGTCCAAGCGGTCGGTCAGCGCAAGCGTCTGCGGATAGGTCATTTTCTCGCTGATCTTCTCCACGCCACGGTGGATATAGCCCAGGATGGGGTCTACCTTGCGGATGGTCTCACCCTCGAGGTCTACACGGAAGTGGAGCACACCGTGAGTAGAGGGGTGCTGCGGACCGATGTTGACCACGTAGTCGTCTGGGCCGAATATCTCGTGCTCAATCTTCTGGATTGAACCATCTTGTTGCATCTGATATTCGTAGGTCACGTCGGCCAGTGGCTCATTGGTCATATGCTGAGGATCGAAGGGATTGTCCTTCTCAGGATCGTTGTCCTTACGGAAAGGATAGCCCACCCAGTCTTCGCGCATAAAGAGGCGACGCATGTCGGGATGGTTGGTAAAGATGATGCCGTAGTAGTCGAACACCTCACGTTCATACACGTTGGCAATGTCCCACAGATCGCTTACCGAGGGAATCATCGGATTCTCGCGATCCATTACTACGCACTTTACGCAAGCCTGCTTGTGGTTGATGGTATTTTCGAGTTGGTAGACCACGCCGATACCATCTTCCATCCAGTCTTCACCCACGAGGTTGAGCAGGAAGTCCATGCCCTCTTCGTCGTGTAAGCGCTTCATCTCAGCGTGCAGATTGGCAGCTTCGATGAGAGTAGGCTTCAGTTCGTTTACGGCAGGCTTTGCAGGAGCTGCTGCCGGACGTGCGGCTGCCGGACGAGCCACGGCGGGCTTTGCTCCTGCTGCGGGTGCAGCGGGCTTCTGTGCCTGGGCTGCTGCGGGTGCTGCCGGCTTCTGTGCCTCAGCGCCCTGCTCTTTAGCTGTAGGATTCAATTCTTCGCTCATGCCTCTTCTTCCTGTTTATAAATGGTTTCTTCTTTTTCTTCGGCGGCGAGCTTGAAGGGATCCTTCTGCTTGCGGTTGGTGGTGCCGAAGAAGTTTTCTACTTTCACAATACGCTGCAGCTGCATCATACCATAAAGGAATGCTTCGGGGCGGGGAGGACATCCGGGCACGTATACGTCGACGGGGATAATCTGGTCCACACCATTAAGCACGTGGTATGACTTCGTAAACGGTCCGCCTGAGATGGAGCAACCGCCGATAGCTACTACATACTTCGGGTCGGCCATCTGGTCGTAGAGGCGGCGGAGCACCGGAGCCATCTTTGTGGTAATCGTACCACATACCAAGATTACGTCGGCCTGGCGGGGTGAGTTACGAGTCACCTCGAATCCGAAGCGTGCTATGTCATAACGTGCAGCACACACAGCCATGAATTCGATACCACAGCATGAGGTAGCGAAAGTCAGTGGCCAAAGAGAGTTTGAACGGCCCCAGTCGATGAGGTCGTCGAGCTTGCGCACAATAATGTTGGCACCGCCCGCATTGAGTTCTTCAACGAGCTTCTCGTAAGTCTCGTTGTCCTTGAATTCCTCGTAAGGAATCGACTTGATTTTTGCTCTTTTCATTGCCATTTCAACGCTCCTTTCCTCCAGGCATAAGCTAAGCCCAGAACTAAAATAAACAGGAAGAAGAGCACGCTCAACAGTCCGGCAGGACCAAATGAGCGCATCACGACGGCCCAGGGGAAGAGGAACATCGTTTCAACGTCGAACATCAGGAAGAGAATGGCAAAGAGGTAGTAACCTATGCGGAACTGCATCCATGAGCGTCCGCGAGTAGGGATACCACATTCATAAGCTTCCTCCTTCTGAGCGTTGTAGCTTCGCGGCGAGATCAGCTTAGCCAATATCGTCACTACGCCTACGAACGCCAACCCTGTCAGCAATGCAGTGACAAATAAGGTAAAGTTCATAGCTCTTTAAATGTTATTGTTAATAATGTTATTTGTTTCTTTTGATGCCACAGATATAATGCTTAGCCTATAGCCACGTTAGCTCCGGCCTTGCATACTTCCATAGCACGTGCTTCCGACGTCGCCTACGATCCCAAGAGTCTTGCCAGTGCAAGACGAAAAATCCGTACCATCCAGGGCATAGGGCACCCCTGACGTACGGACACAAAAAATCAGCGCACGGACACACTTGTCCGCCGCTTTCATTCGATTTTTACCAGTTGTACACTCCCAAAGTGTACTCACATAGCAGCCCTTGTTCACGTTGTTTCGTCTTTTGCAGGTGCAAAGTTAGTGCAAGGCGAGCGAAGAGCAAAGAAAAAAACTTGTTTTTTGCATTGCTCTTCCGAGCCGCGGTAAGTTATCATAGAAAGCGCGCTTTACGCGTACGCGCGTCAGTACTTTTTCACCAAGTATTACCATCATACTGTCACTTGTTGATTAAAAATCTTTGATATTCAATGATGTATGGAGTGTAGGCAAAGGAGAAATGCCTGCACTTTACCTACATTCTGCCTGCACTTCTTGCAATACAAATTCCCCTCCTTCGCGTTTTTCCTGAAAGGTGGAAAAATAAAAACGCAAAGGAGGAAAAAACATTACGGCAAGGTGGAATAGAATGTATGGGAAAGAGAGGGCGCTCTCTGCTTGCGAAGCTTCTCTACGCTGTGACGGATTGGTGTAGGATGAGTGTAGGCAATTTTGGAGGTTTGTATTTCAAGTAAAATCTTGATCTTTAAGAAGTTATGCGGAATATAGTGTAGGCGTGTAGGAAGCCAGTCTGAAAATGGAATGTAATGCGCGTGTACGTATATGGGCGCGAGGGGGTGAAAGAAAAAGTGAACATATTGTACACTCTTTTTGCTAAATCTCGCAACTTCTATTACTTTTGCATTTGCTAACTCCAACAACCACGAATATGAACATAAGAAACCTACGGATTTTCTTCACCTTGATCGTCTGCCTGTTGCTCACAGCCTGCTCTGATAAGCAACCTACGCCCGAAGACCTTTACAAAGAAGAGGCATCGGGCGTGGTTATGGTGCTCAATAAATTCTATTATAACGTGACACTCCCCAGTGGCGAACACCTCTATTTCTCAAATATAGAGCAGGATGGTACGCTCACGGGGCTTACCGACGACATCAACGAAATACGCAAGAATTGCGGTTACCTGACGGGCACAGCCTTCTTCATCAACGACCGAGGAATGCTGCTCACCAATCGCCACGTAGCTTCGCCCATCATCGACGAAGCCCAGGTGAAGCAGAGCCTCATGAACATCATACGCTATGTGAAATCGCTCTACGAATCCCGCATGAGCTACCTCTCCGATCAGTATGATGCTCTTGAGAGCCAAAAGCAGGAATGCGTAAGCGAAGACTATTGGGGCAACGTAGAGGTGGATCAGCAGCGTCTGAGTCAGATAGAAAGCGAGCAGAGCGAACTGCAACAGCAATACAATGTTGCCATGCAGGCGCGTGATGGAGTGGGGGATCAGCTCGATCCGTCCTGCATCACCATTCATCCCATCTGCGAACTGGGCATCGCCTACAACGATTCTTACGTCAGCACAGAGAGTGATTTCCTTGGTAAGAACCCATGCAACGTGGTGCGTCTATCGACAGACGAGGATACCGACCTCGCGCTCTTGCAACTACGCAGTGAGAAGACGCCCGATAAGTGCTACGTGTTCTCCGTAGATGGGCAGAAAGACCAGTCACACTGGTGGAACATTTTCAAAAAGAAGAGCGAACTGCCCTCGCCCGATACCCCCAAGATAGACCAACAACTCTACATGATAGGCTTCAACGCAGGCATCGTCCTTGCCAACACGCGTAAGGGCATCAAAGTGCAGATGACGGGTGGACGAATCACGCAAATGCCCGATGGCACCCGATTGCTCTATAGCATCCCCACGATGCAAGGTTCAAGTGGTAGCCCCGTAGTCGATGAGCGTGGAAACCTCGTAGGCGTAAACTTCGCCAAGCTCAACGGCACAGACAATTTCAACTTCGGCATCCCCCTCCAGAAAGTACGGAGGTTTGTGAAGGAGTGAAGGTATTACCATTCATAATGTGCGTAAGCCCTAAGCCTATCTGTATGAGAGAATAGAGATGGCATGATACAAAAATGGGATAATGCTCTTATCATCATATAGGAGCATTATCCCATTTTTGTATCACGATATTTATTTGTTATCGTCAAGCCCTATTGCATCAGCAAGCCATCCAAGGAATAAACAGCTAAGGATTGTTTTAAGTACAAACTTTATAATCCCCCAAATAACTGATAGCATTTTTTTTACAATCCACCATATTGCTTTAAGAGGGAAAAGCAGAATTTTATATAGTAGATTATCAAGGGAACTTGAATTGTCTCCAGAACTTTTTGCTTCGCTTGAGGGCTTAACTTGTTGTTTTACCTAGGGTGCTGGGTCTAGTTCTGATTCAGGCTTACGGCTCGCCTCTAATTTTTCTCGATAGGCATCGCTATAAGTTTCTTTTTCATTTATGGATCCATCGTCATTATAGTAGATTTCTGTCCATATTCCTGAATGTCAACCTCCTGTGTTTATGTGTCGATATTTCCATTGTTGATCTGAGGGAATATCTATTTCTGTAGGTCTTTTATACATAATAGTTTATTGATTTTAGTTTATGTTCTTCGATCTTTACTTAGATATGTAGTTGCTTTTAGGATCGTAATTTTCAAAGATCTCTTACGTAGTCGTCTGCATTCCCTTTTTGTTTAGGATATTCGAAAACATCAAATAAAAGACATACTACTGTTTGCTCGTGATGACGAGCACATTGCGTAGGTTGTTGATTTCGATGCGGCCCAGGCGGCTGAGTACTGACTGACCGAGAAGAAGCGGTGCTCGCTGATTGCGAACGACGGAAGCGCGGACGTTCTCCAGTTTCAATCCGCCGAAGTCTACGTGGCGCAGGTTGATGATGGTGCCTTCGCTCACGTTGCCGTTGGCATCCATGAATCGCTGACTGCCTACTACGTCGGTCTTGCTCAAGTAGCCGTTCTTCATCATAAAGTTGGCTTCCACCATGGAGAGTGAAACGGTAGATGCTCCCGTGTCGAACACGAAGTAGAGTGGCAAGTTGTTGATGGTGCACTTGATGTTTGTCACGCCGTTCTCCTTGGTGAAGGGTACTTCTGTTACGACTTCACGACCAGTGGAGCGAGTTGCCGACTCTGGCTGAAGCGATTCGAGTTCCTTGTTCATCTTTTGGCGGTAGGTCTCAACGAACTGTTGGTAATCGGCCGATTGGCGGAGGTAATCCAAGTCGGCATCCTGTGCCATGTGGCCGAAGTCGCGGTAGCCTTTTTCAAGCGATTGCTTTAGATATTCCATGGCTTTGGCATGGTTGCGCATGCGTGAGTAGAGGCAAGCAGCATCGTAGAGGGCTCCAGCCTTGTCATTGTGCTTCAGAATCGTGTCGTTCACTTCGATGGCTTTTGCGATATTGCCCAGCCCGAGGTAGGCATACTGCGAGCAATTGTAGTCATCGGGGTTAGGCTCCATTTCGATGACTTTCTTATAATCTTCGCGAGCGCGGTCGAGGTTGCCCAATGCCATGTAGCTATTGGCGCGGACGAGGTAGGTCTGCGAACTAAAATCGGGATCGGCGGCAATGCTCAGCGTCTCGTCTTCGATGGCACCCTCGTGGTCGCCAATGAGGAACTTAAACCATGCACGGCGAGCATATCCTCCTGGGTAGTCGGGATATTCATTGATGAAATTGCCTAATGCCTGGATGGCCTCTTGGGGGCGCTGAAGTGAATAGAGCAAGTTGGCTCGGGTGTAGATATAAGACGTTTGCGTGGTATCCATCTCGATGGCTTGATTGATGAGATCGAGCGCTCTGCCTTTGTCGCCCAATTCATCGTAGCAATTGGAAATGCGTACGAGGTTGTATGCTCCGGCTTCTATTTGCTGAGCTTTCTCGTAGAAGGGGATGGCTTTAGCATATTGTTCGTTGCTTTCATATACCACGGCGATATAGTAGGGCCATTTCTCTTCGTTGGGTTCCTTGTTGGCGCGAATCTTAAACTTTGCAATGAGTAGGGATAATGCGGGATCTTTCAATTCCTGCATCAGGCGGAAAGCCTTGTTGTTGCTGTCGATGTAGAGCGCATCGGCTATGTCCTCTGTGGCTTTGTTCCATTCGCTGAGCCCGAGATAAGCTTCAGCGCGGAAGGCGTATGGAAAGGAGTTGTCGTTTTCGAGCGTGGTGGCCTTGGTCAGAATCTCTACGGCTTCGGTATATTTCTTCTGTTCGATGAGGTTGCGTCCTATACCGATGTAGCCCAGCGAATTGCCTGGTTCCAGACTGATCATTTTCTGATAGTCTGCGGTGGCATTGTCGTATTGATCAAGTTCATAGAATAGCTGTGCACGTTGCTGCAGGTTGCCGGTTTCTTTGGGGTTTGTTTTGATGGCTAAAGCATAGTCGGCCAGGGCTGCAATGGTGTCCTTCAGCATGCATTGCACTTGTGCACGAATGCTATAAGATACGGCAAGCATCTCGGCATCTTTCTTCGGAATGTATTTTATGGCAGCGTTGGCAGCATTGAGTGCGGCGCCCGCTTCTTCTGCTTGGCGCTTAATGTCTGCCACGTACATATAGGCGTATCCATTCTTCGGGTTGTCGGTGATCTCTTTGTTAAAGTATTCGAGCGCTTCATCGTTTTTGTCGTCGTAGTAGAGCTCTGTGCCTCGATTGTAGTTGTAGGAATCGGGGCGCTTAATCTCCTTGTCAGCCCATGTGGTGAGCGTGAATGTGGTGAAAAGTAGGAGTAGGGTTAATATTCTCTTCATATTGCTGATGTGGTGTTGCGGGTTATTTCATTGTCTTTAATGCCTCTTTGGCCTGTTGAAGTCCATTGGCTGCCGACTTGCGCATCCAGTATTTAGCTTTTGCCTTGTCGACAGCGGTGCCACGGCCTTGGTAGTAATAGTAAGATACATTGTATTGAGCTATGCTGATGGCCTTCTTTGCGTTAGGGTCATCACCACTATTTGTATTTTTAGCTGCTTGGCTAAACCAGTAGAAAGCTTTCTTATAGTCTTTAGTAGTACCTTCGCCATTTTGATAGCAGATTCCCAAGTTGAATTGGGCTAATGGTATGTTCTGACTCACCATTCCGCGTCTCTTGTACATTTCGATAGCTTGTGTTAAGTCTTTAAAAGCTAATGCATCGTCACGCATGGATGGATCTCCGAATTTATGGCAAAGGAAGCATCCATATTTCCCATCTGGACTGCCTAATTCTGCGCATTTCTGAAAATAACTCAGTGCTTTGGCGTAATTAGGCGAGGTGGCTTTACCATGATAGTAATAGAGTCCCATGGTGTAGCAGGCTGTGGTGTCGTCCTTTTCAACCCCCTTTTCGCCCCAATAGCGGGCCTCGGGATAGTTCACGGCTGTGCCTTTACCCCAATAATAGCGTTCTGCAAGCGGTCCGTAAGCGATGTCGCAATCTTGCTTCGCCGATTTGAGCAGATAGTTGAAAGCTTCTTTGTAATCTTTCGCTGTGCCTTGTCCTGCTTCGTAATACCCTGCCAGATCGTATTGCGCTGGGGCATAGCCCATATCGGCGGCCTTTTTGCAGAGCTCGAAAGCTTTCTTGATGTCCTTCTCCACACCCATACCCTCTTTGTATCTGGAGGACAGGATGATCAAGGCTATAGGGTCGTCGTTGGCGACGGACTGTTCGTCGTGAGCAACGGCATCGAGGTCGTTATGATTGTCTATTAGGTTGTACAAGCTAAGCATATTCTTAGCCTCTTCATCACCATCGGCAACAGCATCTTGCAGGAAAGCGCGGGCAGTTTCTTCATTTTTCTCTACGCCTTTCCCATCATGATACATATCAGCCAATAGCATGCGTGCACGGTTATTGCCAAGTTTTGCGCCTTTATCTAAGTAGGCCTTTGCAAAGATGTAGTTCTCTTCGTCATAGTAGAGTTGTCCCAAGATGGTGTAGCCCACGTTATTCTCTCTGTCGGCAGCTTGTTGTGCCCAATAGCGCGTCTGATCCAAATCCTTGTCTACTCCGTAGCCCAAATAGTACATCGTGGCAAGCATACCCATGCCTTGTGCATCGCCTTCATCAGCAGCCATTTGAGCATATTTCAGCGCTTTTACGTAATCCTCTTGTTGAAGCGCTTGTTCTGCCACGACGGCAAAGGCCGGAATGTATCCTTGATCTGCTGCTTTCTGTATCCAGAAATAGGCTTGATCGGTCGACGTACTATCTATGGAAAGGCATGCACCATAAAAGAATTGTGCTGCAGCATTGCCTTGCATGGCCGCTTGCTTGAAATAGGAGGAAGCTTTGTCAATATCTTTTTCTACCCCCTCGCCATTAAAATAGAATAGTCCAAGATTGTAGATGGCAGAGTTGTATCCTTGATTCGCTGCCTTGCGCGTATAGTAGAGTGCTCGGTCTGTATCAACGCTCAGTCCGTAAATGCCTTGCATGATGCTTGCCCCCATTGATGTCTGAGCTTCTGCATCTCCCGCATCTGCAGCCCGTTGAAGGTATTTCACGAGGAGGAGGGTATCTTGGTGCTCCTCATTCGCATAGTATCGGTATAGTTGCACCATGCTATTCAGGTCGCCTTTGTCGGCTTTCTTCGTGAGCTGTCTCAGTTCTTTGGGTGAAAGCGTGGTGGCGGTCTTCTCGTTCTGTGCGTAACCGCTGATGATGCTCGCCAATGCTAAGAGTAGGGTAAATAATGCCTTTTTCATATTTCCTTTTTTTGTTATGGCAAAGGTCGTTATTATGGCAAAGATAATGCGAGTCTCTGCAACGTTTCAATGCCTTCGAGGTTTCTAAGGTTAAAACTGCTGCAATATTACAAATAAAGTTGTAATAAAGCAAGGGGAGGCTTCTTTTTCATCTCTGCTTCCTTTAGCTTTTTTGGCGACGCGTCCTCGCGTCTATTTCACCACTAATCAAGGGGTGAGTTCAAAGGAAGTGGGGGCGAAGCGTCTCGCTTCGGCTTGGCGTGCGAGGCTCGATGCCGAGCACGTCAAAGGGAGAGTATTCTAGATTTTCTCTTACGCCGACTCGGGCGTCGAGCCCTCGCCGACGTGCCGAAGCGAGACGCTTCGCCCCCACTGCCTATAGGATCACCTCATGGGTCTTGGTGATGCCGACGCGAGACGCGTCGCCCACGGAACTAATGGCTGGACTGCTCCTCTGCAGACTCTGTTGTGCGCCAAATCTTGTAGCCAAGGGCTGCTATGCAGATGCTCATCAAGGGACTGATCAGATTGAAGAAGCAGTAGGGGAGATACGTCATGGTGGATACTCCTAATACGGTGCTCTGCGTCATACCACACGTGTTCCAAGGCACCAGTACGGATGTCACCGTCACGCTGTCTTCCGTGGTGCGGCTCAAGAGTCGGCGTTCGTAGCGTTGGCGATCGTAGATCTTCTTGAACATATTGCCGGTGAGCAATACGCAGATATACTGATCGGCCACCGCCAGATTGAGCATCAACCCGCTGCACACCGTGGAAGCCACAAGGCTCACGCGGCCGCGAATCATGCGTACAAACATCTGCGTGATGCCCCTCACCATGCCGCCCGCTTCCATGGCTCCGCCAAAGCACATAGCGCAGATGATTAGCCATATTGTGCCCATCATGCCCGCC
The DNA here is from genome assembly GCA_050873845.1 of Alloprevotella sp. Lineage (GTDB taxonomy): Bacteria > Bacteroidota > Bacteroidia > Bacteroidales > Bacteroidaceae > Alloprevotella. The sequence goes on from JBNMGC010000028.1 coordinate 15,881, forward strand.
ATGCCACGTGTGGCCACGAGCGAGGTGAGCATCGGGTTGCTTGTCGAGAGCGATGTCTGTCCGTAGACAGCCTGCATCGCCCCCTTGAAGAGGTCGCCCCCCGCAATCTCACGAAGTGCATCGGCTTGGAAGATTAGGGCAAACACCACCGCAAGCAGGGTCGACAGAAATAGCGTGGCAATGGGAGGCACCCTTCGGGCTATCATCACGCCCGTCAGGATGGGCACCACAAGGAGCCATATCGAGATGTTGAAACGACTTGATAGGGCGGAGGTGAACTGATCAATCTCTGCACTGCTACTGCTCTGCTGCAAGAATCCCGCTATGGTGAATATTACCAGTGCTATCACGAGCGAGGGCACCGTTGTGATAAACATATACTTGATGTGCTTAAAAATAGGCACTTCCGCAGCTCCCGAGGCAAGCACTGTGGTGTCCGAGAGGGGTGAAATCTTATCGCCAAAGTAAGCACCGCTGATGATGGCACCCGCTATCCATCCATCGTCAAACCCCTGTGCCCGGCCTATGCCCATGAGGGCTATGCCGATGGTGGCAATCGTGGTCCATGAACTGCCCGTCATCACGCTCACCAAGGCGCTAATCACGCATGTAGAAGCCAGAAATATGTCGGGATGGATAATCTTTACCCCATAATAGATTAGTGAGGGCACCACGCCGCTCACCATCCACGTGCCGCTTAGCGCACCGATAAGCAGCAGAATGATGATGGCACTCGTCACACTTGCCACGTTCTTCGTGATCATGCGCTCAAAGTCAGCCCAAGGCACACCGAGCACCGTGGTGCCCAATAGTACACAGAAGGCCGACACCACGAGTAGCGTCACTTGGCTAGCTCCCAGCAGCGCATCGCTGCCGTAAGCCCTAATGGTAGCCACCAGCATAAGCACCAATACCACGAGTGGCAATAGCGATAGGAGAGGCGAGGGTAGATGTCTTTTCTTATTCATTGCGTGTAGAGTCTTGTGTTGATTTTAAACGAAAGTTGCCTATTGCTTCTATTCCCCTCCATGCCCAGCGTCGCACCACGTCGAGCAGACATGCCAGCAGGTATACCCCCATGATGCTGACGGCAGCGAGAGCCATGTAGGAAAAGGTGCTAAAGTGAGCGTCGAGATCAGTGAACCACTTGAAGAAATGCGGCCTCACGTAGAGCTGTTGATGCATGAGATAAGCTGCAAAGCTGCCCATGGCCAACCAGTTGACAGTGCGGCTCTGCAGTCTCATGCGGGCAAAGCATAGGAGCAATGCCGATGAGCCGATGATCACAAGCGGGTCGGTGTAGGCAAAGAGCACGTTGACCATATAGGTCGTGGCGGTCTGCGAGGTCAGTGTGCAAGTCCACAGTGTGCCCGCTATAATCACCGTGATGCCGAGCCATATGCTTGCCAATTTGCATTTACTAAAGCCTTCTCCCAATCGCGGCGAGAGGTAAAGCCGCAGATAGCGTCCCAAGAGGTAAAGTCCCACGAAGGCTATCGCACTAAATCCACGTCCGAGATCGGTGAAGAAATAGGAGAGGGGCGCCACGAAGGCATAAAACGTAATGAGAAATCGTCGCAGTGTGCGCTCATCGCTCTGTTCTACAAAAGCATTGAGCGCGGGCGTAAGCAGATAGAGTATCAGGTAGCTGCAAGCAAACCAATAGCTCCAATATGCCTGCACGTAGTAATGCCAATTGTCAGGCAGCGGGTAGCCCAATGCCCAGAGCAAGAGAAACATACACGAGGCGATGAATACCACCTGGAATACCAACTTCAGCGCACCTTTGGGCTTAAATCGGGTGCCAAACCATCCCGTGATGAGCACGAAGATGTCTACGCAGCCAATGCAAGCTGTGTTGGTAAAGATGATGCCGAGCCAATGGAAGGGATGCGCCGTGACGCGTGGCGCCAACCAACTGCCAAAGGCATTGCACACGTGCAGTGTGATGACCATGAGCATGGCAATGATGCGCAGCAGTTCGATGTTTGATTGTCGAGTGAGAGATTGTTTCATAAAGGAATAATCGTGGGGAATTTTTGGGGGTAGAATGGCATCTTTTCAGCCCTGTGAGCGACGCGTCACACGTCGGCTCATGCAAGCTGTCAAGTGGTGAGCTTATAGGCAGTGGGGGCGAAGCGTCTCGCTTCGGCGACCATTGAGGGGCTCGATGCCCCGAGATGGTGAAGCTTACAGAAATATCTTTTAGGCGCACTCGGCATCGAGCCTCGTGCTCCTTGCCGAAGCGAGACGCTTCGCCCCCACTTCCTATGGGCTCACTTTTAGAAAAGTGTCGTTGCCCACGCAGCAGAATAGCTGTCGTTCGTGTATTATGCAATGCTGATAAGTTCTACGTCGAATATCAGCGTAGAGTTGCCGGGAATGTCGCCGTCAGTGCGACTACCATAGGCCATTGCTGCGGGAATGTAGAGAGTCCATCGGTCGCCCGGTCGCATTTGGCTCAGTGCAATCTGCCATCCGTCTATCACCTCGTAGAGGCGGAATGCGGCCGGAATGCCTTCGCGACGTGTATCGTCGAACACGCGACCATTGATCAATCGGCCCGTATAGTGTACGCACACCACGCTGCGCAAGTCGGGACGTCGGCCTTGCGGATTGCCACTCTTTTCCACCTTGTAGAGTATGCCTTTGGGCAATTCCATGATGCCCTCTTCTGCTCGCTTCTCCGCGAGGAACGCTTCGTTGCGTGCTTTGTATTCGCTCTTTTTGCTCATAATGATAGTAGGTTTGATGCCGCGAAGTTAGCGAGATGTGGCGGAATAAGCAAAAAGAGTGTACAAATTGTTCACTTTTCTTTCCTCTCGCGTGTGTGTGCACCCGCACGCTCCGTCGATTTTCCTCATGAATGTGTGTATTTCCTGCACTCCTCATCCGATTTCTCTTTATTATCAATCGTTTGCGGAATGTAGAATGCTTGAGATTGCTTGCACTTTAGTATCACAGATCCCCCATCCTTGCTCTGACGCGAAGTCCCTATACGCGTTATATCTCATAGGAGGGATGTTTTTGTCTGTGCCAATGGGGAATTTTCTCTGTGATAAGGACTAAATTCCTTGCAAATAATGTGTAGACAAAAGTGTAGGCAAAAAGGCATTGCCTACACTCGCTAATGAATTGTAAATCATGGTGATAAGTGATGTTAGTGTAGACAGTGCAAGCAAAAGAGATGAAAATTCGCTGTATGTGCGCGCGTACGCGATATTTCAGAGAATGCTACTTAGCCCAGACAGGGTGCTACTCAGCCCAGACAGGGTGCTACTCAGCCAATACTGGGGGCGACGCGTCCCCGCGTCGGCGTGGGTAAGACGTGCCCCCACTTAGTTCCGTGGGCGACGCGTCTCGCGTCGGCTTTGCTAAGGGATCAAGCAGTCTGCTTGTTGGTAGTAGTATTCACCACTAAAATAGTGGAGAAGCCGACGC
>JBNMGC010000029.1:0-19199 GCA_050873845.1 Alloprevotella sp.
CACGTCAGGCTACCTTTCCAATGCCGACAATGGCACTGCCCACGGCTACGTGCCGATGCATTTCACAAGCGTCGTCATCAGCAGCAAGGCCAAGCAGTGGCCAAGCCTTTATGCTGTCGACGATAATGGAGAGACCGACCGCATCATGCAGTTCAACTCTGCCGATGCTCCCACCCCTCGCACCTCCACTAAGGACATTGAGTTCGACCTCGTAGCCGATGGCAAACTTTCTCAGCAAGTAGGCACTGCTACATACTACCTCTGCCGTCCGTTCCACACCTACATCTGTAGCGACATCGTCATGCAGCAAGGCACCGAGATTGTCCACTCCGAGCGTCTGCTCTCCTACGACAAGGCATGGATGGAATACGGCATTCGCGCTGGTCGATGGTACACTCTCGGTTCACCCTTCCAGCGCATGTATGCAGGCGACTGGTATGCCCCCACTCTCGGAGGTCGTCAGCAGTCGCCCTACTTCCAGAGCGTCAACTTCCAGCCCAGTCTGCACGACCGTTTCTCGCCCGCCGTCTACCAGCGCGGATGGGACAAGGCCACGGCTTCTGTCTACTACTTACAGAACGGCACAGGCACCACCACGCTCAGCGCCGACGTGGCGATCAAGGCCGACTGGAGTGCCGTCTACAACGACGTGACCGAACGCTACGATCAGGGAGGCTTCTCGCTCAAGGTCAATGCGCAGGGCAAGGCCGGACGGAAGTTTACCAACCTCCTCTTCCGTCTGCCCAAGGAAGACGAGACCTATAGTTATTATAAGCATGAGGGCACAGGCACCTACGATCAGCACACCGTCAGCATAGCTCGCTCCGATGCCCAAGGCACCGTGCAAGGTCCCAACCTCACAGCTCGCCTCAACACCGACCTCATCACCTCCTCCACCCCTACCCTGACACAGACACTCACCAATCATGCCACGGGCAACCGCTACTTCCTCGTGAGCAACCCCTTCACCTGCGGTCTCGACATGCGTGAGTTCTTCCGCGTGAATGGTACCGACGTAGTTCAGCCCGAGTACTGGCTACTTACCGAGAATGGGCAGACGGCCATCATGCGCGGTCCAGGCGCCACGGGATGGATCAGCGTCAATGCCGATACGAAAGCCTCGGAGGGCATCCTCGCTCCGGGTCAAGGCTTCTTCGTCGTGGCCAACGCGCAAGCCGTGAAGCAGACCACCGAGGGCTCACAACTCCAGGTGAAGTTTACCGCTGATATGCAGACCTCCATCTGCCAATCATCGGGACAAATCACCCTGCGTTCACCGAAGCGCAGCAATCCGTTGCCTATGCTTCGCATCACAGCCCGTCGCGACAGCTTGCAGTCGGAAGCTATCTTGGGCAAAGCTTCGGAGGCGTCCAACCACTTCTCAACTTCGGAGGATATGCAACTCTTGCTCGATGGCACACAGCCCGAAGCCCCGATGGTCTACACCACAGCCGACTCCGTGGCCACCACCATCAACCTCCGTCGCTCGCTCTTCCGTGTGCCCGTGGGCGTGATGAGCAGTTCGGACGCTCCCGTGCGCCTCACCTTTAGCGGCATGTCAAGCTTCAACGAGACGTTCTCTCTGCTCGACGACCTGACGGGGGCTGTCTACCCGCTCACCTTGGCTTCGGGCACAGGACTGACGGACAGCGCTACGGTGGAAGTGCCGGGCATCACGAGCGGACGTTACTATCTGCTCTCGTCCGAACAGCCCTCGCCCGAGGAGCAACTCACCGACGACAAGCCTTACTGCATCCTCTCGCAAGGCAGCGTGACCATCTATGGCAATGCGCTTCATCCGCTCACCTACGTACAGGTGGTCGATGCCGCAGGTCGCGAGATCTATCATCTCACACCCTACCTCGCCAGCATCAAACTGAAACTCCCCACGGGGGCTTACGTGATCGATGCTCGCACGGCAACGAAGAGGAATGTAATGAAGGTGAGTGTGGAGTAAGCATGTCTATTCAGCCAGTACTGGGGGCGACGCGTCCTCGCGTCGGCATCGCCTGCGGATAGGAGGTGAGCCTATAGGAAGTGGGGGCGAAGCGTCTCGCTTCGGCCAGTCAATGCGAGGCTAAATGCCGAAGCTTGACTGAGAAAGTGTAAATACTTTCACGCTACATCGGGCATTGAGCCCTCTGCAGCGTGCCGAAGCGAGACGCTTCGCCCCCACTTCCTATGAGTAGACTCCTTGCTCGCAGGTAGCGCCGACGCGAGGACGCGTCGCCCCCGGTATTGGCTGAAAGGCTTTAAGTCCCCCCCCTAAACTTATTAAACCCCTAAACTCATTAAACCCCTAAACTTATTAAACCCCTAAACTTATTAAACTCCTAATCTATCAATCTCCTCCCCTCTTCCCTTGCCGTATGCCGCAAAATGCGTACTTTTGCAACCATAAGAACAGATTAGATTCATGCAATACTTAGAGTTTACTTTCACCACCCGTCCTGCCACAGAAGCCGTGCAGGATGTGCTCTCTGCCGTACTGGCGGAAATTGGCTTCGATAGCTTCGTTCATACCGACGAGCTCGACCGTCCTGCCGTGGCGCACTCAGCCAATCCCGAGCAGCCCACCTTCGAAGCAGTAGAGGCGGAAGACCACTTCCAATGCTACATTCAGAAAGCACTTTTCAGCCAGTCGGCACTCGACGAAGCCCTCGCCGCTTTCCCCCTGCCCGACGTAGAGATCACGTACACCCAGGTAGAGGCTGAAGACAAAGACTGGAACGAGGAATGGGAGAAGAACTACTTCAAGCCCCTCGTCGTAGGCGGTCGTTGCGTCATAGCCAGCACCTTCCACACGGATGTGCCCAAGGCCGAATACAGCATCACCATCAATCCGCAGATGTCGTTTGGCACAGGCCACCACGCCACCACATCGCAGATGATCAGCCGACTGCTCGACGACGACATCCGTGGTCTCGAAGTGCTCGACATGGGGTGCGGCACAAGTATCCTCGCCATCCTCGCCCGTATGCGCGGTGCACAACATTGCTTAGGAATCGACGTAGACGAATGGTGCGTGAAAAACTCTCAAGAGAACATCCGCCTCAACCATCTCGATGGCATCGACGTAGAACTTGGCGACGCCTCATCCCTCAAGGGCCGCGGTCCGTTCGACCTCGTCATAGCCAACATCAACCTCGGCATCCTGCTCAACGACCTAAAGCACTACGTGCCCTGCATGAAGGCAGGAGGCTACATCTATATGAGCGGATTCTACGATACCGACATTCCGCAGCTCCTGGCCGAAGCCGAGCGCCAAGGCCTCACCCTAACCGACCAGCGCGTGCTCGATGGCTGGGCATGCCTCAAACTGCAAAAGAAGTAGGCCGAAGAGTAGCACCACACAAAAGAAATGCCTAACTTTGCAGATGGTTATTATATAACGAAACAAATACAACAACATATCAACACACTACGTAAAATGACTAAAAAGAAAGCTCTTCTTATGATTCTCGATGGTTGGGGCATTGGTAAGCACAACCATGGTGACGTGATCTTTGAGACTCCGACTCCCTTCATGGACCATCTCAATGCCACCTACCCTCACTCACAGCTCCTCGCTTGTGGTGAAAACGTAGGTCTTCCCGACGGACAGATGGGTAACTCCGAAGTGGGCCACCTCAATATCGGTGCCGGCCGCATCGTATATCAAGACCTCGTGAAGATCAACCGCGCTTGCGCCGACGGCTCTATCCTCAAGAATCCTGAAGTAGTTTCAGCTTATGAATATGCCAAGAAGACCGGCAAGGGCCTCCACCTCATGGGCCTCACCTCTACCGGTGGTGTTCACTCTTCACTGCAGCACCTCTTCAAGCTCGTCGAGATTGCTAAGGAATACGGCGTAGCCGACAATACCTTCGTACACTGCTTCATGGATGGTCGTGACACCGACCCCAAGAGCGGTAAGGGCTTCATCCACGATCTTCAGGGCGTATGCACCGAAAACGGTGCCCACATCGCCAGCATCATCGGCCGCTTCTACGCTATGGACCGCGACAAGCGCTGGAATCGTGTCAAGGTGGCTTACGACCTCCTCGTAGAGGGCAAGGGCCGCAAGGTGACCGATATGGAACAAGGCGTACAGAGCTGCTACGATACCGACTCTGAGGACCACAAGAATACCGACGAATTCATGGAACCCTTGGTAAATGCTAACGTTGACGGACGCATCAAGGAAGGCGACGTAGTCATCTTCTTCAACTACCGCAACGACCGCGCCAAGGAACTCACCGTGGTGCTCACCCAGCAGGACATGCCCGAAGAAGGCATGCACACCATCCCTGGCCTGCAGTACTACTGCATGACTCCCTACGACGCTTCGTTCAAGGGCGTACACATCCTCTTCCCCAAAGAGAACGTGCAGAACACTCTCGGCGAATACATCTCAAAGCAGGGCCTCAAGCAGCTCCACACAGCCGAAACTGAGAAGTACGCTCACGTGACCTTCTTCTTCAACGGTGGTCGCGAAACTCCCTACGAAGGTGAAGACCGCATCCTCGTAGCATCACCCAAGGTAGCCACTTACGACCTCAAGCCCGAAATGTCGGCCTTCGAGGTAAAGGACAAACTCTGTGCTGCTATTAAGGAGAATAAGTACGACTTCATCGTAGTCAACTTTGCCAACGGCGACATGGTGGGCCACACCGGCGTATACGAAGCTATCGAAAAGGCTGTCAAGGCCGTAGATGCTTGCGTGAAGGACGTAGTGACCGCTGCCAACGAGACTGGCTATGAGACTATCATCATCGCCGACCACGGCAATGCCGACAATGCTGAGAATGCCGATGGCACTCCCAACACCGCTCACTCGCTCAACCCCGTGCCCTTCATCTACGTGACGGAGAATAAGCATGCAAAGGTTAAGGACGGCGTCCTGGCCGACGTAGCCCCCTCTATCCTCCACATCATGGGTCTCGAGCAACCCGCTGAGATGACTGGTCACGACCTCATCGAAGACTAATCCTCCCCCCGCCCCGAGCGGAAGCACTACAACTTCCACTCTCAGCACACAACAATCAAGCCGGAGCAGAAAGCACTTTAATAGCTTTCTGCTCCGGCTTCTTCGTTGGCAAGAGTCTTTCTTGGCATTGGTAATAGCTGTGCTTCTACCCTCGTGAAGCAATCTGCCGATGCTCTTCCACAGCTCTGCCGAAGACCATCGGCAGAGCTGCCGTTGGCCTTCGGTAAAGCTGCCGTTGGCCTTCAGCAGAGCTACCGATGGCCTTCGGCAAAGCTACCGATGGCCTTCGGCAAAGCTGCGGATAAGCATCGGCAAAGCAGTGGATGAGCATCAACAGAACAAAACAAAGCAATTACAATAATTTCAGCCAATACTGGGGGCGACGCGTCCTCGCGTCGGCGTTGCAACTAATCAATAGGTAATTTCAAAGGCTGTGTGGGCGAAGCGTCTCGCGTCGGCTCTGCCACTAATCAATAAGTAAGTTCAAAGACAATGGGGGCTCACCTCTTGCTCGCAGGCTCAGCCGACGCGAGGACGCGTCGCCCCCGGTACTGGCTGTAAGTATGTTAGTATCAATAAAAAAGTAATACATTCTTGCGCTTATCCTCTCTGCCGACGCGAGACGCGTCGCCCACACAACTGGGTGACAGCCTCACACAGAATAGGATAAATGCAAGAATGTATTACTAATTAAGTATTAGCTGATCTCAGCCTCCAAGTAATACTTTATACTTAATACTTTATACTTTTCCCAAAGGAAACGTTATTTATTAAGCTTCCAAGTAGCGCCCTCCTTCGTATCCTTCACTTCGAAGCCGAAGGCAGCGAGTTGGTCACGTATCTGGTCGCTTGTGGCCCAGTCCTTGGCAGCTTTAGCCTTGGCACGGAGTTCGAGCAAGAGGTCGATAGCGTGGCCGTAAGCCTCCTCGCGCAGCGCATTGCCACCTTCGGCTTCGCTCTTCAGACCGAGGATGTCGAATACGAACGTATTGACCACCTTCTTCAGAGCTTCGAGGCCTGCGGGAGTAATCGTCTGCTGCTTGTCGAGCAACTGATTGATCACACGAGCGGCATCAAAGAGATGACTGATTACGATGGGCGAGTTGAAGTCGTCGTCCATAGCTTCATAGCACTTCGTTGCTACCTCGTCAGCATAAGCCTCCGTGAGCGTACCCTTTTCAGAGGGCTCAATGCGGTCGAGCTGTGCGACAGCGTCCATCAAGCGGTCGAAGCCCTTCTTTGAAGCTTGCAGAGCCTCGTTGGAGAAGTCTACCGTAGAACGGTACTGCGCCTGCAGGATGAAGAAGCGGATCGTCATGGGCGAATAGGGCTGCGTGAGCAAGGGGTGCGAACCGTTGAAGAACTGGTCGAGCGTGATGAAGTTGTTGTAGCTCTTACCCATCTTCTTACCAGCGATAGTGATCATATTGTTGTGCATCCAGTACTTCACCATCTGGTCGCCCTGTGAAGCCACGGCTTGAGCGATTTCGCATTCGTGGTGAGGGAAGATAAGGTCCATACCGCCACCATGGATGTCGAAGTGAGAACCCAGATATTTGCGTCCCATAGCAGTACATTCGCAGTGCCATCCGGGGAAACCATCGCTCCAGGGCGAGGGCCAACGCATGATGTGCTCGGGCTGCGCCTTCTTCCACAATGCGAAGTCCACCTGATGGTGCTTCTCGCCCACACCATCGAGTTCACGGCTCGCATCGTGCACATCCTCGAGGTTACGACCCGAGAGGATGCCATAACGATGGTCCTTATTATACTTCACCACGTCGAAGTAAACCGAACCATTCGACTCGTAGGCATAGCCATTGTCGAGGATCTGCTGTACGAGTTCTTCCTGTTCGATGATGTGGCCCGTAGCGTGCGGTTCGATGCTGGGCGGCAGCACGTTGAGTTTTGCCATCGCAGCATTGAAGCGGTTGGTGTAGTACTGTGCCACTTCCATGGGCTCAAGTTGTTCGAGGCGAGCCTTCTTAGCGATTTTATCTTCGCCCTCATCAGCATCATGTTCCAAGTGGCCCACATCCGTGATATTGCGCACATAGCGCACCTTGTAGCCCAGGTGCTTCAAGTAGCGGAATACGAGGTCGAAAGTGATTGCGGGACGAGCATGACCGAGGTGAGCATCGCCATACACCGTAGGACCGCACACATACATACCGACATGGCCCGGATGGATAGGCTTGAAAAGCTCCTTCTGGCGCGTCAGCGTATTATAAAGAAAGAGAGAATGTTCCATAGTGATGTTTTTGTTAGAATTTTGTGCAAAGTTAGTGCAAGGCGAGAGAAATACAAAGCGAAAGCTTGCTTTTGTTTTGTATTTCCGAGCCGCAGCCTAACTTGCGCGAAGCGAAAGTAGTGCAAACCGAGCGCAATACAAAGCGAAAGCTTGCTTTTGTTTTGTATTTCCGAGCCGCAGCCTAACTTGCGGCGAAGCCGAAAGTAGTGCAAACCGAGAGAAATACAAAGCTTGTTCTCCCTCCATTACCCCGCCCTATTAAAAAAAATTATATAAACTCCGCTAAAGACTTTGTTCGTCAATATTTTTTTCTACCTTTGTGGCATATAAGGGACAGGTGCCCCTTAGAGAGATTATTTCGACAGAACTTAAAAATCCTGTTACCCTTAACCATTCCACTAAACCATAGAAGATATGGCACATTCACTCCTCAAACACTTTCTTTTCACTGGAGCATTGTGCGCTGGTTCGGCATTGGTGCTGAGCAGCTGCATAGATGATTCCTATGACCTCAACAACGTAGACCTCACCATGGGTCTCGGCAGTGACGGACTCAGCGTGACGCTCGGTAACACCGAAAAGATACGCCTCGGCGACTTGCTCGACCTCGATGAATCCGTAAAACTCGACGGCGAGAACACCTTCTACCTCGTAGAAGATGGCAACACCCACCTCAACGTGAGAGTGGACAAGGTACACACCAACCTAAACAGCACAGAACTCAAAACCAACGAGGAAGTACTCCCCTACGAAAAGGTGCGCCAAGAACTTGCATCGCAAGGCATCAGCGTGCCCGAAGGCACTCCCCTACCCATCAGCGCAGGCATGACCTTCGCTTCGGAGGCTGAGGGCGATGCTGCTGTAGACTTCAAGGTGAACGACATCAACGGCATAGCCCACGTCAACACGCTCTACTTACAAAGCAACAACGGAGGTGCACCGAAGGTAACACTTACCATCAACGAGAAACAACAGGGCAACATCAACTTCGGTGTGAGCAAACTCGAAAATATGCGCATCACCCTGCCCGAATTCATGCACGTGACGCATCTTTCAGCTGGCTGGCAGCAAAGCGGACACGTGATTACCTGTTCAAGCCTCAACTACGTGCCCGGCTCGCCCATCTGCGAGGTCAACTTCGACGAAGCTCATCTCAACGCTTCGCCCGTAAACGGCACACTCACGCTCACTCCCGAACAGCTCAACATCCACATGGTTGGCAAGGTGACCTTTAAGAGCCGCTCCGCATTCAGCATGGCCACCACCGACAATGCCGACGTGAGCCTTAGCATCAACATGGGCCGCGAGGGCATCGACGTATATAAGGTAAAGGGTACGTTCAACCCCGAGATTAATCCCGAAAACTCCGTGATCGACATCAAGGAGTCCTTGCCCGACTTCTTGACCGACGATGCCGTGGTGATCAAGGCTGCCAACCCCACGATTCGCTTTGATGCCAATCTGAGCACCATCCCCGTGGGCGTACAGCTGGGTAATGAAGCCGCAGGTCGCCACATTGAGCTCACTGCCGAGAAGGGCACTGAGCAGCCGAAGAGCGTAAGTCTGCCATACGCCACTATAGAGAACGGGCAGATGAACACCATCTACTACTACCAAGGCACTGCTCCCTACGACCCCGCCGGCCAACTCATCGCTGGTGCACAGCAGAAGGCTACACCCAATCTGGGCTCGCTCATCGAGAAGCTCCCCGACCAGATCACGGTGAAGATGGACAACCATCGCGTAGAGGTGAAAAACGAAGAATACACCGTAGAACTGGGCCGCGACTACAACGCCACGGTAGACTACAACGTGTTCGTGCCCTTCACCTTCGACAAGGGATTTACCATCGTCTACAACGACTCTACCGACAGCATGCACGACGACCTTAAGAAGTATGCCGCCGAGGGCATCGTGATCAAGGCCAACGCGCAGAATGCAGTGCCTCTCGACCTCATCGTGGGCATTGAGGCAAAGGATGTGAATGGCAACGTTATCGATGGCATCAAGTTCAACGAAGTGACCGTGCCCGCAGGACCTGGCACCTACGACGCTCAGAATGAGTTCGTTGCCACCGAGACTCCCATCACCCTGGAAGCAACGCTCGACGATCCGAAGTTGCTCTCACAGGTGGACAAACTCATCTTTAAGGTGCATGCTGCCGACAACGACGAACTGCAGACGAAAACGCTCGTATCCACCCAATACCTGCGCCTTGCCACCATTAAGCTCCGCCTCAAGGGAGGTGTAACAGCCGACTTTAACTAACCCTCAATGCTGACTATCTTATGAAACTGCATCATATACTCCCCCTTGCCGCACTCTTAGCTCTCCCCGCAACGGCACAGGACAATCTGCACACCAGCTACTTCATGCATTCCTCTGTGCAGAAACACGAGATGAACCCCGCTCTGCTCGACACGGCCTACGTATCTATGCCCCTCATCCTGGGCAACCTCAACGCAGGCACACGCTCCAACGTGGGGCTGAAGACCTTCGTCTACAAACTCGAGCCTGGCATGCCTGGCTATGGACAGAACGGAAACGACTTGACCACATTTATGAACCCCAGCGTATCGACAAGCGAATTCTTGGGTAAACTCAAGGATACTAACAAGATTGGGGTGAACCTTAAATACCAGCTCTTCGGCGTAGCATTCAAGGCTTTCAAGGGACTCAACGTGGTGGAGATGAATCTCCGCTCACAGACCAACGTGGCACTGCCCAAGTCGCTCTTCGAATTTATGAAGGAGGCTGGCGCCCAAACCGACTACAACATCGACAACCTCGGCGTTCGCAGCGAAAATTTCCTCGAACTTGGCTTAGGACACTCTCATAAGATTAACGACAAGTGGACCGTCGGCGGCAAGATGAAGTTGCTCTTCGGCTTAGCATATGCCGACGTGACAGCCAACAACCTCCAGCTCCACCTCTCGGAAGATCTATGGCAGGTCAAAGGCGACGTGCGCGGACGTGCTTCGCTCATGAAGACGGAACTGGAACTTAGCGAGAAGACCGACCCCAACGCGGCTCCAGGCACCACGCCCCGCCACCGCATCCATGGGCTCGACGACTTCAAGGCTGGGCTCTCGGGCTTCGGTCTTGCCTTCGACTTCGGTGCGACCTATCAGGTCATCCCCGACTTGAAACTGAGCGCCTCAATCACCGACCTTGGCTTTATCAATTGGAAGAACATGCATCAAGCCTCTTCGGCAGGTGAATGGGAGTTCAATGGATTCGATGAAGACATCTACGTGACGAGCAACCGCACTGAGACCAACGAGATTGGCGATCAGTTTGAAGCCTTGGGCGACGACCTCGGCGACCTGTTTGCCGTATATTACGATGGCAAGAAAAGCGAGACGCGTGCCCTCTCTGCTACCATCAACTTGGGTGCCGAATATACCCTTCCCGCCTATCGCCGTCTGAAGTTTGGCTTCCTCTACACCAGCCGCATGGCGGGTAAGTACGCATGGCATCAGGGACTCTTCTCTGCCAACGTAGCCCCCACGAAGTGGTTTGACGCAAGTTTTAGTCTCGGTGGCAACACCACAGGCTTCACCAGCGGTCTGCTCGTGAGCCTCCATGCTAAGCACTACAACATCTTCGCCGGTACTGACCACTTCTTCGGCAAGCTCAGCAAGCAGGGCATTCCCCTCAAACGTGCCAATAGCAACGTGACCATCGGCATGTCGTTCCCGCTATAAAACGCCCCGTCGCTTAGATAAGACATTCATTACGCAATATCCCCCAAGCAACCCTTATCGCTGCTTGGGGGATATTTTGTAAACTTTCATCCAGTTCTGTGGGCGACGCGTTCCGCGTCGGCTGAGCATGCGAACACTAAGTCTACTCAGAGCCTACTGGGGGCACTAAGTCTGCTCAGAGGCTACTGGGGGCACTAAGTCTACTCAGAGCCTACTGGGGGCGACGCGTCCTCGCGTCGGCATCGACCGCGAGCACTAAGTCTACTCAGCAAGTGTGTACTCAAACTGCTTAATACAGACAGTCGCCGACGCGAGGACGCGTCGCCCCCAGTATCGGCTGAAAGACTGGATGCTCGCAGACGATGCCGACGCGAGACGCGTCGCCCACAGAACTGGGTGTAAACTTGCAAGATTGTAATACTTAAGAGACTCTTCCCAACAGGACTGTAGTACTTAAACAGAGCAAGAATGTATTACTTATTACTTGTTACTTGTTACTTGACAAGACTCATTTCTTGTTCGTCTCAAACGTATAGTCGGTGGGCAAGAGTAGCTCCATACGAGTGCCATGATGAGGGAGGGCAACGTTGGAGATTGAGAAACGTGCTTGACGTCGATTGTACTGATTGAGAATCTCGAGCGTACGCGTGAGCAGACGAAGGCCCGTGCCCGTATCGCGTCCCGTGCGCTTCACACGTCCAGGATTGTAGCCCTGACCATTGTCAGTCACTTGGAGGTGGAGGCAATGGTCGGCTGTGAGACTTACCTCTATATGAATCGCACACTCCTCCGTGAGCACAGGGAATGCATGCTTTAGGGCATTCTCTACAGGGATCTGCAGCGACATGGAGGGCACACGAAGCATGCTCTGCTCAAGGTCGGGAGCAACGTCCCAACTGACCCTCGGAAGCGGTCCCTTGCTGTAATGATGGAGATCGACAAAGCGGTGAACAAGAGCCAATTCATCGCGCAGAGGCACTGCCACCTTGCCCGAAGCCAACAGATTGCCACGAAGCACATCGATGAGCATCTCTACGGGGGCCACCAACTCGGGATAACGCTGCAGTTTGGGCAGGACGGTGCCAAGCACATTGAACACGTAGTGGGGCGACACGCGGTTGCGCACCACGTCCATACGCAGTTCGGTGATGCGCTCCATCTGTTGCTTCATGCGCTCCTGTGTGCGGCGGCGGTAAAGCACGATAATAAGCGTACCAGCCAGAGCGATTAGCGCCACGAGCGCCACGGCGAGGATGATGTAGTTCTGCTGGCGCACATTGCGAGCAGCATAGTCGGCTATGGCGAGGTGCTGACGCAAGAGGGTCGTGTCGCGCTGATAGCGGCCTGCCATCTCTGCCATGGTGTTGCGTGCCTGCCGGCTATTCAGCGAGTCGGCATAGCGCACAGATAGCGATTGGTAACGATAGGCATCTTGCCAACGATGGTCGCGAGCGGCATAGCGCTGCAGCCGACGGTAATGGAGCATCAGATAGCGCGGTGTACTCACCAGCAGGGAGTCGGACTCGCGGCTCACGAAGTCTTTCACCTGTGAGGTGCGCCCCTCGGCTATAGCAAGATCTGCCACGAGGCTTTTTATATAAAAGGTGTTGTCGGTATTGACGAGCGGACGATCGCCAAGGGCGGGTTTGCACAAGTCGAGACAAGCGCGTGCACGGGGCAAATCGTCGAGCATAAGATAGACCTCGCCCATGTTGGCATCGCAACTGATGCGAAACCCCTCGTTGTTGAACTTGGTAGCAAAGTCGCGAGCGGTGCGGAAACTTTGCAGCGCTTCTTTATAACGCTTCTCATAATAATAGCAATTGCCGAGCGAGAGATGGTAGAGATATTGCGTCTGGAGAGTTTCACCCTTTATCTGGCGAGAGGCGAGGCGGAAATAGCGGTGAGCCTCGGGGTAATTTTCAAGTTCCATATACACCTGTCCGAGTCCCACGCAGATAGGCACACGGCTGTGCTGATTGCGAAGGGAGTCACAGAGATAGAGGGCATATCGATAGAGTTCGGATGCTTTGGGCAGACGTCCGTTGAGCATATTCATGTCGGCAAGGTTGATCGTGCTGCTCAGCAAGTCAATGGTCTTGGGCGGCTGATCGAGAAGCGCAAAGGCGCGCTCGTAGCAGGCATACGACTGCTGTGCATCGCCCCGAAGCATGGCATTGACTCCTCGATGGTTCCACACTTGTCCGGCTATGCTGTGCGATCCAGGCGTATGGGAGCACCAACGGAGCACACGCTCATAGCATCGGTTGGCCTCGAGGGTATCGCCAGCCAAGTTGATGGCTGTGGAGCGAAACACCTCTACCTTATACCACGCCATGCTGTCGGTGAGTCCTCGCTGATACTGTGCGAGTTGTTTCACTGCCTGCTTGGGGTTGGAGAAGAGTAGGTCTGTCTGGCCGCGAAGCATGCTATCGGCATCTGCTACTTGACGCGAGGTATGCTCCCCACGCTGGCAGGAGGATAGGATTACCCATGGAAGGAGGAGAAGGAGGAGTAAATAGGAAAGGTAGCGTTTCATCTGTAAGGGAGTTCTGTGGATGGAGGGGAAAGTTTAATGAGTTTATAAGTTTAATGAGTTTATGAGTTTAATGAGTTTAATGAGTTTATGAGTTAAGAGGTTACTTATATAAGTTCAGCCGATACTGGGGGCGACGCGTCCTCGCATCGGCTGTATGAGTCATGAAATGCTTATGCTTGTAATAAGTTTCTATTACTCATAGTTGTTACTAATAGGCTCTGAGTAGACTTGCTGCTCGCAGTTGACGCCGACGCGAAGACGCGTCGCCCCCGGTACTGGCTGAGAAAACTCGCTGAGCGAACTTGCAATAAAAGATTCTGCACTACACTAAAAAAGCGACTCTTCCTTGAAGCCCATAAGTCCCAGCACTTGAGCGGGCGTGGCTTACAAGGAAGAGTCTCCATTTCATCTTTCTCTTGAAATATTAATGACTTTGAACGTCGGGGGCAGCAGTTTCATTTGCCTCACCCTCTTGCGGAGCATCAAGCACCTCGTAGCGCGAATGCTTACTGATATATTCGGGCACGATGTCCTTCATCTTACGCACCGTGGCCATATCGTCGTACTCCTTCGATATCTTAAGGAGTTCATCGAGCTGCGACACAGCCTCGTCGTATTCGTAGCTGCGCACCTGTGCGATACGTATCTTCTTGTGGAATGAGGGGAGCGTGCCTTCGTTCTCATTGAGCACCTCTTCATAGAGCTTCTCGCCCTCACGCAGTCCGGTGTACTTTATCGTTACGCCCTCAGCACCGCTAAGCTTGATCATGCGCTGTGCGAGGTCGGCTATGCGCACGGGTTCTCCCATATCGAATACGAAGATCTCGCCGCCCTTGCCATGCGTACCGGCTTCGAGCACGAGCTTGCAGGCTTCGGGGATGAGCATGAAGTAGCGGATAATCTTGGGATGGGTCACCGTGAGCGGACCGCCCTGTGCTATCTGCTTGCGGAACAAGGGAATCACGCTACCATTGCTTCCGAGCACATTGCCGAAACGGGTGGTGACGAACTGCGTCACGCCCTTGACCTTACCGTCCTTGATAGCCTTGTCAAGGCTCTGCACGTAGATCTCGCAGATACGCTTCGAGCAGCCCATCACGTTGGTGGGGTTGACCGCCTTGTCGGTGCTGACCATGACGAATTTCTTTACGCCATACTTCACACTGAGGTCGGCTATCACCCGCGTGCCGTACACGTTGTTCTGCACACTCTCGCTGGGGTTGTCCTCCATCATGGGCACGTGCTTATAGGCTGCTGCGTGGAACACGTAGTCGGGCTTGAACGTGCGGAAGATATTCTCCATGTGGCTCTGTCGGCAGATGCTTGTCACGACGGTCTCGGCCTTGATGTTAGGGAATTTCTCACGCATCATGAGGCGAATGTCGTGCTGCGGGGTCTCTGCTTGATCGATGAGCATAAGCTCTGCGGGATTGTATTCGGCAATCTGACGCACGAGTTCGGAGCCTATAGAGCCTGCCGAACCGGTGATGAGCACACGCTTTCCGCTCAAGAGGCTGCCCACTGCCTCCATATCCACCTGTATCTGTTCGCGCGGAAGGAGATCTTCAATGTTCACCTCGCGCACGTTTACTTGCTTCTTTACGTCTCCGCGCTTCCACTCTTCAGAGTTCTGGGTGATATAGATCTTCACGCCGGCATTGATGAGCATGTCTTGGAAGGCACGATTATTTACAAAGGCTTCGTGCTTCAGCGGACTTACAAGCAGGGCTTTGATATTTTTCTTATGGATAATCGAGAGCAGATCATCGTGAATGGAATAGATGCGACGGCCCATCAGTCGGACTGAGCCATTATCTTCTTCATCTCCAATGTAGCCTTCAATGAGGAACTTTACTGGCTTGAGATTGCGTGCATTGACAGTGAGCGCGATGGCTCCCTCACGGGTGCCGTATATCAGGGCGTTGGCAGCAGTATGTCCCACGAGTGCGTTGTCATAAAACAAACGTATCAGTACGCGCGAGCCACAGAGCAGAGCCGCAGTGCCCAGATAGATGGAGGTCGTCATGCGAATGGTGAGCGGATAGAACGTCTGCACAAGTCCGTAATGATTGTCCACCATAATGAAGCATACCGAGAGAACAAGTGATAGCAGACTGGAATAAAGCAATCGCAAGAGGTCGTCAAACTGTGAATAGCGCAGTATGCCTGAATAGACGTGGAATACGCGGAATCCAATCAGATTGAACAAGCCAAACATCAGCAGGGTATGTAGCAACGCTCCCCACTCTTGCATCATCCACGAAGCAGGGTGGCGCAACCAAATCACGAACAATGCTCCAAAGAAGCACACTAAGAGGTCGAAGATAACAATGCACCAATATGGGAGGACTCTCTTGCTAAAGTACCAATTGAATATTTTACGAAATATTCTCTTCATTACGATTCACAATCTCATACGCTACAGATTGAGCTAACTCAATTTTACCCCCCCCCAATAGGGGTAAAAGTATCCATCACGTGGCTACACACGTGGAAGCGCTTTTTATTTACTTTATATTTATAACTCTCTCAAACATTGCTATAGAGCGCTATAGGTTCGGACTATCAGCAATGAGTAGATGCTAGCGGACTTACGGATTCCTTTTCATAGAAGGGGTTAACTTAGCCGAACGCGACTACCAATGGCAAATTTACGCAAAATTTGTATCTCGCACAAAGTTTATCCGCGTTTAATTTAAGAAAAGTAGACTTTTGGATAGGGATTGGACAAGTATGAATAATTCTGCGTAACACTCTTTAGCGGTTCATGGATAGATAAGTGGCGCTTCAGCCAGTACTGGAGTCAAGACGCGTTTTCGAGACAAGAAGACTTTCAGCCAGTACCGGGGGCGACGCGTCCTCGCGTCGGCGCTACCTTCGGACAAGAAGTGAACCCATAGTAAGTGGGGGCGAAGCGTCTCGCTTCGGCTTGCCATGCGAGGTTCAATGCCGAAGCATGGCGAAAGCTTTTACACTTTCTCTTACGCAGGATTGGGCTTCGAGCCCTTCACCTGCGTGCCGAAGCGAGACGCTTCGCCCCCACTTACTATAGGTTCACTTCTTACTCGCTCTTGATGCCGACGCGGGACGCGTCGGCCACAGAGCGTGTTGTGAGATTTATTTTCCCATTGAGTTGAACTTCAGTGCGTCCTTGTCGTCATACTGCTTCTGGAGTTTGACGAGTTCGTTCATGAGGCGCTTGGTGATTTTCTCTGTGCCGGGCTGGCCGTAGAGGTTGTGCATCTCATGCGGATCCTTATTGAGGTCGTAGAGTTCCCACTTATTGATGTCGTTGTAGAAGTGGATGAGCTTGTAGCCGTCTGAGCTACGCACACCGTAGTGGCGCTTCACTGCATGTTCGGCGGGATACTCATAATAGTGATAATAGATGCTCTTACGCCAGTTCTTGGGGTGCTTTCCCTGGAGCAAAGGCAGGAGCGAAACGCCCTGAATGTCAGAGGGGATAGGAGCGCCCGCGAGCTGCAAGAAGGTAGGAGCATAGTCAATGTTCTGCACCATCTCCTTGATGTCGCCACGAGCATTGAAGCCCTTGGGCAGACGCATCACGAGGGGCGTATTGAGCGATTCCTCATACATGAAGCGCTTGTCGAACCATCCGTGTTCACCCATGTAGAAGCCCTGATCGGAGGTGTAGACCACGAGCGTAGAGTCGAGCAGACCGGCCTGCTTCAGATAGTCGAGCGTGCGGCCCACGTTGTCGTCGAGCGACTTCACCACCTTGGCATAGTCGCGCATGTAGCGCTGGTACTTGAATTCTGCCAATGCCTTACCCGTGAGTTTGCGGTTGCGGAAGTCGATAGCGAGAGAATCGTAGAAGAAGTCGTACTCTGCGCGGTCGCGGCTATTGAGGCGGCCCACCATGCCGAGATAGGTGTCGGTCAGATAGGTATTGGCGCCGGGAGTAAACATCTTCGTATCGTATACGATGTCCATGTGCTTGCCTATCTGCATTTCGGCAGTCTTGGCAGCATCGCGACCCTCGTAGTCATCGTAGAAGTTGGCGGGTAGTTCGAAAGTCTTGTCCTCATACTCACGCAGATACTTCAGTTCGGGCAACCACGCGCGGTGGCATGCCTTGTGGTGAATGAAGAGGATGAAGGGTTTCGACTTGTCGCGCTTATGCTCCATCCAGTCGATGGCCTTATCGGTGATGATATTGGTCACGTAGCCTTTCTCGCGTGTGGTCGTACCATCCATGTTGATGAAGTTAGGATTGTAGTAGTCGCCCTGAGCGGGAAGGATGTTGTAGTAGTCGAATCCTGTCGGTGTGCTCACCAAGTGCCATTTACCGATGATGGCGGTCTGATAGCCTGCCTTCTGCATGAGTTTGGGCATGGTCTGCTGCGAGCCATCGAATATGCCGTGTTCATTATTGGTAAATCCGTTCTTGTGAGAATGCTTACCTGTGATCATGCAGGCACGGCTCGGACCTGAGAGACTATTGGCCACGTAAGAGTTGACAAACTTCACGCCGTCTTGAGCGATGCGGTCGAGGTTGGGTGTTTCTACGAAGCGATGGTCATAGCAGCTCATCATCTGTGCCGTATGGTCGTCGGTCATGATATACACCACGTTGTAGTGTTGCGCCTGTGCTGCCATGCTTGCCAGCATTGCGGGCGCAAAGACGAGGAGGGATTTCTTCATAATAGGATTGGGTAATGTGCTAATGGACGCGCTGCGCACTAATGTGCTAATGTGGTTGCGCTGTGGGATGCCGACGCGAGGACGCGTCGCCCCCGGTATTGGCTGAAAACTTGTAAGAAAGTATTACTTATTACTTGAACCATGCAAGAATGTAATACTTAATACTTTATGCTTAATACTTAAAAAATAACCTCCGCCCGCTGTCTCTCCCCACACGTTTATGGGGAACATATACCTAATATTGCAAAGCCATAAGGGGCATACTTTGGGGGGACAGCGGGCAGAGGCCGCAAAGCGTGAAGAGGGGATAGGTTATCGCGATTACTTATCCTTCTTCTGTGTCATGTTGTACACGATATCCATGATCTGCTTGCCGAGAGCGTCGGCCTCTTCCATGGTGTGTGCTTCTGAATATACACGGATGATAGGCTCGGTGTTGCTCTTGCGGAGGTGTACCCACTTGTCGGCGAAGTCTATCTTCACGCCATCGATATCGGTCACCTGCTCGTTCTTGTAGAGCTCCTTAACCTTCTGCAGAATTGCGAAGATGTCGGTAGTAGGATCGAGGTCAATGCGATTCTTGGCAATGTAGTATTGGGGAAGTGAGTCACGCAGTTCTGTTGCGCGCATACCCGTCTTAGCCAAGTAAGTGAGGATCAATGCGATACCTACCAATGCGTCGCGACCTGAGTGAGCTGCGGGATAGATTACACCGCCATTGCCTTCACCACCGATCACGGCACCAGTTTCCTTCATCTTAGTCACTACGTTCACTTCGCCTACGGCAGCAGCAGTATAGTTGCAGCCATACTTCTCGGTCACGTCGCGCAAGCCGCGGCTTGAAGAGAGGTTGCTCACCGTGGGACCAGGAGTGTGCTTCAATACGTAGTCGGCGCAAGCTACGAGGGTATTTTCCTCGCCAAACATGCTACCATCCTCGCATACGAGTGCCAAGCGGTCTACGTCGGGGTCTACTACGATACCCAGATCGTGACGGCCCTTGCGGAGCAGGTTACGGATTTCGCTGAGGTTCTGCTTCAGAGGCTCGGGGTTGTGGGCGAAGTTACC
>JBNMGC010000030.1:0-19024 GCA_050873845.1 Alloprevotella sp.
CTCATAAGCTCTGTTGCCGACGCGTCTCGCGTCGGCAACAATTGGTAAGAGATCAATCACCTATCATGCCGACGCGAGACGCGTCGCCCACAGAACTTATGAATAATATAGATTAAACAAGCATCCTTCTCCTCTCAATCTACATCTTATTTATGCGTAAATCTTCATATCTCGCTACATTATCTTTACTTATAGTTCTCTTCTTACTATCGGCTTGTGAGAGCAAGCCTGTGGCCTACGACTATTGTTCTGTGGCGGTCGAGGGGTGGGAACCAGGCGATACGCTTCATTATCATGTGGATACACTAAAGGCTTCGGGACAATATGCGTTCCATATAGGACTACGCACTTCTGCCTCCACACCCTATCCCTATCAGTCGTTGTGGATCGTAGTGCAACAGCATTGGCACAATCCAGAGCACGTGAGCCGCGACACAGTCAATTGTCAGCTCACTGATGCTAAGGGTGATGCAGAGGGGGCTGGTGTGAGCCTTTTCCAATATGACTTTCCTTGGATCACGGAGTATCATAAGGCAGGTTCTTCGGCAGATATCAGCATCTATCATATTATGCGTAGCGAGATGCTTCCCGGCATAGCCGATGTGGGTATTCGTTTGACACGAAAAGATTAATGGGAGAGACTGTTTCTCAAACTCCCCAATGAGTATAAACCATAAAAAGAGGTTCCTCTGAGAGGAACCTCTTTTTATGTCGGAATCTTGCTTGAAGATGCCTTGAAGTGGTGAAGAACTTAGTCGTTTTTGGCGTTAGTACGCTTTTCCTTGATACGAGCCTTCTTACCAGTGAGGGCGCGGAGGTAGTAAAGCTTAGCGCGGCGAACCTTACCAATCTTGTTCACCTCGATGCTCTCGATGTTCGGAGATTCGATG
Source organism: Alloprevotella sp. (assembly GCA_050873845.1). GTDB lineage: Bacteria > Bacteroidota > Bacteroidia > Bacteroidales > Bacteroidaceae > Alloprevotella. The sequence goes on from JBNMGC010000030.1 coordinate 891, forward strand.
GGGAAGATACGTTCTACACCTACGGTACCAGACATCTTGCGTACAGTGAAACGCTTCTTGTCCTGATGACCATTGATTTTGATAACAACGCCGCGATACAACTGGATACGCTCCTTGTTACCTTCGACGATTTTGTATGCTACGGTTACAGTGTCACCAGCCTTGAACTTGGGGAACTCCTTGCCAGTAGCAAAAGCTTCTTCAGCAATCTTAATTAAATCTGCCATTTTTATTGATGGGATTAAAATGTATTGTTGTCCGTCCCGACCCAGCTTAACGGGGAACTCTGCATCCCGACAGCGGCTGAGTGGAAAAGCGGTGCAAAATTACAACTTTTTCTATATCCGACAAACTAAATCCTTGAAAAACAACGATTAACCTCCTCTTTTTCTTCTTTTTCATGGCCCTATAAGGAATCGTTCTGTTCCTAAGCACGATGAAGCGATCTTTTAGGCATATGTCAGATGGTCTGGCTGTGCCCCCTTACGCGTACGTACGCGCGCGTTCCGTCAGTTTTACCCTCGTATTGTTCGGCATCTTACACTCGGGGTGTTCGAATATGCTGATAATCAGTACGCTATGCAGATTATCCTTCTTCTGTTACCTACACTTTCCTTACACTCATGCTTGCACTCCCCGCCATTATGCGTCATCGTAGGTCGTCGCTTCGCAACGTACAGATTATACCTCGCAAGAGGTTCGATTAGTCCTTGCTGGAGTTAAAATTATCCCTTGCTCTCGTTTTTCCTGGAGTAAGGGATAATTGTGGCCCTGGTGTGCAAGCAAAAGTGTAGGTAAAGTGCAGGCAAATGAGACTTGTATACATTTTGTTACGCGCTGATATTCAGTAGGAAACACCAAAATAGTGCAGGAGTGTAGGCCTTTCGAGGTGAAAAATGCTTGACGTGTGTGCGTGTGCGCGTACGCGAGAATGACGATTTCTCATCAGTTTTGTGGGCAACGCGTCTCGCGTCGGCTTGAAGTGTGATGCTCAAAACAGAAACTCATCAAAAGGATTCGAGCAAAATATAAGTCTTTTCGCCTTTCATTTTGTATTGCGCTCAGATTGCACTATCTTTGCAGAAGATAAAAGACTGAAGCTTCGGATTTAGGATTGTACGGCCTGAAAGGCCAACAGCACTTAGCCCAGGGCAGCGCCCTAGGTAGGCTTTCGTAGAGGATGTCGCCCAGAAAGGGCAAAAGCATTCCCGAATTGATTCCAAGCTTTTGCCCTTTCAGGGCGGAAGATCACTAGGAATCGATCACTCAGGGTGCCGCTTCGCTTGCCCCGGGCTATGGGCTTGTTGGGCTTTCAGCCCATCCCCCCCCCTAAATCAGAAACTTGAATAAGAGATTAACATCCAAACATGAAATATATATACTCTATCATAGCCTTCGTCCTCTCCTCCGTGATGACGGCGATGGCACAACCTCAGATTGCCTTCGACCAGACTACGCAGGAAGTGGGCAAGCTCTTGTGGCATGTGCCACAGACTGCCGTGTTTAAGGTGACGAACAAGGGCACGAAAGACTTAATCATACGAAATGTTCGTACCGACTGCGGTTGCACCAGCGCAGAGTGGACCACTACGCCTATCGGACCGGGTAGCACGGGCTATGTCAAGGCTACTTACGATGCCGAACTATTGGGCCACTTCAATAAGTCGCTCGCCGTATATACCAACCTCGATGACCAACCTCACTATCTCAGCATGGTGGGCGTGGTGAGTATGGGTAAGAACGCAGCCGATGCGGCAGAGTATCCCTACAAAGTGGGCGACTTCTACCTCAGTACGGACGATGTAGAGTTCGACGACGTCAACAAGGGCGACCGTCCTACCGTGGTGCTCTCTGTGCTCAACTCCAGCAAGCGCAGTTTCCGCCCCGAATTGATGCACCTCCCCAGCTACCTTACGGCACAGGCTGATCCTCAGGTGATTCGCCCCGGGCGAGTGGGCAGAATCCTTCTTACGCTCGATAGCCGCGAACTCCACTCTATGGGCCTTACGCAGACGAGCATCTACTTAAGCCGATTCATGGGCGACCGTGTGAGCAAGGACAATGAAATCAACGTCTCTGCCACACTTCTGCCCGACTTCCTCGATACGCCCTCACAACATGCCCTCGCCCCCGTGGCAGTGCTTGATAGCACGCACATCACGCTCGGTCCGATGGGCAAGAAGAAGAAAGTGTCGGGACAGATTATGCTCCGCAACACGGGCAAGACACCTCTGATCATCAGTGCTCTGCAAGTATACAATCCAGGTATCGGCGTGAGCCTCGGCAAGCGCAGCATAGCACCTGGTGAGGCAGAAAAACTGAAGATTACGATCAATGCCAACAATACCTTCTTCAAGGGTCGTAGACGCATCTTGCTCATCACCAACGATCCTGACCACTCCAAGATCGTTGTCGATGTGACCATTAAGAAGTAGGCCACCCAGAACTCTCCTCGTAGATTGTTCAGATTCCCCATTCCATACTCCAACAACCCCCTATCCCCTCCGCTGACATCCCTTCCTCAGCGTGAGGGTGCATGTACTCTAAAATATAAAGATGGATCAATCCTCGCTCTCCAATTGGCAGCTTTCTCTGCAACTCATTAAGCAAAATATTCCAGCCAAGCACTACACTGGCTGGTTTGAGCCTTTGGAATTTGTCAGCTTTGTCGACAATGAACTGAGGGTGAGGGTGCCGACGAAGTACTTTGCAGAGTACTTTGACAAGAACTATGTGGCATATTTCATGCAGGCCATCCATCGCTATTTCGGTACGGGGAGTATTAAGCTTACTTACGTGTTCGACCCCGCTCCAGAGGGTAACCCCGTGCCCGAACCGCTGCTTAAGGTAGGACCGCAGCAGGCATCTCAGCCTGAGATTAACCGCTACCGACCTACACCGCAGCAACAGCCCGCACAGCTTCCACCGCTCGACTCGCAGCTCAACCGTCGCTACACGTTCGACAACTTCGTAGAGGGCGGCAGCAACAAGCTCTCGCGCAGCGTAGGCTTGAGCATTGCCGAGAATCCGGGCAAGAGCACCTTCAATCCCTTCTTTCTTTATGGTCCGAGTGGAGTGGGAAAGACCCACTTGGTCAATGCCATCGGGGTGCGCATCAAGCAGATTTACCCCGACAAACGTGTGCTCTTCGTTTCCGCCCACGTATTCAAGACGCAGTATACCGACTCGGTGATACACAACACGCAGAACGACTTTATCAACTTCTATCAGACCATCGATGTGCTTATCATCGATGATATACAGGAGATCACTACGTCGAAGACGCAGATGGCATTCTTCCACATATTCAACCATCTGCAGCAGAACAATCGTCAGATTATCATCACCTGCGACCGACCGCCTGTGCTCTTCGAGGGCATAGAGGAACGTATGCTTACCCGATTCAAGTGGGGCATGGTGGTAGAGATGGAGAAGCCCGATACGAAGCTTCGCCGCGACATCTTGATATCGAAAATACGCCGCGATGGACTCACGGAAGTGATCCCCACGGATGTGGTGCAGTATATTGCACAGAATGTCGAGAGCAGTGTACGTGAGCTCGAGGGCATTATCAATTCTATCATGGCATACTCCGTGGTGGATAATTGTGAGATAGACCTTCAGCTGGCTCAGCGAGTAGTGGCTCGCGCTGTCAATCTGGAGAAGAAAGAACTCTCGACCGACGACATCGCGGCAGCCGTCTGTCAGCACTATGGTGTGAAGCAGAAAGACCTTGCTACAAAGAGTCGTAAGCAGGTCATGGTGCAGGCTCGTCAGCTCGCCATGTATCTCATACATAAGTATACCGAGACTACGTATAGTCAGATAGGTCGCATCTTTGGTAAGCGCGATCATAGCACCGTGCTCTATGCCTGCAATCAAGTGGCGCGCCGCATCAGCGTGGACAAGACTTATCGTCGCGAGGTGGAAGAACTGGAGGGGGTACTGAAATGATGCATGCTTGCTAAGTTTAAGTAATAAGTAACAAGTAATACATGCTTGCTCATTTCAAGTAATAAGTAATATACCTTTATAAGATTTCAGCCAATACCGGGGGCAACGCGTCCTCGCGTCGGCATAACTAGAGAGCAAGAAGTGAGTTCAAAGGCAGTGGGGGCGAAGCGTCTCGCTTCGGTATGTTGACGAAGGGCTCAATGCCTGAGGCGACATAAGATAAAAATAGCTTTTGCCCCGCTTCGGCATTGAGCCTCGCGTGTCAAGCCGAACCGGGACGGTTCGCCCCCACTGCCTTTGAACCCACTTCTTGCCCGCAGGCGATGCCGACGCGAGGACGCGTCGCCCCCGGTATTGGCTGAAATCTTATAAAGGTATATTACTTGTTACTTGTAATGAGCAAGCATGTATTACTTATTACTTATTACTTATTACTTGATATGATTACTTATTACTTGATAAGATCAAGCATCCTGTAAATGTAATCCCTCCATTAAGCAATAACAATTCGTAGCCAAAGCTATATCCCCACCAGATGGGGGCGAAATGGTCGAGCAGTCCACACACCACTGGCGAGGCAATGCAGATGATGGGAATGAAACGGTCGCGCACACTGCGCTTCGTAAACAATCCAAAAGCATAGAGGCCGAGCAGAGGACCATAAGTATAGCTTGCCATGATGTAGATGGCATTAAGCACATTGTCATTGCCCACCACCTTGAAAAGCACAATACACAATGCAGTGGTTGCAGCCACACAGATATGTACCCATCGGCGGGTGTGAAGCGATTGAGCGTTCTGTTCATGTTCCTCGTTCATCCCAAGAAGGTCAATACAGATAGTAGTAGTCAGTGCCGTCATGGCAGAGTCGGCACTTGAGAAGGCAGCCGCCACAATGCCGATGGTGAAGGGCACGATGACCCATTCACCCAGTGTCCCAGAACTTACGAGCCAGGGCAGCAACTCATCACCCGTGTTTGGAGGCGTGAGCCCTTGCCATGTGCAGAGCGTATAAAGCAATATGCCGAGAGCCAAGAAGAGCGCGTTGACAGGCAGAAAGGCAAGGCCATAGAGGCACATATCCTTCTGCGCCTCACGGAGGTTACGACAGGTAAGGTTCTTCTGCATCATGTCTTGGTCGAGACCTGTCATGACGATGACGATGAATATACCGCTTAAGAATTGTCGCCAAAAGGCTTGCTTGCTCGCAGCGTCCCACTCCCATATGCGGCACATGGGGCTCTCCGTGATGACGTTCCACGTGCCTATAGCATCGAGGTGCATGTGCTGGGCAGCAGCTATGAGTATGCCTATGGCTGCAAGGATGAGGCAACACGTCTGTAGCACGTCTGTGCGCACCACGGCTTGTATGCCACTACGGCGCGTGTAAAGCCAAATGAGAAGGAGCACCACCAGCGTGGTGCCGACGAAGGGTAGTGTGCCATCTCCCCACAGCGGCTTTACTACGAACTGGCTGATGACCAAGCATACCAAGTAAAGGCGTGCTGCAGCCCCCGTGAGTTTGCTCAGCACGAAGAAGAGTGCCCCTGTGCGGTGAGAAGCGCGCCCCATCCGCGTGCCTAAGTAGGCATAGATACTCGTCAAGCGTAACTTATAATAGAGCGGAAGGAGAACAAATGCTACTACTACGTAGCCCACGATGAATCCCATGCACATCTGCAGGTAGGTCATGCCTGTGGCTTTAGCCCATCCTGGCACAGAGATAAACGTCACGCCAGATATGCTGGCTCCTATCATGCCGATGGCTACCATCCACCACGGCGACTGTCGCCCAGCACGGAAGAAGGCATCGTTGCCTCGTCCGCCCTTGCGCATGGAACGACGTGATATGTAGAGCAGAAGTAAGAAGTAGACAGCGAGTGTCGCTATCATGAATAGGGAGGTGGACATGGGAATATAGAGTATTAAGTATAAAGTATTAAGTATTACAAGCTGGCGTGCATTCTAATAAGGTCAGCACGTTATCATACTTTGCGAAAAAATAAGTATTACAAGCTGGCGTGCATTCTAATAAGGACGTTTAGTCAGTTGTTGCATCATTATTTTTGTAGAGCAATGCGTATCACGCCGTGCTGATGGGCAAAAGAAAAGATAGAGAAAAACAATGAATTGACTATCTATTATAGGTAATAAAAAGAGGAGAGCGAATAGCCTACGTGGGCTTCGTTCTCCTCTATCATGGTCTATGCTTAGATGGCTACGAGGGCAGCCGACTGCATGATATCTATAAAACTGTCAATGAAATCTCCCTCTGAAAGGAGACTTCCCATGGCGCCTAAGGTGAGCCCCATAAAGATGAACCCAATTATCAAGAGTACCCATCCGCCTATGCCGGCAATGATGGATCCGATAATCCAATTGTATGCGCTCTTCGACTGACGAACAGCTCCTGCATAGTCGCCAGCATGGAAACGCGACTCTACATTGCACGACTTTACGATGGCTACGATGCTAGCGATGAGTCCGGGAAGTGAGAAGCAGATTAATCCCCACACGATGGTGCAGATAATGGATGCTGCTAAGTGGGTGTTGGGGCAGACAGCCCCGTTGTAAGGCTGGCCTGCGTAGCCCGTGTGCTGATTGGCGTTCTCCTCATGATGGGCATAGGGGTTGGGCTTCTCATCCTCGCGGTTGAAGCGTGGTGGCACTCCGTTGCCGATGGTGCTTGCTGACTGCTGTGAGGTATCGTCGCTCTTGTCGAGGTATATTTGCAGTTCGGGCAGTTCGCCAGCACGCTTCCAGTCGGCCATACCATTACACCAAACGAAGGTGCCGGCCGTAATGCCCAGTGCTGTAAAACTGAGCGGCGATACGGGGCCTTGCTGCTTGCTGTCTGCGTCTATGTAGAAATAGTTGGTCATCAATCAAATAAATGTTATTTTTCTTTCTTTCCGAATACCGAGAAGTGTACGTAACGCTTGGGATGAGCCTTAAGGTCGATCATCAAGGAGTCGGCATTGCGCAGTGTAGAGTTGAGGTTGTCGTATACGTTGGTATCGTTGAGGAAGAGTCCGAGCGTATTGTCTTTACTCTTGAGTTTGCTATCGAGGTTGGCAGACATGTCGCCCAGTTGGTTAGCTAAGTTGTGTGCGCTCTGCAGGGTGGCATTCACGCTGTTGATGGTAGTCTGTACGTCGATGGCAGCGAGGTTAGCGGTGAGGCGGTTGGCGTTGGCACTTGCGCTCTTGAGGTTGGCAAGCATAGGCGGCAGGTCGTTGCGCATCATCGTGTTGAGCTGGGCAGAACTTTGCTTCAGATTCTCGGTGATTGCCTGTGCATTGTGAAGCGTAGCGGTGAGGGCGGGGTCTCCCGTGAGGCGGTTGAGGTTGTCCATGATGGAGTCGAGCTTCGGGAGCATCTTCTCTACGGCAGGTATCATGTCGCCGAGTTTGTCCATCGCACCGAGATGCATACCGCCCTGAATGGTATCGCCTTGCTCAATGTTCTTGGCAGGGTTCGGACCCAATACGAGGAGCATCTTTACACCGCCCATCAGTTCAGTTTCGAGTTCGGCGCGTGTCTGAGCCGGCACACGCATATCATCGTCGAGCTCAATACCCACCACGACGTTCTCGCCGCGTTGGTAATCGTAGTCGATGGTGCGCACAATGCCCACGGGATAGCCGTTGGCGTATACGGGGTTGGAAACAGCCAGTCCTGCCACGTCTTTGAATTTCACGTAGTAGGTGTTGGTGCTCTTAAATACGTTGATGCCTTTCAAGAAATTGAGTCCTATGAAAAGCAGTACGAGCGCTACAATGGCAGTTAGTGCAATCTTAGTTTCTTTCTTCATTATCAGTAGATGTTGGAGGTAAGTGTGTCATTTTTTGTTTCCTTGCTCTTTAGCTCTTGCTTCAGCTACGGAAGTGGACTTTCCATTGACGTAGGCCACAATATAGGCACTGCTGAGCTTAGCTTTGGCTGTGCGGAGAGCTTTTTGTGCTTCGGCGTAGGATGAGTAACTTCCGTGGAAGTATTTATACATACTTCCTTCTTTTACTCGAGTCACGTTCAGCCCTTTAAATTGTGCATCGGTGGTGGCAATTTCTGTTTTGCCAGCTCCCACTTGTATGCGGTAGGTCACGGACGACTTCTTGCTCGAAGCGTTGTCTCCTTTCTTCTTGTTGTCTGTCGCTTTGCTTTTATTATCTGTCGTTTTGTCTTTACTTGCGGAAGTCTTGTCTTTGCTTGCGGGGGCTTTATCTTTGTTTGTAGAAATCTTGTCCTTGCTTGTAGGAGTCTTCTTGCTATTCGCCTCAGCCTTCTTATTGTCGGTCTCAGCCTTTTTCTTACCGATGGGAGCCTTGTCCTTGTCCGCTGTCGTTTTTGATTTGTCGGCGGTTGTCTTATTCTTATTGGCAGTAGACTTGCCTTTCTCGCTCGTTGTCGTTTGAGATTTTTCTGCCGTGGCCTTGTCTTTGTTGCTGGCTCGAGAGTCTTTGCGCTCTGAGGGCTTCGTCGCAGACTTCTCTACGGCTTTTGTCGCAGGCTTCTCCGTAGCTCTGTCCTTAGTCTGCGTTGCAGGCTTCTCTGCAGTTTTGGGCTTTTCAGAAACTTTGGGCGTGGCCTTGGGGGTGGCAACGGGGGCAGTCTGTTGCTTATCCGCCTTGTCTTCTTGCTTGCTCTTATTGGATGCTTTTGCAATCTGTGAGGTGGGCACTACGGCTACGGGCACCACGGCTACTTCGTCTGAAGATGATGCTGGTACAGGTGCGGTCGAAGGCAAGGGCTGCTGAGCGCTTGCTGCGCCTTGCGACAGGGTAGAAGCTGTCTGCTGCGTGGGACTCGTATGCGTGGTGAAGGGCAGATTGGCGGGGATGTCGTGGGCGGCTTTTTCGTGCATGCGGCGATAGGAGAGAAATCCGTTGTAGATGCTGCGGCTCAGTTCGGCAATGCCTTGCTGCGAATTGAGATAAGCCTCCTCTGCGGGGGTGGTAATGAAGCCCAACTCCGTGAGGACGGACGGCATGGAAGTGTTGCGCAGAACCAAGAATCCAGCTTGGTGCACACCCTTGTTGGGACGACCTGCAGCGGTGTATTGGCGCTGAATGCAACTGGCCAGATCGACGCTCTGCTTCATATATTTGTCCTGCATAATCTCGAAGATGACGTAGCTCTCCGCCTTGTTGGGGTCGAAACCTTGATAAGTGCGTTTGTAGTCGCTCTCGAGGGTAATCACGGAGTTCTCACGTTTGGCCACTGCAAGATTGGCTCCAGCACGAGCCATACCCAGTGAGTAGGTCTCTGAGCCGTAAGCTATGCGGCCATTGGGCAACGCATTTGTGTGGACAGAGATGAAAAGGTCGGCTTTATTGTTGTTGGCAATGTCGGCGCGTTGCTGCAAGGGAATGAACACGTCGGTGCGTCGGGTGTAGATCACCTTGACATCGGGACAATTTTCTTCCACCAAGCGGCCGAATGCCAATGCCACGTTGAGATTGATAGTCTTCTCTTTTGAATATGCACCTACGGCTCCAGCGTCGTGCCCGCCGTGACCAGCGTCGATAACGAGTGTAAAATTACGCTTTTCTTCGGCAGCATGTGCCATCGAAGAAAATAATGCGAGAAATAGAACAAAATATAGGCACTTCAAAAAAGAAAATTTCATGAGAGGTAAAATTTTAGCAGGTTGGAAGAGGGCTTGTTGCGGTGTGAAGGATTGTCTTGTGCTTGGGCGGAGATTGCGGTCTTAGTTGCGTATGCGCCATTCTTGTGGATAGAGGTTGTTGGCGCGCGAACCCAGATTATTGAGAAAGCCGAGCGCATGTCCTTGATAGCATGCTACGACATAGCCACGTGGCACCTCTGAGGATAGTACAAGCGATTCGCGGTGAAGATAGGCAAGTGCTTCATCGAGCGAAAGTTCTGTGCGAGGAAATGCCGTCTCGGAGCATAGTAGGGAAAGGGCGAGTGCATGCTGGGGAATGAGTTTCTTACCTTTTCCCTCAACGAGGAGTACGCCTGCTGTAAGTGTGCGCACGGTGGAGGAAACTTTCAGCACATCGTCGGCAAGCGTTTGGCGCACGGCTATGATGTGGCTCTCGTCGGGGCGAAGCAGTTTGAATGCATCGCTATCTTTTATCCAATCCGCCACCTTGGCACCGCCCTTGATAGCTGAGTCTGAAGGCTGGTTGCGGCGTTTTTTATCCTTCTTCTCTTTTGCGGTGGGCGCTTCGGAGGTTTTGCGAAGCAGGGCCAAGAACAAGCCTTCACCCTGAGTGCGGTGTGGATAGAAATGGTATACGGGCAGGTTGCGCCCAGTGTTGTCGCCAGCGATATTCCATTCGGTAGGAATGGGTATCTCTACGACTTCGGCACCCAGCTCTTGGCAGATGCGGTGCACCATGTCTTCGTCTTCAAGGCGGTTGTACGTACACGTGCTGTATACTAAGTATCCACCCTGGCGCAGAGCTGGCCATACACTCTCTATGATCTGCCACTGGCGAGTAGCACAAGCTTCGACTGCCTCGGTCGACCACTCCTCGATGGCTCCTTCATCCTTGCGAAACATGCCCTCGCCTGAGCAAGGTACGTCTGCAGCTATCACGTCGAAGAAACTGGCAAGCGGTGCAAACTCTTCAGGATAGGACGAGGTGCACACCACGTCGGGGTGTCCCCATTTTGTGAGATTCTCTGCCAAGATCTGTGCACGCTGCCGTATGGGCTCGTTTGCCACGAGCAAGTCACCATCGTTCATCAGACTACGCCAAAGCGTGCTCTTACCGCCTGGCGCTGCGCAGAGGTCGAGCAGTCGGTGGGGATGGAAATCTTGCTCAATCTGTCGATACGCTTGTTCTACAAACATGGACGCTGCCTCCTGTACGTAATAGGCCCCTGCGTGGAACAGTGGGTCGTAGGTAAACTTCGGACGCTCCTTGAGATATCGTCCCTCTTCGCACCAAGGCACAGCAGAAGTCTCTTCCGTGGGTGCACTCCCCTCTTTGCGTGGGTTAAGGCGCACACTCACAGAAGGTTCTGTGTGGAGTAACGCATCAAGAAGGCTTTTGCCCTCATTGGCGCCGAGAAGTTGGGTAATCTCGTTGCAAAAGGCTTGTGGTAGCGGCATGAATATATTAAGGAATAAGCGAAAATAAATGTAGAGTGGGGGAGAACGTCAAGCGGGAAACTTATACCGAGACTTTGGCAGCAATGTGGGGCCAAGGATCGTAACCCTCAAGTTTGAAATCATCGTATGTGAAGTCGAAGATGCTCTTTACATCCGGATTGAGTATCATGCGAGGAAGTGGGCGTGGTTCACGGGTGAGTTGTAGCTTAGCTTGCTCCAAATGATTGAGGTAAAGGTGGGTATCGCCTGTGGTATGTACGAAGTCGCCAGCCTTGAGCCCCGTGACCTGTGCCATCATCTGCAGCAAAAGTGCGTAGCTGGCTATATTAAATGGAACCCCCAGAAACGTATCGGCCGAACGCTGGTAGAGTTGCAGCGAAAGCCGTCCATCTGCTACATAAAACTGAAACAGCAGGTGGCACGGAGGAAGGTTCATCTTGTCGAGGTCTGCTACGTTCCATGCCGAAACGATGATACGGCGCGAGTTTGGATCTTCCTTCAATTGTCGTACCACTTCCTTGATCTGATCAATGTGGCCTCCGTTGTAGTCGGGCCAAGAGCGCCATTGGTAGCCGTAGATGTGACCAAGATCGCCATTCTCATCAGCCCATTCGTTCCAAATACGCACACCATTTTCTTGCAGATAGTGCACGTTTGTATCGCCGTGGAGAAACCACAGAAGTTCATGTATGATAGACTTGAGATGGAGCTTCTTTGTAGTGATAAGCGGGAAGCCATCTTCCAAGTTGAAGCGCATTTGATGGCCGAAGATACTCTTCGTGCCCGTGCCTGTGCGGTCGCCTTTGATCACACCTTCATCGAGTATGCGCTGCAGCAAGTCGAGGTATTGTTTCATATGTAGCAGGATTTTCAAGGCAAATTTACAACAATATCGGCTGATAAGCACTACCTTTGCAGCTGAAACTGAAAGAAACACGCCTATTTTTTATAATCATCATATGACACTCTCTATTATTTGTGCTCTTGCAGCTAATCGTGCCATAGGCAACAAAGGAGGTCTGCTATACTATTTGCCAGCCGACCTTAAGCATTTCAAAAATCTAACAACAGGCCATACCATCATCATGGGGCGCAAGACGTTTGAATCGCTTCCCAAAGGCGCTCTGCCCAACCGTCGCAATGTGGTCATCACTCGTCAAGAGGGATTCTCTGCTCCCAACATCGAGGTGTTCCATAGCTTTGAAGATGCACTCCAGGCTTGCCAAGCAGATGAGGAAGTCTACGTTATTGGCGGAGAAAGTGTATACGCTGCAGCGTTGCCCTTGGCTCAGCGCTTATGTCTGACTCACATAGATGCTACTCCCGATGAGGCTGATACCTTCTTCCCTCCTTTCGATGAGTCAGAGTGGACTGTGGATAGTGAAGACGCTCATGAGCCTGATGAGAAAAACCTCATCGCTTACAGATTTGTAAACTATCGTCGTAAATAAACTCTTAATCTATGCAATATCAACGAATATTGGGGCTCATAGCTTTTGCACTTTTACCAGTGTTGGGCATGCAAGCACAGGTGAGAAAAGTAAAACTCACTCTGATTGAGACCACCGATGTGCATGGCAATTACTTTCCTTATGACTTTATCAATGGTCGTCCAGGTAAGGGAAGCATGGCTCGCATTAGTACTTACATGAAGCAACTTCGCAGCGGTCGTCGAGAGAGTAAAGGCATTGTCCTGCTCGATAATGGAGATATACTTCAAGGACAACCCTCAGCCTATTACTATAATTATATTGATACGCTTAGCACACACCTTACAGCAGATGTGCTTAACTATATGAAGTACGATGCAGCTACCGTGGGCAATCACGATGTGGAGACAGGACATGCTGTCTACGACCGATGGGTGAAGCAATGCAACTTCCCCATGTTGGGAGCCAACGTGATTCATACTGCTGACGGCAAACCTTATTGGAAGCCTTATACCATTCTCGAACGTCAAGGTGTAAGGATAGCCGTGCTCGGAATGATCACACCATGCATCCCTAAGTGGTTGCCGCGCAATCTGTGGACAGGGCTGCAGTTTGACGATCTCGTCACTACGGCACGCAAGTATATGCCAGAAATGCAGCGTGAGGCCGACGTTATCGTAGGATTATTCCACTCTGGTGTGGGGCATCCAGAGTCCTATACGGATGGGTGTGAAGATGGTGCCGTGGCTGTAGCTCAACAAGTGCCGGGATTTGATGTAGTATTTTGTGGGCATGATCATCGACAGGCATGCCAACAGGTGGTCAATACAGAAGGTGATACCGTATGGGTGCTCAATCCTGCAGCTCAAGCAGAAGCTGTGGCGAGAGCCAATATGGTGGTAACACTTAAGGGAAGAAAAGTCGTGAGGAAACATACGCAGGGCAGAATAGTGAACATTGATAGCTTGCAACCTGACACGGCTTACATGCACCGTTTTTCTCAGCAATACGAAAAGGTAAAAGATTTTACCTCTAAGGTGATAGGCCACAGCAAACATGCTATGCAGAGTATACCCGCATTGTTTGGGTCGTCAGCATTCATTGACTTTATCCATCAGATGCAGCTTTCTATCTCCGGGGCAGACATCTCCTTTGCAGCTCCGTTGGCACTCGATGCGGTAGTGCCGCAGGGAGAAATACGCGTAAGTGATATGTTTAACCTCTATCGCTATGAGAATCAGCTCTACGTGATGAATCTTACAGGCCAGGAAGTAAAAGATTATCTGGAATATTCCTATGCATTGTGGACAAATCAAATGCAGAGCAGCACCGACCATCTGCTTTTGTTTCGCCCGGATGCTCAGCAATTGACCAATCCTTGGCAACGGTTACAGAATCCTTGCTATAATTTTGACTCAGCTATGGGTATCCACTATGTGGTCGACGTGACGAAACCTGTTGGTTCAAAAGTAACGATAACGAAAATGGCAGACGGCAAGCCTTTCTCGCTTGGTAAGGCCTATCGCTGTGCACTCAGTTCGTATCGCGGCAATGGTGGTGGCGACTTGCTTACGAAGGGTGCGGGCATTCCCGCTACGGATCTGTCGAAACGCATTGTTTGGAGCACAGATAAAGACCTCCGTTACTATCTCATGATGGGCATAGAACGTCAAGGAACTATTGATCCGCAACCGCAGCACACGTGGAAATTCATTCCCGAAGCATGGGCTGACTCCGCACGCACTAAGGATGAATCACTATTGAAATAATCCTTTAGATGTGTCAGAGCCCCACGACTGCGCAATGAGCGTAATCGTGGGGCTTTGTGTGAAAATACGCGCGCTTTCCTTTGCTCATCCGAAAGTTCTCCTTATCTTTGCACCCGTCCTTCCGCAAGGAATAACGATTCAACTCTTCAAGGAAAGGTGCTCGAGTGGTTGAAGAGGCACGCCTGGAAAGCGTGTAAACCCCTAAAGGGTTTCGTAGGTTCGAATCCTATCCTTTCCGCGAATATTGTTTTAAGCTGCTGATTATCAGCAGCTTTTGTTTTTATGTGCGACACTTTGCGCGACACTTTTTGTTTTTTGATATCAATCAATTAAAGTCTATTAAAGCGTGACATTGCACTCCTTTTGGCTGAATCGGCAATGTCGATGTAGGGCTGCATGGACTTGTAGTCGGAATGGCCGGTCCACTTCATTACAATGTTTGGGGGAATGCCCATCATTAATGCGTTGCAGATGAAGGTGCGACGGCCGCAATGTGTTGTTATTAGCTGCCACTTGGGTGATACAATGTCTTTTCTTGTCGTTCCTTCATAGTATGTTTCTGTTATTGGCGTGTTCAACTCGCACTCTTTTGCCATTTCTTTTAGGTATTTATTCATCTTGACGTTGGAAATAACGGGGAGTGCCATCTCTAAGCCATTGTCTGCGTAGCGGGTGAGGATAGCGGATGAATAGTCATTGAGCTCTATTGCTAAGGAGTCGTTAGTTTTTTGCGTTGTTACGTAGATGATCCCGTTTATGATGTCGGTTTTCTTGAGTTTTTTGACGTCGGAATAGCGTAGGGAGGTGAAGCAGGAGAAGCAGAAGGTGTCTCTTACACGTGCGAGGTATTCTTTGTCTTTGAAATCGTGATGATAGACTTTCATTAGTTCGTCCCATGTGAGGTAGATGACGCGTTTACGGACTTCCTTGAGCTTGCATCGGTAACCTATGTAGGTGTGATCTTTGAGATAGCCTCGGCTCATTGCCCACTTGAGGAAGATTTTCGTTGTGTCGATGAGTTTTTTTGTGTAGGATGTGCGGAAGTTGAGGCTTTGGAGATAGTTGCAATAGCTGTCCATCCACTGTAGGTTGATCTTAGTGAAGGAGAGGCCTGGGTCGTAGTCCATGAGGTGCTTTTTAATTGTGCGCATCTTGATGAACATGGGGCGTGTCCAATGGCTATGTGCTTTTTCTTCTTCAATGAATTGGTCGTAGATGGCGAAGAAGTCGTCCTTTCGTGGGGCTTCTTCTTCGTTTTTTCTTAGGGCTTGGTTAATGGCGGTTTTGAATGTTTCTATGGTTGGGTCGCTTTTGTAACGTTCGGCGATGCGTGTTACTTCGTCTTCGTAGTGTTGTATTGCTGCATTGATTCTTGTTGCTGGTATTTTCTTTTCGCCGTGTGTTGTATTGCGTTTGCAGCGTTGTGTTTCTTTATTCCATTTGTCTTTGTCTATGTTATAGCCTATGTTGTAGAAGAGTCTGTGCATTTTGTATCTTACTACCATGCGTAGTTCGCTGCGCCGACCGAGCATAAATAAGATGGAGTACTTCATATATGTATCGAGTTGATATAATTGAACGGAATAGCCTCCTTATTCAATAGCGAATAGGGAGGCTTATTTTGTTGTGTATTATGGCTTGCTAATGAACATAATACAGATTCGATACATTTGCAGCGGTAAACGCAATTGCGCTACTTTATGCAATTGATTTACGACTGCAAACATAAGCAAAACGCACAATTCATACAAGCAAAACGCACAGATTATTAATTCAAAACGCAGAATTAGCGAATTATAAGACAATATGATGGATAGAAAGAGAATTTTAGACCAGTTAATTGTGCGTTTTGCACAAGGCAATCAATCAAAGTTCGCAAGAATGCTCAATTGTCAAGCAGGGGTCGTGTCTGGTTGGCTGAGGCGTAATACACTCGATGCCGAGAGGATTAAAGCCGCATTTCCCCAAGTGGATGGCAATTGGCTTCTTACAGGTGACGGAAACATGCTACTTCGTCAATCACCTCCGTCTAAGCAGACCAACGTCCATCAAAGCAATGTACAAGTCGGAGGAGACAACGTGATCAAAAACAATGAGAATGATGCTAATACTGAAAACAATAGCGAAATCAGACTCCTAAGACAGCAAATAGAGAGCCTCCAATCATTACTCGCTGAGAAAGAACGCGTCATACGCATCCTCCTCGAGTCACGACAAGGATAAAGGCTACAATCTGTATTATGTTCCAAAGCAAAATGGCAAAAAAAAGTACAATCGTAAGGAGAATTGATCTGCGCGCGACGATGAAGGTTATGGAGCGCGGGTCGTATGTGGATATCCCGAGAGGGGAGTTCACGAGGCAGGCTATTCAGCAGGCTGTGAAGGTATTCAATATGGAGGTTGGATGGCTGGAGTATTCGGTAGAATTGGACATGGATGCTACGGGCAATCGGTTTTATCGGATTGAGAGGAAGAGTGAACGTGACGAGTGAACGTGACTAAACAATGTAAATAATGATAGGAGGAATGGATATGAATACGAAGATATCTCAAGGTGTGGAACGGCCGTCGAATGACCGGGGCTTGGCTCAGATGGCTCAGGTGCAGACGTTTATTCAGATTCCGAAGGAGCAGTGGGACGAGATCGTGTCGTTGCTCGAGGAGGTGAAGAAGCGGCTGGAGCCGAAGGATAGATGGCTGACGAAGGCTGAAGCTATGCGTGAGCTTGGTATCTCGGCTACGACGTGGTATGATTGGTGTAGGAGGTATGAGATCCCGTTTTCGAGGATTGGCCGTAAGGTGATGGTGAAGCAGTCTGTGCTTGACGATGTGAGGAACCGACGGGCTAAGGAGAGGGATTGGTATTGATGTGTGTCACAAATGCCTTTATGGTTATGATGTACTCCTATCTGGCTGAGGCTGGAGGGGGGCTGTAGTAAGAAGAATAAAAAAATACAATGGATATGAAGAAGATCGTGACTATAGCGAAATGGGCTGCGCTGGGCGTGGCTTTGGTTGCCTTGTTTGGAATTGCTGGGCAGAGTGACTATGAGGATGCTGTGCTCCAGGAAATGAAGAATAATGGTGCTTACTATGAGCTTGAGCAGGCGCACCCTACTTGGAATGAGAAGCAGCTCGTTGAGGCTTATGAGGCTCAACGGGATGGGAAGCGGGTGGGTGAGTGATGTTGTGCATTCTCCATGTGCTTCTCTGACTGAAGGAGAGGATCGACGGCTAAATGGATAGGCCGTAGGTGATAAGCACGGCGCGTGCGTCGATGAAGGTGATATGATGTCTTACTCTCCCTTTGTCTTGATTTTGGTTCGTTACACGGCACGCGCTTTACGCTGCACCCCTAGGACGAGAACGGGGTTCGATTCCCCGCCTCTCTGCTGCTCTTGGTAGGTATAGGTGGCTAAATGGATAGGCTACGGGACTTTAATCGTCGGCGAGCTCACGGATGATCGGTGCTCCTGGATAGGCGCTGATGGTGGGCTTGGCTCACGGACTTGAGACCTTCGCACATTAGGTGGTTCGATTCCACTGCCTACCGCACGAAGAGTGCTGAATGGGAATGCGGTTGAAGTACTTTCAGAAGTAGTACCACTTTGGATCGGAAGTAGTACCACTTTGGATCAGAAGTAGTACTACTTTTGAAAAACGGAAGCCCACCCGTTGAAAAACGGAAGCCCACCCGTTGAAAAACGGATGCCCACTCGTTGAAAAACGGAAGCCCACCCGTTGAAAAACGGAAGCCCACCCGTTGAAAAACGGAAGCCCACCCGTTGAAAAACGGAAGCCCACCCGTTGAAAAACGGAAGCCCACCCGTTGAAAAACGGAAGCCCACTCGTTGAAAAACGGATGCCCGACTAATTTTAAACAGTTAATGGATA
>JBNMGC010000031.1:0-18613 GCA_050873845.1 Alloprevotella sp.
ACCATGATCTGTCCGATCTGGCCTTTACCACGAAGGATTTGGATGTTGGGCTGTGCCACACCGAAGCGGTCGATACGTGAGCGCACCACCTTGTTGGAGTTTTCCACGGCAGTGTTCACCTCTTCGTTGAGTACCTTCTTTACGTCGGCATCGGTAGAGTTGTACGAGATGTTTTTCTCGCCGAGCTTAGCAGCGAATATGCCGCCGAGCTTGTTTTTGCCAGCCACCTGTTGGTAGCTATCTACGAAGGCGTCTACGAAGTCTACGTCGCCTTTCTTTGCCTTGGCTGAAGCTTTGGCATAGGCTTCCTTGAAGTGGGGGTCGTTAGCGCTTTCGCCAGCGAGGTTTTTCACCACGTCGGGTACGCTCACCTCGAGCACCACGTTCATACCGCCTTTAAGGTCGAGGCCGAGACCGATCTGCAGAGTTTCGCAGTCTTTGAGGGTCTTGCCCAGCCACACGGTCTGGTTGCGCATGGAGTCAAGGTAGGCTGCGCCGTCCTTGCCCTGTGCTGTGAGTCGCTCTGCTTCCGATTCGTACTTATGCGTAGGGATCGAGAAGCTGAGATACATCAAGCAAATCAAGGAGAGCAACACAGCGATTACTTTAACAAATCCTTTGTTTTGCATTGTTTGATTGTGTATTTATTGTTTTGTTTTGATATTATTTTTCGTCTCCTGTGGAGTGTCAGTGCGGTTAACTTCAGGGTATAGTTCACCCATGTTCACACTGTTTAGCGTGCAAATATACACGATTTTTTTTGAAACTTAGGTTTTTTCTTCTTCTTTTCTCTTCTTGGTGTGTTTTTCGGGGGGGAGAGAGCTTATAGGAAGTGGGGGCGAAGCGTCTCGCTTCGGCATGGTGCGGAGGGCTCGATGCCCGAGGCAGCATAGAGAGTTATTTTCTCAGTCAGGCTTCGGCATTGAGCCTCGCCTGCCTGGCCGAAGCGAGACGCTTCGCCCCCACTTCCTATGAGTAGACTTTAAAAAAACAGCCCAGCTGCCCCCTCTCTCAGTGAGGATCGCAGCCAGGCTGTATTACTTATTACTTCTTACTTATTACTTAAAAAAATCAAAGTTCCGTCTTCACATTGAAGCAAGGGCAAGCCTTTGCGGAGAAGTTGTTGTGCCCGAAGGTGTGAGCTTTGGGGAAGAGGGCTTCCATCACGCCCACCACTTGTCGGAGTGCGGTGCGTTGGGCGGGTGTGCGTGTATCCTTGGGCTTTACGCCTGCGGAGTCGAGTCCGCCCACGTAGCATATGCCGATGCTCTGTGCGTTGTGGCCCCGGCAGTGGGCACCCACTTGGTCCAGCGGACGGCCGGCATGGATTGTGCCGTCGCGGTAGACGATCACGTGGTAGCCCACATCCGTGAAGCCCTGCTCCTTGTGCCATCGGCGGATATCCTCTACGGTGAAATCCTTGCCTTCGGGCGTTGCTGTGCAGTGGAGGATGATTTCAGTGATACGTCTCATTAGTCTTGGTCCTCCTCTGCTTTAGTGGTTGCCACACGCTTGAAGTGCAGGCGGTCTTTGCTAAGGGTTCTCTTAAGAGCCACGCTTGGGGTGAAACGGCAGCGTACGCGCTTGATGTCGCTTGCCTTGACTTCTTCCCTGCTCGATCGCACTTGTTTGGCGGCTATTGTGGGGCGGAACGATCCGAGGTAGCCCAGGCGTACGGAGTGTCCCTTTGAGAGGTGGCTCACGATGGAGCTTTCCAGGGCGGTCACCACGGCGATGATGTCGGGCACGGTGAGCATACAGTACTTTTCGATCTCCTCTGCCACGTCTTGTAGCGTAAGGGGTGATGAGACTACGGCTACGGGGTAGTAGACGGGCTTTTCCATACGGGGAGTCTTTGCTGAACGAACTTTGTAATTAATCATGGTAGTAAAATGTTTAAATTGTTAGTTAGTAATATGAATGAGAATGGTTAGTTGCGCTCGTGGAGTTTCACCGTCGTGTGTTGTCTGTGACTGCTTTGCGGTTTTCCTCCCGATTGCAATGCAAAGATACAACGCCTTACCCCCCTCCTCCAAAAAGAGTGAACAAACTGTTCACTTTTTCTGCATCTGCGAGTGGTTTTGGGGGAGAATTTGGGAAATTTTCAGCCAATACTGTGGGCGACGCGTCTCGCGTCGGCGCATTGAGCGGGCGAGAGGTGAGTTCAAAGGAAGTGGGGGCGAAGCGTCTCGCTTCGGCGCGGTGGCGAGGGCTCGAGGCCCGAGTCAGCGCAAGGGATAGTGAATACTTTAAGACTATTATACTTAAGACTTTTGCCCCGCTTCGGCATATAGCCTCGCGTGCCAAGCCGAAGCGAGACGCTTCGCCCCCACTTCCTATAGGCTCACAGCTTGATTCGTGGCAGCGCCGACGCGAGACGCGTCGCCCACAGAACTTTCTATACGTATATATAATATAATAAGGTCATAAAGCCTCTCTGTCTGTCGGAGAGCGACTTTATAACCTTTAAACTCTAAACTGTGCTGCGCGCTGCGCCTCACAGGAACTTCCTGCTCAAATACTTCACCGGGTACCATACGGCGCCCCAGCCCACGACGATCACCGTTGCGAGCACCAGTACCACGTCTGTGGCATGGATGCTTACGGGGTAGGCACTGATGATGAAGCTATCTGCCGAACCGCCGAGCTTCACCAGGCCAAACTCCATCTGGAGCCAGCAGAGTAGCGCGCCGAGGAGTATGCCCAGCACGGCACCGAGCAGCGTGATGAGCCGTCCCTCGCAGAGGAAGATGCGAAACACCATCTGCTCCGTTGCACCGAGGTGGCGCAGCGTCATCACGTCCTGCCGCTTATCGATGATCAGCATCGATACCGAACCGATGATATTGAAACATGCCACCAGGAGGATGAACGTCAGGAAGAAGTAAGCCATCAGCTTCTCGATGTTCATCACGTTGAACACCTCCTGCTGCTGTTCCAGCTGGTCCATCACGCGGAATCTTGAGCCCGCCACCTGCTGCATGCGCTTCTTCACCGCCTCGAGGTCCGTCCCCGGGCGGAGGCGTAGCTCCAAGCCCGTGACGCATCCCGGCTGTTCGAAGAGCGTCTGTGCAAACTGTAGGGAAGTGATCATATAGTTCTCATCGTACTTCCGTTGGTTCACGTTGAAGCAAATCCCGGGCGAGGTCAGATCCTCCGCGTTGAAGCTCTCTGCGGGGTTTGTAAGGTTCACCTTCTCGCCCCTTCGGGGAGCGCAGATCTGCAGTGTGCCGTAGTCTATCCCGCCCATTGTGGCAGCCAGCCCTATGCCCGGTATGCCATAGTTGAGCGTAGCGCGGTGAAGCTCGTAGCGTCCTTTTCCGTAGAGGATGCTGCGTATGCCCGTCACGTGGTCGTACTGGTCGTCCACGCCTTTGAGCACGATCACCGTGGGTCGTCCTTGGAAGAGTATCAGCGCATTGTCTTCCAGGCAGAAGCTTGCCGCCTCCACCTCCTTCATGCTTTTGATGCTCTGCAGTGCGGGGTCGTCCATCGGCGTGAGCTTCGTCTGCGTCGGCACCACCTCGATCTGTGGGTCGAAAGCCGTGTAGAGGCTACCGATCAAGTCGCGAAAACCATTAAACACGCTCAGCGTGACCAGTAGCGCTGCTGTGCCGAATGCCACTCCTGCCACCGATATGCCCGATATCACGTTGATAGCCCCCACCCGTTTACGCGAGAAGAGGTACCTTCGTGCCATGAATAGGGGCAACCTTAGCCTTTCCTTCCAGAGGTTCATTCTGCTGCGGGTTTGTCGTCATTGCCGCCTTCGCCCTCAGTGCGTTTCAGCAGCGAGTCGATGTGGTCCAGATAGTCGAGCGAGTCGTCGAGGAAGAATTTCAGTTCGGGGATGATTCTCAGCTGATGGCGCACGCGAGTGCCCAGTTCGTAGCGCACCTGTCGTGCGTTGGCATTAATATTCTGCAGGATCTCTTGTGCACGTTCTGAGGGGAAAATGCTCAAGTATCCGCGAGCGATGCTCAGGTCGGGGCTAATGCGCACAGCGCTCACGCTCACGAGCACCCCATGAGTGCCCTGTGTCTGTCGCTGAAAGATGTCGCTCAGCTCCTTCTGTATAAGTCGGGAAATCTTCTGTTGTCTTGTTGTTTCCATTGTAAATATGCTTGGGGGGTTAATGTTGCTATTATATTAATATGCAGATATGTTGGCGCAGCGAGCGGACAAGAGTTGAGTTCATAGGCAGTGGGGGCGAAGCGTCTCGCTTCGGTACGGTGCGGAGGGCTCGATGCCCGAGGCAGCGTAAAAGTATTTACACTTTCTCAGCCAAGCTTCGGCATCCAGCCTCGCTTGCCTGGCCGAAGCGAGACGCTTCGCCCCCACTGCCTCTGATCAGCCTCTCTTGAGCCACAATGTATTACTTATTACTTATTACTTAAAATACGCAGTCTTAATCCAGTTCGCTCTCCACCGCCGCCGTGGCGCGAGCCAGCCATATGCGGTCATCGTCGTCGGTGAGCAGTGGCATGATAGCCTTGCGCACGCGTTCGTGGTAAGCATTGATCTGCTCCAGTTCCTCGGGGGTGAGCAGTGAGCGGTCTATGGCGCGCAGGTCGTAGGGGCAGAGCGTGAGCGCCTCAAACTGTAGGAACTTCCCGTAGGGCGTCTCCTCAGCCCTCTGGCAGAGCAGCGTGTTCTCTATCCTCACGCCAAATCGTCCCTCCACGTATACGCCCGGTTCGTCCGTCACCGTCATACCCTCGCAGAAGGGCACCAGCGTACACGCTCTCACGTCCTTGCGTATCTGGTGAGGCCCCTCGTGCACGCAGCCGTGAGCTCCCACGCCGTGACCCGTGCCATGACCGAAGTCGTAGCCCCGAGCCCAGAGGTCCTGGCGCGCTGCCGTGTCGAGCTGCAGGCCCGTGGTGCCAGCGGGAAACTTCATGTGCTCCAGCCTCAAGTGGCCCTTCATCACGAGCGTATACACCTCGCGTTCCTCCTGCGTCAGGTGGCCCATAGCGATGGTTCGCGTTAAGTCCGTCGTGCCCGAGTGATACTGTCCGCCGCTGTCGAGCAGCAGCAGTCCGTGAGCAGGAATGCGCACGTTAGAATGCTCGTCTGCCTCGTAGTGTACGATCGCCCCGTGACGGCCAAAGGCAGCTATCGTGCCGAAACTCAGTTGTTCGAAGTCCTCCTGTTCGGAGCGCAGCGCCGTAAGCTTCTCGTCTATCGAGAGCTCCGTCACCTCCTCCTCGCGGGCCATCCGCTCGTCGAGCCAGCGCAGAAATTTCACCATCGCCACGCCATCTTGCAGCATAGCGCGGCGCATTCCCTCCTGTTCCGCCTCCGACTTCACGGCGCGCCACATCTCCACGGGCGAGTGGAACGTCCCGACGCCCTCCTGCCACATCCCCCAGCACGCC
Source organism: Alloprevotella sp. (assembly GCA_050873845.1). Lineage (GTDB taxonomy): Bacteria > Bacteroidota > Bacteroidia > Bacteroidales > Bacteroidaceae > Alloprevotella. The sequence continues at coordinate 5,382 of JBNMGC010000031.1, forward strand.
GTCTCGCGGCATACGCGCAGGTGGGGCAGGCTGGTGAGGCTCTTCACCTCGTCGTAGGGTAGCCACTCCACCTCAGCCTCCTCGAGCCTCTGCTGAGCCTCCGGGGTAAGCGTCTCGCCGTGCGTGTAGAGCTGGAATTTTTCGGTCGCGCTATGATAGGCGAGGTAGCTGAGAAACACCGGGTTGTACGCCACGTCCGATCCGCGCAGGTTGAGCAGCCAAGCCGTGTCAGAGAGGTCGTTCATGACGAACACGTCGTCCGCCGCCTGCTCCTGTTCCTTCAGCACCCGTTTGAGCGCATTCAGTTTCTCTCGAGCCGTCATACCCGTCCACTGCTCGTCTTGAGCCACGATAGGCTCTGCGGGTAGGGTAGGGCGGTCGGTCCATATCTTGCTGAAGGCATCCGAGCCCGAGCCGATCTTCAGGTTGTCTGCGAGATTCACCGCCATGTCGGCAGGCGCTCCGATGCGAGCCTCCGTGCCGCAGTGCTTTGCGATCCACTCCTCTATGGTAGGCACCCCTTCGGCGCCATCCCTCATGAGTGAGAATCCCGATTCGCGCAGTTGTTCCTCCGCCTGGAGCCAATAGCGCGAGTCGGTCCATAGGAGCGCATCGTGCATGGTCACCACAGCCGTGCCAGCCGACCCTGTGAAGCCCGTAAGCCACTCTCGGCAAGCCCAGTGCGGAGCTATATATTCACTATTGTGAGCATCTGCCGTCGGCACGATGTACACATCCAGAGCCTCTTGGCTCATCCATTGACGAAGGACGTTTAGCATAATTTGTGAAAGTATTAAGTATTAAGTATAAAGTATTATCCCCCCCCTCCCACTCAGTTCGGTGGGCGACGCGTCCCGCGTCGGCTCTTGCCACTAATCAAGAAGTATTCAGCCATTGCAGAAGCATTGCTCTCATGCCGACGCGAGACGCGTCGCCCACAGAACTGAGTGCCCGCAATGTAATACTTAATACTTTATACTTAATACTTCATTTCCTGTTTACTTACTCAGCTCCAGCATTCTCTCAATCGGTTTCACTGCACGCTTAGCCACCTCTTCAGGCACCTCTATCTCGGGCCATTCGTAGCGCAGCGCGTTGTACACCTTCTCGAGCGTACAGAGGCGCATATAGTTGCATTCGTTGCAGCCACAAGTACTGTCGTCGGGCGGCACGGGGATAAACGTCTTTTCAGGGCAATTCTTCTGCATCTCATGCAGAATACCGCTCTCCGTTACCACCAAGAACTCCTGAGCATCCGATTCGATAGAATACTTCAGCAGCGCAGCCGTAGAACCCACCACATCGGCAAGCTTCACCACCGCACCACGGCATTCCGGGTGCACCAGCACCTTAGCTCCAGGGTGCTCCTGCTTCAGCTCCACGAGTTTCTCCACCGAGAAGCGCTCGTGCACGTGGCAGCCACCGTTCCACAGCACCATCTGTCGGCCCGTCTCAGAGTTAATATAGTTGCCCAAGTTATAGTCCGGACCGAAGATCAGCTTCGCATCCTTCGGGAAAGTCTCCACGATCTTCTTCGCATTGCTCGAAGTCACCACCACGTCAGTCAGCGCCTTCACCGCCGCCGTAGTGTTCACGTAGGATATCACCTGGTAGCCCGGGTGAGCCTTGACAAACTTCTCAAACTCCTCTGCTGGGCAACTCTCTGCCAGCGAGCACGTAGCATTCAGATCGGGCACGAGCACCTTCTTCCGTGGGCAAAGTATCTTGTTCGTCTCACCCATGAAGTGCACACCACACATCACGATGATGTCGGCATCCGTACCAGCAGCCTTCTGTGCCAATCCCAGGCTATCGCCCACGAAGTCGGCAATGTCCTGCAGCACACCCTCCGTATAGTAGTGAGCCAAGATAATGGCATTCTTCTCCTTACACATACGGCGGATCTCAGCCTTGAGGTCAACGCCCGCAGGCACGGGCTCATCCACGTAGCCCTTCTGCTTCCAGCTATCTTTTACTTCGGTCATCTTTTCTTCAGTTTTCTTTTGTTTGTGTGCAAAGATAACCTTTTAAGTTTGGAGTTTTGAGGTTATAAGGTCATAAAGTTACTTTTCGGCAAAAAAAGTGAGGTTATAAAGCCACAAACCTACCTCTCCAAAGGTAACTTTATAACCTTATAACCTCAAAACTCTAAACTGAGCGCCTCGCGCTCTTACTCAGCCATCTCAAACTTCACCTCGCGCAGAGCCCTCACCACCATGCTTGAGGGAGTAAAGATGCAGCCCACCGAACCGATAGACTCATCGTTCACCTTATCCTCCGTTTCCGCGGTACTTGCCGGGTGAATGCCAGGTCGGAAACTACCGATGCGGCTCAATCTCACGCTGTGCCCATCAGCCACCATTCGTCCGATCACCGTCTCGAGCGCACTGAGCGCACCCTTAATGTCGCTCTCCGTCAGCGAGCAGTACTTCTCGATCTGAGCCAACATCTCAGTCACGTCAGCTTGTTCAGTCTTGCTGATAGCAGGGTAATACACCATTTGCTTAGTCAGCGGATTCTTGCTTGCAGCTACTTTGTAATTAATCATGGTACAAAAAGTTTTTAAAGAATTAATAAAATGTGGTTAGTAATCAGCAGCTCCCCCTCTCATTCATGCCGTAGGAGAGCCACCCATTGTGGTTAGTAATAGCAGCCCCCCATTCACGGAGAGCCGCCAGCGAGAGGTCTTCCCTCATTTCGCACTGCAAAGATACAACCACCGCCCCCCATCCTCCAAAAAGAGTGAACAAACTGTTCACTTTTTCTGCACCCCCTCCCACTATCCCTCCCTAGAGCCTCCTAGAAACCCATAGAATCCCCTAGAATCTCCTAGATTCACTAGAATCCCTAGAATCCCTAGAAATACTAGAATCCCTAGAAATACTAGAATCACTAGAATCTCTAGAAATACTAGAATCCCTAGAAATACTCCCCCCCCCCTTTTTTTTTATCCCCAATCTTAATCTTTCCTAAAAATCACCCCCTCAAACCCCTCCCCATTTAACACCCATTAATCCTCCTCTCCTCCCTCCCCGTCCCTCCCAAAATCCCATTTTAGCCACCTCTCACCCCCGATTTTAACATTTCATCCGCCCCTGTGCCACCAATTGACACGCATTTTCCCCATTTTCTCCCCATTTGGTCAGAACCCTCGCAACCCTTACCTTTGCAACAGTTTTTAGGATAACCCACAATATCAATCTCTTACCATCAACACCATGAAAAGTAACAAAGGATACGTGGAAGTGCCACGTGAGTTCTTCGAAACCAAGCAATGGAGTGAAAAGCGAGAGTACAGCTTCACTGAAGCATACCTCGACCTCCTTCAAATGGCACCTTACGGCCGTGCCATCCGACCCCGCATCTACATGCAATGGGTCGTAACCCTTAGAGCAGGACAAATCATCGCATCACGATCCATGCTCGCCAGTCGCTGGGGCTGGACACAATGGAGAGTACGCCAATTCTTCGATAAGCTATGCCGCCAAGGATTCCTCCAAGTATTCCGCCAGCATGGCATCGTCATAATCGCCTTATTACCAAGCGATTCCGAACCGCCAATCGTCACAGCCCGCCAGCCATCCCGCCAAGCTTCCCGCCAGAATAAGAAACAATTAGTTACTAAACAAGAAGAAACAGAGACTATCGTCTCTGACAAGAACCTCCCCACCGAGCAACAAGAACCCCTCTTCCCTGACCTTGAAGCCCCCACCGAATCCATCGACCCCCTCCCCGAAGACCCCAACACCCTCCCCGAGGCACCCACCCCCATCACCCCCCAACCCGCCGACATCACCACCCACGTCGCCCGACCACGCACACCCAAAAAGTTCCAACCACCCACCGTCTTCGAAGTAGAAGCCTACTGCATGCAGAAGCACTACCACCTCGTCAACCCACAACGCTTCGTAGCCTACTACGAATCCATCGGATGGGTCGTCGGCGGACGCATCCCCATGAAAAGCTGGCGAGGAGCAGTCGCAGGATGGCAATGCCGAGAACTCGAAAAGCAAAAAGACCTCACCCAGCAATCCTCCCACCTACTAACCACCCCCACCACCCCCACCACTAACCCCCTAACACCCCACAACCATGAAAATACCCAAGCAATCACTGCAAATCCTGCAGCCACAACCCACCCCAACCCCCGACCCCTCACCAACCCCACAAGCACAAAAGCCGACGCTTGCGCTCAAGCCCTCGAGTGCTACGCAGCTCGCGAGTCAAGGTATCTCACCCAAATGGATGGAGAAGAACCAGACTTTTGACCTCCTCTGCCACAACTACTCACCCCTCCACTGGGCCACCATGGCATCCGACCCACGCCGAGCCTACCTATGGCACTGTCCCACCGTGCGACAACTCGCACAGCTCTACGCACCACCCTGTCCACAGCTGTGGATAGACCGTCAGCTCACCCACCTCTTCCTCACCTCGCAGAGCCGCGATGCCGGACAAGCCGCAGCACAGACCGAATCCTTCGCAGCAGCCTTCACCGCATCCACAGCCTCCCTCAAGCTATCCGAAGTCATGCTCTTCCTCTCACGCTACAAGGCAGGCACCTACGGACGATCCTTCGCCTCCTTCGACCTCCGATCACTCGGACAAGCCTTCCACTCCGAGTACCTACCCGAGCGACGTCGCGAACTCTCCCACATCGAGCAACAGCTCGAGCAAGAGCGATCCGAGCGCGAGCACACCCTCCGTCAGCGCCACTCCATCACCCGAGAGCACTACCTACAGCTACCCCCCACGCAGCCCATCCAGCTCTTGCTCCGCCTCGGCCCCGCAGCCACCTCCCTCACCCTGCGCGAGCTCACCCGCCTGCTCCACCTCACCCCCGAGCAGCACACCCTCGCCCTCTCCCGTCAGGCCTTCTGCGCCACCGTCGCCCTCGAACTCCTTCCCCAGCTCGACGCCCTCGTCCGCCGCCGCACCCTCCTCGTAGAAGACTCCTGGCTATAGCAGCGCATACAGCTCCCCCCCCCAAAAAAAAGACTCCCCCCAAAAAAGCCCCCAGCCAGCATGTAATACTTAATACTTAATCCTTAATACTTAAAAAAATTATGCTTTCTCAACAATCCGCCCTCCTTCGCAAGCGCCGTGCCGCGGCCCTTGCCCATCTCCACCACGAGCGCGGCAACCAGTCGCGCAGTCTCAAGCAAGTATGGCGTCGTTACGCCCAGCCCGAGCTCGGCATCTGCTACCACACCTTCCTCCGCTATCTCAAAGAAGACTCTTAATCCTTCACCCCCCCCTCCTTCAGCCAATACCGGGGGCGACGCGTCCTCGCGTCGGCATGAGAAGCCATGCGCCAATCCCCTACACCCCCCTGCCGACGCGAGGACGCGTCGCCCCCAGTAGACTCTGAAAACCTCTGAAAACCTCTTTCCCCCCCCCCTCCCAACAAAGAAAAATTTCCCCTCCCTCCCGCAAAAACTCCACCCACCCCAAATTTCCCCTCTTCCCACCCCTAAAATCCCCTCCACCAAGGCTTTAGCGAACCCCAGCGCTAAAGCCTTTTTTGTAACATCTCCTAAAAAATTACGCAAATTAAGGTAATTTAATACTTTATAGGGGGGGGTAAAATTAAAAAGCCTTATCTTTGCAGCGTAATTGATTGGGACATTCTTTATTATGCCGCTCTGGCTAAGCGAAATTCTATCTTATGTTTCTCTCTCTTATGTGATGCGAAACATATACTTTTTCGGTACAGCTCTCAGAAACGAGACTCTCGTTGAGACAACTTCCCAACATCCGATCTTTATTTCTCCGATATCATACCCCAAATCTATATTTTCCCGGTAAAGCACAACTTTATCCCCTTTTATTTCATTCCATCCCGCAAACTATAAATTGAAGTTCGCGGATTAGCATAGCATTTCCAACGGACAGCCCTCCCCCTTGGCGCATTCATACCCCTCGTAGGTGCTGAGACCAAGCTGGACAGCCCCCAGTATATCCGTAGAAGTCAACAAAAAGATTACACCATGTACAGCCCTCATAGTATCCTCACCACGCTTCGCAGCATGCTCGCTCTGTTAGCATTCGCGCTGACGAGCATCGGGCTCACGAGTTGCCTCTCCGACGATCTACAGCCCTGTCCGCGCATGAGGCTCCTGGTAAGCGTGCAGGACTACAACTACTCCAACGCCTCGCGCATCGAAGGCGAGCAGCTCAAGCCCGTGGGCGCCCCCATGAGCACCTACGTCAAGAGCCTTGCATGGCACGTGGTCAGCGTAGAGACAGGACAGACCGTAGCAGAAAGCCCTGCCGTGGAAGCCTCCAGCCAAGACACCGTGGTGCAGATCCAGCTACCCACCGACCTCCCCTTAGGGCGCTACGCCGTAGCCGTGTGGGGCGGACTCGAGGAAGGCATCCCCTCGCCCGAGATCCTCCCTCTCGACGATGCCGAAGACCCCTATCTCGCCTGCGACACCATCCGCTACGACGACCATCACCACGACTTCCACCTACGCCTGCGCCGCGTGAAGAGCAAGCTCCACATCGACGTAGAGGGCCTGCCCGTACAGTACCATGCAGTAGCCTCGCAGAAGGAGAGCACGGGAGTCTACGAAGAGGTCGACGATGAGTTTCGCTACGAAGGCGACGGCACCGAGGTGAGGCGTACCCGATTCTCGGGCTCCGATGTAGAGACCCAGACCATCCTCCCCCCATCCGTAGCCTACAACTCCACTCGCGTGAGCATCCAGATGTACTACCCCCAGGGCAACCCCATCCCCGAGCTCGATCCGCGCGACGTCGTAATCACCCTCTACCGCAACACCATCACCGCCCTGCGCTACGTCTACAACAACGACCGCCACGACTTCGACATCTACGTCAAGATCAACGATGAGTGGGAAAGCGCCAGCCAGATGGAGATAGAGTAGGAGAGCCCCCATAGAAAGCCCTAGCCCCCTCTAGAATACCTAGAATCACTAGAAATACTAGAATCACTAGAATCACTAGAATCCCTAGAAAGCCTCCCCCCCCCCCCAAGACACAACCCACAAAACATACGCTTTATGAAAAAGTACATTTATTCCGTAGCAGCTGTGTGCGCCATGATGTCGCTCGCGGCATGTAGCAGTGATGAGAATCTGGGCGGTGCATCCGACCAGGATCAGCAGATCACCATTGCCCTCTCAAGCACAGGCGACAACGCTACCCGTGCCGACCGCAACCTCACAAGCGAAGAAGCCGGACAGGACATTCAGAGCGTGACCCTCGTAGTGCGCAAGCAGGATGGCACCGTGGCTTATACCCACACCATCACCGACTGGCAGAATTCAAGCGCCGTCTACACCACCCAGGGTCATGGCCGCCAGATGACCTTCACCATCCCTAAGGCCGACAAGCTCGCCGCTGGTGAGACCTACTACGTGACCGCCATCGGCTACAACGCAGGCAACTATACCCTCGACGCTACCACCGCCACCAAGGGCGACGCCGTCACCAACAACTTCACCGCAAAGCTCGCCGACGATGCACAAGCCAAGGAGATCTTCGCAGGTGAGAGCGAGTTTAAGGTAAGTACCCAGAGCGGCGAGGTAAGCGCCACCACCGTGACCCTCCACCGCCAAGTAGCAGGCACCTACGGCTACTTCACCTCTATCCCCGCCAAGATCGGCGACAAGGAAGTGAAGACCATCCGCATGGTGGCTCGCAGTAAGAACACGAAGATGACCTTCGGCGGCTTCAACTCCTCCTTCCAAGAAGCCGGTGCAGCAGGCTCTACGGTCATGTACGTAGTCAACGGTTCGGAAGCTCCCGCTGCCACCAATGCACAGTTTATGGCAGGCGACGCTGCCTACACCCTCTTCTCGGCTGATGTGAAGGACTGGTTCCCCAATGGCGATGAGAATGCTGACGGCGTGCTCAACTCTAAGGACGAGTCATGGACCAATGCCATCGACCACACCAACCAGACCCTTATCTACAAGAAAGGCTCCATCTTCGCCAGCAACTTCGTCATCCCCTTCGCTGCCACCGATGGCAAAGCCACACTCGAGCTTCAGCTGCTCGACGAGACAGGCGCAGTGCTCTATGCATGGCCTGTGAAGCTCGATACTGACGATCAGGTAGGCAAGACGGGTGAGAGCGTAGCCGCAGCATTCCTCGCACAGAGCACCTCGTTGACCACTACCGAGACAGGCGATGCCTTCAGCTTCTTCCGCAACCACATCTACGCTGTAGGTCTGCACAAGACCAATACTCCCAACCCCGAGCCCGGTACCAATCCTGGCACCGACGAACCTACCGACTTGGGTAAGATTCAGAACATCGTGATCCGTGTGAATGATAACTGGGAAGCTATCCACCACATGACCATCGATGAGTAAAAAAGACTTTTTTAGGTTAATAGGTTATTAGGTTAACGGGTTAACGGGGGAGCAAGCCTTTCTCCGTTAGCCCGTCAACTCTTTGAATTGATAGAGCCCCTATCCTCCCCTCAAAATCCCATCATATGCTTCGCATCCTATTCACTCTCCTTACAGCAGCCCTGCTCTTCACCTCGTGTGCCGACACATCGAGCGATGCTCCGCAACAAGGCACCCTCCTGCTGAGCGTAGGCACACGGCGGGCCGTGACGATGCGCACCGCCCTGGTCAGTTCCGACAATCTGCAGCACGTGCGCTACGTGCAGCTCTATGCCTTCGAAGGCACTGCCGACGATGCACCCTGCGTGATGAGCCACAACGTGGGATGGACGCAGCCCACAGGCGCTACCGCGCAGCAGACCTTCCAACTCCCCACCACGGCGCTCCACCTCGACGGGACCACGAAGTATACCTTCCTCTGCGTAGGACTCGACAATCTGCCCTCCGAAGCCCAAAGCGAGGGCGCTGCCACAGCTTACCATCTGCCCCAAGCCATCAGCCTCGGCACTCGGCTCAGCGATGCAGCAGCCCATCTCGCTTCGGGCCTCGGAGCGCAGGATATGGCGCAAGCCAAACTCTTTGCTGGTTCTGCGCAGCAGGTGCTCGAGAAGGGAGAGACGAACCTCGTCAGCGTGGACCTCTATCGCCGCGTGGCGGGCGTGCAGGTCTACGTCAACGACATTCCCGAGGGCGTCACCGAGATCCGCCTCGTGCTCTACCGCACGCAGCACACCTCCGTGCCCCTCATGACTCAGCCTGATGGTGCCGACGGCACTTTTCGCGACTACGCCGCAGATAGCCTCCTTGGCTCGCAGACCCTCCTCTCGCTGCCCGTGACCACCCAGACCACTGCCGAGAGCGAGATCAATATAGCCGATGGCGGCACGCCCCTGGTAAAGCAGTCGGGAGCCGTCTCGGGCGGAGCCTACGTGCTGCCTGTGGAGCCACCCACCGCGGGTGCCACGCTCCGCCTCCAGCTCTACAAGGGCACTGCGCTCTACAAGACCTACCGCGTGACAATCAAGGAGGCAGACGGCACACACACTGCCCTCTACCCCCTACGCGCCAACTGCTTCTATTCGCTCGGGCAGCTCCGCCGCGAAGAGAACGACCCCTTGAGCCTTGGCGAAGCCGACTCCGATATCACCCTCGAGGTAGAACCCAACTTTGAGAAAGATCATGACTTTGAAGTAATGAGTTTATGAGTTTATGAGTTTAATGAGTTTATCCATGTGCAGTAAGAGACTAGTATCACTAGAAAGACTAGTATTCCTAGAAAGACTATCCCCCTTCTCCTCCCTCCCCCTTCTCCTCCTCGCCCTCCTCCTCGCCGCCTGCACAGCCTCCCCCTCTGACCCTCCCGCAGCGACACAGCCCGAGGCAGCAGAAGTGCCTATAAGCATCACGCTCGGCACAGACTTCGGCTCCTTGGAGGCAGAGGACGGCAATCCCACCACGCGCAGCGCTCCTCCCGGCGCAGCCACCGATCCCGAGGACCCGCAAGTGGACGGCGTGGACGAGACGCAGGAGGTCAACCAAGTGCGCATCGTGGCATTCCGAGCCAAGGTGGACGATGATGAGTACGATATGAGTGCACGCGACCTCGACAATGCACCCACCGACCCCGCAGCCTACGTCTACGATCCCTCCAACGATCAGACCGTCCTGTGCGCCCGCACCACCGCCTCCGCACACCGCCTCACGGCACATGCCACGCTCAAGAAGCTCCGTGGCTATGCCTACCGCGTCGTGGCACTGGCCTATAGCAGCAGTTCTGCCCTTGACCCCAACAACGGTATGATCACTCCCGCCCAGGGCGAAGAGGGACTCTTCACGCTGGGTGCCGCCGAGGGCACCACGCTCCAGGACTTTCAGCTTCGAGTCAATGCTTATGCAGCCGATGGCTGGGGACAGTTTATCTGCGGTCCCCACAATAGCGACTTATTCTACAACAACACGTTCTATCTAAGCGGAAAGTTGGCGTACGGCCCGCAGCTATTCTACGCCACCTGTCAGACGCAGACGGGCCACTCCGTGGTGCGCTTCCGCGAGACGCTCACTTCGGGCGAACGCTCTTCCGCAGTGCCGCTCACGGGCGTGCTCTTCCGCGGCATGGCAGAGGTGAAGCTTACTTATACCATCGACAGCCGAAACGACGTGCGCTTCGTAGCGCTCATGGCCAACCACGTATTGACCACGGTCAGTCTCGCCAAGGGCTACGACGCCTTCCTCCAGCCCACCGACACCATCACGCCCGGCACGAAGTACAGTTTCGGCAAGAATGACAACTACAGCGTGATCAGCTACGCCACCCCCGCAGATGGCGCAGAGACGTTCTCCAAGGGCACCACCGTGACGCTCCGTGCATGGGTGCTCCCTGCGCGAACGAAACTGGCTGTGCGCACGTGCTACTACATCGTGGGCGATGCCGCCAATGGTGTGCCCCACAACTTCCCGTTGCGCGTCAGCGACGTCTCTGCCACGGATCAGGGCACGGGCATCGTCAGTCCCGACACGCAAGGCTCATGGTTCTACCTCCGCCGCAACCACCGCTACCGCCTCACGGGCAAGATGAGCGTGGTGACGGCTAATAAAGAACTAAAATAATTAAGTAATAAGTAAGAAGTAATAAGTAATACATTCTTGCTGAAAGCCATCTCAGGCTGTGCGGGCAAGAGGTGAGCCTATAGGCAGTGGGGGCGAACCGTCTCGGTTCGGCTTGCCACGTGAGGCTCAATGCCGAAGCGGGGCAAAAAACTCAGTGCCTATTGCGACGCGTCGGGTATCTAAACATCCGCGTCGCACCGAAGCGAGACGCTTCGCCCCCACTTCCTATGAACTTACCTCTTGCTCGCGGGGACGCGTCGCCCACAGAACTTGCTGAAAGCGCACCATCCAGCATGTAATACTTAATACTTAATACTTAAAAAAAGAAGTATCATGTTATCTCGTATCTGTCTATTCATAAGTCTCCTGCTAAGTGCTGTGGCTCCCGCTATGGCACAGGATAGCGACGACAATCCTACTGCCGACGGACTCCTCGACAGCCGACGCACCATCTGGTACGACCCCGATACCTACGACCATCCACACACCACGTGGCGCAAACTCGAGGCTCGCCACGCACTCGTGGGCCCCGGCTGCGAGGTCAACAAACTCATCAGCGCCGTGGGCGTGGGAGCATGGGCAGACAGCCTCGGCAACTTGACCAACGAGGACCTAACAGACTATGCCTCCTTCCCCTCCGTGCTCAAAGCCGGCGTGACGGTCAACCCCATCGTCTCCGTGCGCGACTTTCGCAACTACTATGCGGAAGGCACGGAGGCAGGATTCTGCGTGGTGGCATCGTCGGGCACGAGTGTGCTCACGCTCGACGTGGTGAAAGCCATGAGCATCGTGTTCTATCGCGACGGAAAACTCGGTTCGACAGTGCCCGTAGAGGAGGGACAGACGGCCAGCGGCGTCAATCTGCAGCTCATCAAGATACCCGGTTCGGACGATGCCTGCATCTGCCTCACGGCACGGAGCAAAGAGATGTTTGACGAAGTCTGTCTGCAGCCCTCGGGTGGCGTCAACCTCGACCTCGGCTCTGTGCTCAAGGTGAAGTATGCCTTCGTGGGGCGCGACCGCACCACGCTTCTGACCCACACCGGTGCAGCCGCCATAGGTGCCACGGTGGAGGCTTCGGGCCAAAATCCCGTACTGCTGGGCATTCCCTTCCCGATGTCCAGCGAACAGAAGGAGAACCTCCTCGACGACGACCTGACAAACGGCGCAGCCATGACCCCCTTCGTGGGCCTGGCCTACATGGGCGGCGTGAAGATCGACGCAAAGCCTACGACGGATACCGACCGGGGACAGGAAGTGTTCGAAGCAGGCACCGAGGTAGGCTTTAAGTACAAGTGTGGAGCCGTGCTCGACCTCAGCGTGGGCTCATGGGCAGAAATACAGCTCTACGACCGCAAAGGCAAGTGCGTACAGACCGAGACACTCAATGCGGGCGTGCTGAAACTCGGCGTGGCAGACGGGGGCGACGGCACCGCTTCGGCGCTTGCCTCCGTGCCCTACTCGGGAGCGAGAATAGCCTTCTACGGCGGACTGAAGGTGAACGTCGGAGCCACGGTGGTATACTACGGCTACGTGAAGTCTGCCCCCGTCGTGCCTCACCACTGCGACATTCGTCCCACGCCCGACACCAACGTATGCTCCGGCCAGACCTCCTTCCAGCTCCACAGCAACCCCGCCGTGAGCGTGAAGTGGAGCCTGCTCCTGCAGCCCGAGGGCGCCACGGCACACGTCACCGCTTCGGGCTACGTGACGGGCATGAATCTGCCCGGCTCCTACACCTTCCGCGCTACGGCAGCCGATGGGTGTACAGCCGACGTGACGCTCGTGGTCGACGATGACCTCGGCACCAGCAAGGAAGAGCATTGCGGCACAGACTTCGTCAACCTCGACCAAGCCGCCTATGGCACCTACACCCTCATGGACAGCAATATACCCGACGGCACGGGAGCCCTCGTGAGCATATCGGGACTGAAGAACGGCGAAAACCTGCTCGACAAGGACTACTCCAACTATGCCTCCTACGTGGGCGGACTCGGACTGGCGAACAACCTCGCGATAGCCGGCGTGAAGCGCACGGACGGCGAGATGTACGACGGTACCGTGGATGGGCAGGGCGCTGCCAACGTGGGATTCATCGTAGAGAGCGACAACGAGGTGCTCGACGCCAAGGTGCTCGAATTCTTCCAAATACGTTGTTACCAAGACGGCAAGGAGGTGTACCGCCACGTGATCACGGAGAGCAATGCCGTGGGCGCAGGACTGGGCACGAGCACGAAGACG
>JBNMGC010000032.1:0-18451 GCA_050873845.1 Alloprevotella sp.
AAGAAAAAATTATCATGAAGTTCTGTGGGCGACGCGTCTCGCGTCGGCTCATCAAGAGGGCGAGGCTTTTCAGCCAATACTGGGGGCGACGCGTCCTCGCGTCGGCATCCGTTTGCGATAAGCAAGTTGCTGGAATGCATTCTCTCTCACGCCGACGCGAGGACGCGTCGCCCCCAGTATTGGCTGAAAAGCCTCGCCCTCTTGATGAGCCGACGCGAGACGCGTCGCCCACAGAACTTCATGATAATTTTTTCTTCCACACAGAACTTCATTATATCTTTCCTTCGCGCGCACGCGTACAGACGTTTTTAAGGCAATATTTCCTACCATCCGTCACTCACGCCTCATTCCTTACTGATTTACAATCACTTATGCTGTGTAGGCAAATATCCGTTGCCTACACTTTGCTTGCACGCTGCCCTCATTTCCCCCGACCCTTCTCCCCCACCTCTGCCACCCTCCTCGACGTAAATTCTACAAGGAGGGAAAATTTCAACGCTCACGGGGGATAATCTGCACGGCACCATGGGGAAATTATAGCAAGAGCGACGAACAAAGTGACAGACGGAATGAGGCAAAAGTGCAAGCAAAGTGTAGGAGGAATCTTCTGCATAACTCACGAAGTGCCTTGATTTCCAGTCAAAGAAGGTCATGAGCAGTGCAAGATAGAATATATTTGAAGCAAAAATCTCCTGTAACGCGCGCGCGTAGGAGCTTGCAGAATGCAACAAATGTTGCAAAGACTATCACATATGTTGCGAATGCACCAAATGTGCAAATAAAAGCACTAAAAATACTTGCATCAGCACGAAAGTCTCCTTACCTTTGCACTAGTGATTAAGCGATGCGAGCCGTCTGCCATCCACTTATTGCACACGCAGAAAGTGTGCGGGCGGGTATCTCCATTAACTACACAAAAACTAAACGCGCCGCTCCGAGGCCTCACCCGAGGAGTAGCTTCAGAATCTTAGCCGATTCATCACACAGCGCCCAAGGCACGTTGGCTTGCACCTCGCTCAATCTCTCCACAGTGTTTCCACATGGTCGACATTTGGCGGCCAGCCGATTCACCCACTCAAACAGAAAGCATAAAGGTAAAACAGGTTTAGGTTAGATTACCCGGGTAAAAAGGTTGTTAAGGAAAGAATAGTGGCGGGATCATTCCCGGGTAGTGATTGCCGCCACATGTGAGGTAAGAGATAGGTCTGTACATCAGCCCGACGACCTCGAACTCACGAAACATAACGCCCCGATAGCAGCGATGCTGTCGGGGCGGAATGCGTTTATATACGTATCCCCTCGTTTTACACTGCAAGATACAGCAAAAATGTATTACTTAACACTTGTATTCCTCTACTTTACACAGCATGGATATAGCAAGGATGTATTACTTGTTACTTATTACTTCTCTTCACCAATTACACTATTTTTTTGTAACTTCGCAGCGAATCTATCCTTACCAACCGCAACATGAACAAATATATTCCCCTTATTCTCACGCTGTTCCTTGCCACCCTGCTCAGCGCATGCAGTGAGGATAAGCCTCATTACCGCATCGGCGTGTCACAATGCAGCCAAGACATTTGGCACGACCAGATGAACCGCGAGATGAAGCGTGAAGCGGCTTTCGACAAACACGTGAAGCTCGACTTTCGCTGCGCTCACGACAACAACGCACTGCAGATCCGACAAATCGACTCTCTGCTTAAGAGCGGCATCGACCTGCTCGTGCTTACCCCCAACGAGTCGAAAGCTCTTGCGCCAGCCGTAGAGCGTGCCATGGAGATGGGCATACCCGTGGTCCTCGCCGATCGCAAAGTGGCCACACAGCGCTATACCGCCTACGTGGGAGCCGACAATCGCAGCATAGGACGCGATGTGGGAGCCTACCTCGTGCGCATCCTGCCTCATGGCGGCACCGTGGCAGAGTTTGCCGGACAGCTTAAAGTAAGCGTCACAAGCGACCGCCACGACGGACTGATGGACGTGATCAGTTCCCACCCCGAGATACGCATCGTAGCTCAAGTAGAGTCAGGCTGGGAGGGCCCCCGCGTGGAGTCACAGGTAGACTCTATGCTCCGCTCCGGCACCATACCCCAAGTGGTCCTCGCCCCCAACGACCGTACGGGCATGCGCATCCGCCATGCACTGGTCAAGGCGGGACATCCCGACATCAAAATAGTAGGCATCGACGGACTGGCACAGCCCGGCGGCGGGCTCGACAATGTGGAACAAGGCGACATACTCGCCACCTTCGTCTACCCCACCGGGGGCGACAAGGTGGTACAGACCGCCCTCCGCATCCTGCGCCATGAGCCCTACAAGCGCGACACACGCCTACGTTCAGCCCTAATAGATGCCTCCACGGCACGCATCTTCCGCATGCAGTACGAGCAGATAGCGGAAAGCGAGAAGCGCATCGACCTGATGGGACAGGAGATCGACGAATACCTCTCTCACTTCTCCATGCAGAAGTTGCTGCTCATAGCCTGCGTCATCATCATCCTCCTTATCGGGATCATGACGGGGATGGGCGTACGCCTATATTATGCCACCGTGCAGCGCAACGACAATCTGAAACGACAAAAGCAGAAGCTCGAGGAGCAACGCGACCAACTGGTGCGCATATCGAAAGAACTGGAGGAGACCACGCAGTCGAAGATCAGCTTCTTCACCGGTGTGTCGCACGACCTGCGCACACCGCTCACGCTCATCCTTGCCCCCGTGGAGCAGCTCCAAGAGGCACCGAACCTTACCGAAGAGCAGCATGCCCTGCTCCACGTGGTGCAGACCAATGCCGACATTCTGCTGCGCCTCGTAGGACAGACGCTCGACTTCCGAAAGTTTGAAAACGGACAACTGCGCCTCAACCCTCAGGTGCTCAACACGCGCCAAGCCGTCGACCGATGGTGTTCCCCCTTCACCGCCCTTGCCCGCAAGCGCATGGTGCGCTTCAGCATCCATACAGAAGCATTGCCCACCGAGGGCGAGGATGCTACCGGACGCTACGACGCGCCCAAGATGGAAAGCATCGTCTACAATATTCTCTCCAACGCCTTCAAGTTTACCCCCGAAGGAGGCCGCATCACAGTCACAGCAAGTCTCACGAAGGATGCTGCCGACGGTCAGACCATGCTACAACTCGTGATGGAAGACACAGGTCAAGGCATCGATGCCGACAAACTGCCTCGCATCTTCGATCGCTTCTACCAAGCAGATGCCACCCATGATGGCTCAGGCATAGGGCTTGCCACGGTAAAGACTTACGTAAAACTCATGAAGGGCACCGTAAGGGCAGAGAGCGTGCGCGGCACAGGCACCCGATTCATCGTATGCGTGCCCACCAACCCTAAGGAGCCTGATCAGCCCAACGACGCGCCGACAACGATGATCGACGACATGACAGCTTCGCGCTCCATGGCTCAACTCACCCGACCAGCGACCTGCAACATGCCGAGCGATGCCGACCCGTCCAGCCCGAGCGACGACGCTGCAGAGATGGCCGACAAGCGCCCCACCGTGCTCGTGATCGACGACAACGAAGAGATACGTGCCTACATATCCCTGCTCCTGCGCAAGGACTACGACGTGCGTACAGCTGCCAACGGCAAGGAGGGACTCGACATGACGCGCCGCCTCCTGCCCGACATCGTGGTGTGCGACATGATGATGCCCGTCATGGACGGACGCGAGTGTTGCCGCCACATCAAGGAGGAGTGGCAAACGTCTCACATACCCGTCATGATGCTCACCGCCTGCACCATGGACGACGACCGCATAGCAGCCTTCGACTGCGGCGCCGACTCCTACATCTCCAAGCCATTCAGCCCCGAGATGTTCCGTTCCCGCCTGCGCAACCTACTCGACAATCGCCGCCGCATGCAAGAGTTCTTCCGCGATCAGACGGGAGCCTCCCAAGCCGAACTATCAGCCGACGCCAGCGAGGTGGACAAATCCTTCATTGAGCGCCTTCGTGCTATCATAGAGGAACACCTGTCAGACACCGACCTGTCCGTAGAGTCGCTCGCCTCACAGGTGGGCATGGGCCGCAGCCAGCTCTACCGCAAAGTGAAACAACTCACAGGCTATTCGCCCGTAGAACTCATCCGCTTGCGCCGCATCAAGAAGGCTGCCGAACTCCTCACGCGCACCGAGAAATCAGTGTCGGAGATAGCCTACGAGGTGGGCTTCGCCTCACCAAGCTACCTCACCAAATGCTTTAAGGACTACTTTGGCGTAAGCCCCAAGGAATATGTGAACACACCGCCCACACAGCCGGGCAGCGCGTCAAGGGGCGTCACAAGTTAGCAGCCACGACCGTTCCTTCACAAAAATTTCACGAAAAAACACATTATATCAAAGAATAATGTACCTTTGCATTTATTAAAGCGCAACGCGAGCCACCCCATGTGCGAGCATACGTGTCCCCGCTTTATATAACAGACGCACCCCCCTAAAGCATACAATACAAAAAAACTGATACATGGACACACATACCCTAAGTCACACCTCGAGAGGAGTCCTCAAGCTCCTTGCTGCGCTGCTCATGCTCACAGCTGCATCCTTCCTTACAGGATGTAAAGAAAACATCAGCGAAGACTCTTACGCTGTAGCCAAGAAGCCCAATGTGATAGAATACTTAGAGAGCGATCCCGGACAGTATTCTGAAATATTAAAGCTCTTTAGCCAAGTAAAGCTCGGACTGTCGGACAATGCTTCGACCATAGAAAGCGTACTCAAAGCTCGCGGCAACTATACCGTGTTTGCCCCCACCAACGAGGCTATGCAGACGCTACTGCACGACGAACTTGGCAAGCAAAGCATCGACGAGATGACTGACCTGCAGAAGCGTATGGTAGTGTACAACTGTATCATCGACAACGGCACAGAGTCGGCTTACGAACTGAGCGACTTCCCCTCAGACGGCACCACGTTCAACAACGCTACTATAGACGACCGCCGACTCACCTGCCAGCAAGATCGCAACGGCGAATACTACGTCAACCTCACCTCACACATAATTTCGCCCAACCACGAAGCATCCAACGGCATGGTGCATGGCGTAGACCACGTGATCTACCCTTCCTCACAAAGCGTGCCCGAGATCATCGCGCAAGCCGACAATATGCGCATCATGGCGCAACTCTTCAAGGAGACAGGATGGAAGGACTCACTGCGCACCCGCACCACAGAAGAAGACGCCTACGTGCGCGACAACCAGAGCAACATTGGCGTAAAGACCATCTACCCCGGCATCCCCGGCAACTTTGCCTACATGCCTAAGCGCCGCATACGCTACACCGTATTCGTAGAGCCCGACGAAGTGCTCCACCGCGATTGGGGCATACCGATGCCACAATACGATGCACAAAACGAGACCATCACCAACTGGGCTGAGATACGCGAAGCTCTGCTCAGCAAATGTGAGCAAGTGACGGGCATTACGGACCATCACGACGACATCACCAATACCGACAACGCGCTCAACCGCTTCCTCGCTTACCATATCATCAATGGTGGCGCACCTCTCAACGGACTCGTGTCGCACTACAACGAGTATCGCTACAACGTGGGCAACAATCCCGCCGTGCCGCAGACGCGCAACCTCCCCATCAACGTGTGGGACTACTATACCACCATGGGCCCCCACCGCGCACTGCTCAAGGTGACACAAGTAGGCGGCGAGCAGCACCCCGACTACCCCTTCTACCTCAATCGTATCAGCCAGTACGACAACAGTTTCCGAGGCACATACGATGAGCTCTCAGCCCTGCCCGACAACACGCCGACCAACGGACTCAACATTCGCATCAGCGAAAGCAATGAGGTAACGAGCGAAGACGGATCGAAGGAAAGCTTCTCGACCAATGCCCTCAACGGCTACTACTACCCAATCAACCACGTGCTCGTCAATTCGCCCGAGACGCAGTCGGCCCTCGGCGGAGAGCGCATCCGCATCGATTTCACCACGATGCACCCCGAGTTCCTCTCCAACGACCTCCGCATCACCGGCGAGCAAGTACACTTCCCGAAAGGCTACTTCCAAAACATCAGCCACGAGAGCAGCAACACCGCCATCACCTACCTCCACTCCAAGACCTACGGTGGCGGACCGGGCTGGAAGGACGGACAGGGCGACGAGATCCTCGTGACGGGCACCTACGACTTCGTGATGAAGATGCCCCCCGTACCCGCCGATGGCACCTACGAAATCCGTATGGGTGTGGCCAACAACCGCGCACGCTCTATGGTGCAGATCTACTTCGACGACAAGCCCTTCCCCTCCACCCCGACTTCGCTCCCTACCGACCAACGCGAGTTCGTGCGCGACTGGGACCCCAACCTCTGGGTAAAGGATGAAAAGAACAACTACGACGAAGCTACCTGCCTAGAAGGCGACCGCGCACTCCACAACCTGGGCTACATGAAGGGCCCGAAGTACTACTGCGTAAACGGCACCGAAGGTAAAACCACCGTGCGCGACTACTTCGACGAAAGCCAAAACTACTACTTCCCCAACATGCGCTACATCATCACGCGCCAGTTCCTGCAAAAGGACAAGACTTACTACATGCGCTTCAAGTGTGCCGTAGAGTCGTCTACCTCGCAATTCTTCCTCGACTACTTCGAGTACTGCCCCGCAAGCGTCTACGGATCCGTAACGGGCGAAGATGTGTGGTAAGATGAGTTTATGAGTTTAATAAGTTTATGAGTTTAATAAGTTTAATAAGTTTATAAGTTTATTCTCATATTCTCCATTTCCACAAGAAAAAACTAAACACAACATAACGCAGGCTTTGGGCTCAGACTTACACTGCAAGTCTGAGCCCTCCGCCGCTCTCAAAACAGACATTCAGATGGGTCTTATCGAATTCAACAAACTCCCCATTAATACGCTCGTAGGAGCCGATTGGAAAACGTTCAAAGAGCTCACCGCCGGACGCGAAGTAGACGGTCCGTGGAAGGACAAGTACCGCCTGACCAAAGCCGTGTGCCGACTGCTCTCCGTGCTCGCTCCCATTCAGGAACGCCGCTACCGCAAGCTCTTGGCCAACGAGCCGATGAAGCACGACCCCGTGTTCATCCTCGGCCACTGGCGCTCAGGCACCACCTTCGTACACAACGTGCTCTCGTGCGACAAGCGCTTCGGCTACTGCACCACCTATCAGACCGTGTTCCCCCACCTCATGATGTTCGGACAGACCTTCTTCAAGAAGAACATGTCGTGGCTCATGCCCGACAAGCGCCCCACCGACAACATGGAGCTCGCCGTCGATCTGCCTCAGGAAGAGGAGTTCGCCATCTCCAACATGTGTCCCTACACGTTCTACAACTTCTGGTTCTTCCCCAAGTACATGCAGGAGTATTGCGACAAGTACCTCATCTTCAAGGACATCACCCCCGCCGAGCTCAGCACGTGGGAAGAGACCTTCAAGAAGCTCATCAAAATCTCCCTCTGGAACACGGGCGGCGAGCAGTTTCTCTCAAAGAACCCTCCCCACACGGGCCGCGTCAAAGAACTTGTGAAGATGTTCCCCAACGCCAAGTTCATCTACCTCATGCGCAACCCCTACACCGTCTTTGAGAGTACACGTTCCTTCTTCACCAACACCATCCAGCCCCTTAAGCTCGAAGAGTTCTCCAACGAAGATATCGAGAAGAACATCCTCACCACCTATCGCAAGCTTCACGACCAGTACGAGGCCGATAAGCACCTCATCCCCGAGGGCAACCTCATCGAAGTGAAGTTTGAAGACTTCGAGGCCGACGCACTGGGCATGACAGAGAAGATCTACCAGACCCTCGGCCTGCCCGGATGGGACAACGCTCGCACCGCCATAGAGCAATACGTTGGCTCAAAGAAAGGCTACAAGAAGAACAAGTACCAATACGCCGAGCGCACCAAGCAACTCGTAGAAGAGAATTGGGGCGACGTGCTCGAACAGTGGGGCTACAAGATCTAAGATCGCGCTCCTACTTATTTCTACAAAGGTTAGTATTCATAGGAATGCTAACCTTTTTTTCGATTACATAATGCTTCTCTACGCAAGAATGTATTACATTTGCATCGACGATTGATAAATACTGCAGCTCAAGCCACGATGATTGCAAGAACGTAATACTTGCTACAAGCTACGACGATTGCAAGAACGTAATACTTAATACTTTATACTTAATACTTAATAAATAGTGATTGCCCGTCTTCTCTGGGTGGACGATGAGATAGATATGCTCCGCGCCCACATCCTATTCCTCGAAAAGAAAGATTATGAAGTGGTGACCGCCAACAACGGCCCCGACGCCATAGACCTCTGCCGAGAGGGAAACTTCGACCTCGTGCTCCTCGACGAGAACATGCCCGGACTCTCTGGGCTCGAAACGCTGACCCGCCTCAAGGAAGTAGCACCCAACGTGCCCGTGGTGATGGTCACCAAGAACGAGGAAGAAGACATCATGGACCAAGCCATCGGCTCCAAGATAGCCGACTACTTGATAAAGCCCGTCAATCCTAAACAGATACTGCTCACGCTCAAAAAGAACATCCATCAGCGCGAGATCGTACAGGAAGTGACACAGACGGGCTACCGGCAAGACTTCTCGCGCATAGGCATGCAGATGAGCGAAAAGCTCTCGGCAGAGGAGTGGAAGGAACTCTACAAGCGACTCGTACATTGGGAAATAGACCTCACCGAAGCTGGAAGCCCCATGGACGATATGCTCCACATGCAAAAGGAGGAAGCCAACCATACTTTCGCCAAGTTCATTCGCCGCAACTACGAAGACTGGATACAGCAGCCCGACTCTCGTCCGCTGATGAGCCCCGACATATTCAAGCGCTGCATCTTCCCGCGCCTTTCAGCAGGCAGGAAGGTCTTCCTGCTCGTACTCGACAACTTCCGCTACGATCAGTGGCGCATGCTTTCACGCGAACTCGCCGACGACTTCGACATGGACGACGACCTCTACTACGCCATTCTGCCCACCGCAACGCAATATGCACGCAATGCCATCTTTGCGGGGCTCATGCCGCTTCAGATCAAGCAGATGTATCCCGAACTATGGGTGGAGGAGGAAGAAGACGAGGGCAAGAATCTCAACGAGGAGGCGCTCATCCGCCACCAGCTGGAACGATTCCGCCGCCGCGAGACGTTTAGTTATCATAAGATCAACGACTCGCAGGCTGCCGACCGCCTGCTCTCGCAGTTCTCGCAGATGACCGCCACTCCGCTCAACGTGCTCGTGATCAACTTCATCGACATCCTAAGCCACGCCCGTACGGAGAGCAAGATGGTGCGCGAGCTTGCAGGCAACGAGAGTGCGTACCGCAGCATCACGCTTTCGTGGTTCCGCCACAGCCCTGTGAGCGAACTCTTCCGTCGCCTTGCCGATCTCGACTACGACATCATCATCACCACCGATCACGGCAGTATACGCGTAGATCAGCCCTCGAAGGTGGTGGGCGACCGCAACGTCAACACCAACCTTCGCTACAAGCTCGGCCGCAACCTGAGCTACAATGCCAAGGAGGTGCTCGAACTGAAGGATCCCCGCCGCTTCATGTTGCCTCAGCCCAACCTCAGCACATCGTACATCTTCGCCACAGGCAACCGCTTCTTTGCCTACCCCAACAACTACAATTACTACGTGCAGTACTACAAGGACACCTTCCAACACGGCGGCATCTCTATGGAGGAAATGCTCGTTCCCCTCGTAACGCTGCGCTCAAAGCACGTGCGCTAAGATTGAGGTCTTGTAGCTTCTTCTGTGAGTAATAGCAAGAGGCTATTCAGCCAATACTGGGGGCGACGCGTCCTCGCGTCGGCATCATCCACGAGCCCAATAGCGGCCTCAAAGGAAGTGGGGGCGAAACGCCCACGGTATAAACTGATTAGACTACTTAAGTACTATCACAAAGCCCCAGCAACTTGTCATTGCTGGGGCTTTGCTTTATATTCAAGTAAATTCTATTGTCGTCACTAACGGGAGCAGACCGTCGTGTGCTTCACTTCTTATCAGGGTTCCATTGCGTCAGCTGCTTGTGAGCATTCGCATAGCCGTATTTCTTGAAATAAGCTACCGTGCGCTCATTGAGCTGACAGCCTTTCATCTCGATGAGAGGAGCTATAGAGGAACGGACCACTCTCTGATAGGAGTCACGCTCTAATCGACTTGCAAAGGTGCGGTTGAAGCTATCGATAAAGGACTGGTCGACGTCCTCGTCGGCATAAGTATCGGGCAGTTCTTCACAAAGTTCTGCAAACCCGTCCAAAGCTCTGACACGAGCACGGAGTTCATCACCTACAATGCCGAAACGCACTGCTATAGGGCCACTGGGCGATACATATCTACTTACTACGCAATCTTCCAGCAGCTCAAACTCTGCCACGAGGCTCTTATTGTCGAGCTCATCTGCTGATGGGCGAGCATCGTTCCAAGCTGGCTGTTTGCTCTCGTCCTTGGGCGGCTTCGTCACCGAGGCTGAGGTACGGCCTTTCTTGGCATCAACGGGTTTGCCGAGCGGGGCAAAGAGGGCGTTGTGGTTCAAGGGAATGTTCACCGTGGTGCCGCCGCTTTTGGTGCTCTTCGACGACGTAGTGGTCTTCTTTCCTGCCTTGCTCGTCGTCTTTGTAGCAGTCTTCACCTCTTTGGGAACGACGGTCTGCACGACGGTCTCCTTAGCTTGCTTGCCCACCTTCTGTGCGGTTTTCTTAAAGCGATCCTTGAGCGACTGTGCCGATGCGCTTGGTGCGCTGAGCGACAATGCCATGCCGAGTACAAGCGCCATACGGGCTTTCATCGAAACTCTCTGTACGATAGATAATAGTTCTTTCATAGTAATAAATGAATGCGACACCGGGGTTCTACTTTTTCATCTTCTCGCAGGGCTGGAGTGGCTGCCTTGCGTTTTTTCTGTTAGGAAATTCACTTATCTCTGTGTCGCAATAAAGGAAACAAGTGTAGTTCTTATAACATTCGCAAATGTACGGATAAATTCTAAGATGTTTACACTTTTAGCAGATTTTCTTATATAAAAGCGTCAAGTCCCGGCAGTGAATGGCTGTCGGGACTTGGTTGTATAGAATAATAATAGGCATTAATCGTCGAAGAGCGAGAGCGTGGTCGTGTCTGCCTCATCGGGGGTAGGCACGGTGGGGGCACCATCGTCGGGGGTGGAGCTATCCTCGTCGTCGGAGGGATCGGGCTCTGGGAAACGTGTGGGCTCGAGTTCTTCGATCCTATCTACGGCAAAGGTTGTCAAGCGCTTGCCCTTGGCTTTGAAGCCTTTCACGGCAATGAATTGCTCTACGTCGACCTCCATCGGTTCGCGGAAGGAGTCGGCTCCGCCAAAGGTGATCTGCAGGCGCGGATACACCTGGTCGGTGAGCAACACGAAGCGTGAGTCTGGATTCTCGCCCACGAAGCTCTGCGGACGGGTCTGCGGGGTGCGCTCCAAGCAGAAACGCTTCACGTAGGGGTAGCCCTGCTGGTCGGCATCGAAGAGCACGCTGCTCCACACTTTGTGTTCGTCGAACTTCTCTACGCGGAGTATGCCCGTGGGCTCGTAGTGATTGTTTACGTCGAAGTTGGTGGTATAGTACTGTCCGTTGTCGAGGACCACGAGCACGAGGTCGTCTGAGTGGAACTCACCAAGATACTGCCCACGAGCGTCGTAGTTGATTCGCTGCACGTCGTGGTCGAACCATACCTTTCTGCCGCCGAGGGTAGATGCACCGTGGGCCTTGAGCGTAATCTTGTGCACGTCGACACGGGTCAAGAGGTTGCCTCGGCTTTGGCGTCCCTTTACGAGGATCTCGCCGAAGTCTTTGTCCATGCTGATGCGCTTGAGTTTCGGGTTGGGACGGAAGGTCACCTTGATTACCTCTGCCTCGCCATTGGGGTTGGCGGTGAAGTAGAGGATCTTGCTGCCAGGTGTGCCCATTGTGACGTCGTACTCACGATCGTGGGTGATTGAGGTCACGTTGAATCGCTTGATGTAGCAAGCATTGGTGGCTCCGTCGCGATAGACGGCATTGTAGATGGTGCGCTTGTCGCCCTTCTTAAACACGGCGATGTGGATCACCTCCACCTTCTTCTTGCGCTCTGCCTTGGCGCGCTCTGTCTCGCCGATAAACACCTTCTCTTGCACGCGGGTCACCTTATAGGTGCCATCGCGATAGAAGATGATCACGTCGTCGATGGGCGAGCAGTTTTCTACGAACTCGTCTTTCTTAAGACTTGTGCCCATGAAGCCGTTTTCGCGGTCGATATAGAGTTTCTCGGTAGCCTCTATCACCTTGGTGGCTTCAATGTTGTCGAACGAACGGATTTCTGTGCGGCGTGGATATCCGGCTGCATACTTATCATAGATGAGTTGATACCAGTTGGAGGTGACCTCTACCATATTCTTCAGGTCGTGGTCGATGCGCGCCACTTCCTCGTTCATGCGAGCGATGAGTTCTTCTGCTTTGTCCTTGTTGAACTTCAGGATGCGTCCCATCTTGATCTCCATGAGGCGCAGGATGTCGTCGCGCGTCACTTCGCGATAGAACGAGGGCTTGAAGGGCTCCAACCGCTTGTCGATGTGTGCCACAGCGGCGTCCATGTCTTTGGCTTGCTCGAAGGGGCGATCCTTGTAGATGCGTTCCTCGATGAAGATGCGCTCAAGCGAGGCGAAGTGGAGGCTCTCCATGAGTTCGCCACGGCGTATGCGCAGTTCTTGTTCGAGCAATGCACGCGTGCGGTCTACTGATCGGCGGAGCACTTCGCTCACGCTGAGAAACTTCGGTTTTTTCTCATCGATCACGCAGCAGTTGGGGTTTAGGCTCGTCTCGCAGTCGGTGAAGGCATAGAGTGCATCGATGGCTTTGTCGCTCGAGGTGCCGGGGGTGAGGTGAACGTGTATCTCAGCCTCAGCTGCCGTGTTGTCCTCCACCTTGCGTATCTTGATCTTACCCTTCTCGTTGGCCTTGAGTATGGAGTCGATGAGCGTAGAGGTGGTCTTGCCGTAGGGAATCTCGCGAATCACGAGTGTTTTGTTGTCGAGCTTTTCGATCTTGGCTCTCACCTTCACCGCTCCGCCGCGCATACCGTCGTTGTAGCGCGACACGTCGATCGAGCCTCCCGTCTGGAAGTCGGGGTAGAGGTGAAACTCCTCTCCGTGTAGATACTTGATAGCGGCCTGACAGAGCTCGCCGAAGTTGTGGGGAAGAATCTTCGCCGACAAGCCCACGGCAATGCCCTCGGCGCCTTGAGCCAGCAGCAGGGGGAACTTCACCGGGAGCGATACGGGTTCTTTCTTTCGGCCGTCGTACGACATTTTCCACTCCGTAGTCTTGGGGTTGAACAGCACGTCGAGGGCAAACTTCGAGAGTCGTGCTTCGATGTATCGCGGTGCAGCTGCCGAGTCGCCCGTGAGTATGTTTCCCCAGTTACCCTGGCAGTCGATCAGTAGGTTTTTCTGTCCGAGTTGCACCAAGGCATCGCCTATGGAAGCGTCGCCATGGGGGTGAAACTGCATGGTGTGGCCCACGACGTTGGCCACCTTATTGTAGCGACCATCGTCGAGGAGCTTCATAGAGTGGAGTATGCGTCGCTGCACGGGCTTGAGTCCGTCGCCCAGGTGGGGCACGGCGCGTTCGAGGATTACGTAAGAGGCGTAGTCCAGAAACCAGTGTTGGTACATCCCCGTAAGCTGCAGCGTACCATCCTCGGCTTTTACGTCGGTGGGATGATAGTCGGAGTGTGCTTCGGTAGATTCAGTGTTTTGCTTCAGTTCGTCGCTCATCGTTTATTGTATAGAGAGGTCGTAGTTACCCTACTTTCAGATTATCTATATTGTTTCTTACTATAAGTGAGCAAGAAGGTATTACTTATTACTTAAACAATTAATCATTTCGTGGGCTGCCCTTTCGGGTGCCCCTGCCACGCCGAGTCGTTGCGCCACAAGATCGTAGCCCTCAAGCTGTTCCTTGCGATCAGCGGATTTGAGGGGAAGAATGCGCTCGAGCTGTCGACGTAGCTCCTTCACGTTCATATCCGCTGCCACGAGTTCTGGCACCACCTCGCGCTCCGCTATGAGATTGACCAGCGAGATGTAGGGAACCTTGAGAAAATAGGGCCTTACGAGCGAAATGAACCACCCCATGCGCATATAGTAACACACCACTTGCGGCACGCGGAAGAGAGCCGTCTCAAGTGTGGCAGTGCCGCTCGTCACAAGGGCAGCATGAGCATGAGAGAGCAACGAATAGGTGCTCTCTTCGGCAAACTCGACGCGCTGCATGTCAATGTCCGAAGAGATGATGATGTTCATATAAAACGTCACATCAATGTTGGGCGCAGTGGCTATCACCAACTTATAATCAGTGAAAGGCTCAGCGGCTCGGAGCATACGACTCAGATTGTCCTTGATCTCCTGCATACGCGAGCCAGGCAGCAGGGCTATCGTGCGTCCATCGTCCTTGGGTGCGCCGTGAAGGGCGGTGTATGCTGTCACCTCGTCCATCGTAGGGTTACCCACATAGCTTATGGGATAGTGATGCTTCCTCTCGAAAAAGTCCACCTCAAAGGGAAGGATGGAGAAAAGCCTATCTACGTCGCGACGAATCTGACGAATGCGGTGTTCCTTCCAAGCCCATATCTTGGGCGAGATGTAATAGAACACGGGGCAGATACCGCAGCGCTTCACAAAGCGTGCCATCTTCAGATTGAAACCCGGATAGTCCACAAGCACCACAGCGTCGGGGCGCCACTCCTCAATGGCTCGCTTACACCGCCTCATGCCGCGCAGGATGGTGGGCAGATGGAGTGCCACCTGCACGAAGCCCATATAAGCCAAGTGACGATAGTGGCATAGGAGCGTTCCGCCCTCGGCTTGCATCTTGTCGCCACCATAGTAGCGAAATTCGGCTGTAGGGCATTGCTCCTTGATGGCCCTCATGAGATGGGCTGCATGGAGATCGCCACTAGCTTCGCCAGCAATGAGGAATATTTTCATATTGTTACGGATGGAGTTAAAGTATCTCGCGCAACACGCCTACGAGTTCGTGAGCCGTCACATCGAGCTGCGTGGGCGTCACTGCCACGTAGTCGTGGGCCAAAGCCCAGCGATCGGTGTCCTCAGCCTCGGGCTCAAGCTCTACGCATTCGCCCACAAGCCAATAATAGTCGCCGCCGTAGGGATGCGTGCGATGCTCCACCTCGTTCTGCCAGCGCGAACGCGCCATACGACACACCTTGATACCACGAAATTTGGGAGCCAAAGGGAAGTTGATATTCAGACACGTAAACTCGGGCAATCCCACAGCAATGGCCTTGAACATAAAGTCCACCAAATACGGACGAAGAGGCTCAAAGTCGGCATCCATGCGGTGATCGCACAGCGAGAATGCCACAGAAGGATAGCCCTGAAGCGCACCCTCAATCGCCACACCCATCGTGCCCGAATAATGAGCATTGACAGAAGAATTGTCGCCATGATTAATACCCCCGACAACAAGGTCGAACTTGCGATCCTTAAAGAGATTAAGTGCCATCTTCACACAGTCAGTAGGTGTGCCCGAGCAGGAGCATACCTTAAGACCCTCCTCCTCGCGAAGCACCTTATAAGTGAGCGGACGCGATGAGGTGATCGAACAGCTGAATCCAGAACGCGCAGAGTCGGGAGCCATAACCAAAATGTCAGCATAAGGACGAAGAACCTCTACGAGAAAATTGATACCGGGCGCATCTACGCCATCGTCGTTGGAGATGAGTATGTAAGGACGCATATATATAAGAATGGATGTGACGTGGAGTCAGCGCTACCGCCCGTGGGCTCGCGCGCGTGACGTATATAAGGTATGCAAAATTACAAAAAATACTT
The DNA here is from genome assembly GCA_050873845.1 of Alloprevotella sp. Classification (GTDB taxonomy): domain Bacteria; phylum Bacteroidota; class Bacteroidia; order Bacteroidales; family Bacteroidaceae; genus Alloprevotella. The sequence goes on from JBNMGC010000032.1 coordinate 15,866, forward strand.
TAGCCGTGGATTTGTTAGCCGAATTTTTCTTACCTTTGCATCTCACCAAGTAGGGACATTACGCACGGGGGACGCATTCAGTAGCCTAAGAGCCGCTGGCATTCCCCGCTGTAGAGTGCACCTAAGGGCACCGCTCCTCTGTGTGCTCACCCTAACCCTTAACCCGTTTAGCATCATGAGCAAAATCATTGCTTTAGCCAACCAGAAAGGTGGTGTGGGCAAGACCACCACTTCCATGAACCTCGCAGCCTCACTCGCCACACTCGAAAAGCGCGTGTTGCTGATCGATGCCGACTCGCAGGCAAATGCCTCGTCGGGATTGGGAGTAGACTTGAGCAAGGTGGACTGCTCCATCTATGAATGCCTCATCAATGGAGCCGATGCTCACCAAGCCATCTACACCACAGACATAGACCGACTGGACATCATCCCCTCAAACATCAATCTGGTGGGCGCAGAAGTGGAAATGCTTAACTTCGAAGGACGTGAGTTTATACTCAAAAACCTACTCAAGCCCCTCAGCCGAGAATACGACTACATACTCATAGACTGCTCACCATCGCTCGGACTCATCACCGTCAATGCCCTCACGGCAGCCAACTCCGTGATCATACCCGTGCAGTGTGAATACTTCGCACTCGAAGGCATCTCAAAATTGCTCAACACCATCAAGATTGTAAAGAAAAAGCTCAATCCTGAACTGGAAATCGAGGGATTCCTCTTGACAATGTACGACAAGCGCCTGTGCTTGGCCAACCAAATCTACGACGAGGTAAAGCGCCACTTCCAAGAACTCGTGTTCAAGACCGTCATACAGCGCAACGTCAAGCTCAGCGAAGCCCCCAGCCACGGTCTGCCCGCCATACTCTACGATGCAGAGTCGACCGGTGCTAAAAACCACCTCCTACTGGCCAAGGAGATCATCAAGAAAAACGAAAAGAGAGCATAACCCTCAAGGCCACACACGGCTTCCGTGCCGCCCAAGGGCAGCAAAGCCGCTCACCATAAACCTGACTACTTCCAACCACTCATATGGCACACAAGAAATTCCCTGCATTGGGACGCGGACTCGACGCCCTCATCTCAACCGAAGAAGAGGTCCACGCCAACGGCTCCTCAAGCATCAACGAGGTGCCGGTATTCAAAATCAAAGCCAACCCCAACCAGCCCCGACGCGAATTCACACCCGAGGCACTCGAAGAACTGGCCGAGAGCATCCGACAGATAGGCATCATTCAGCCCATCACCCTGCGTCTGATGGAGGACGGCACTTACCAAATCATCGCTGGTGAACGCCGATGGAGAGCTGCACAGATAGCTGGACTCACATCCATCCCCGCCTATGTGCGCACAGCCGACGATGAGAAAATGATGCAAATGGCCCTCGTAGAAAACATTCAGCGAGAGGACCTCAACGCCATAGAAATAGCCCTGGCATACCAAAACCTCATCGAGCAATACGACCTCACACAAGACAAGCTCTCCGAAAAAGTCGGCAAGAAGCGAGCCACCGTGGCCAACTACTTACGACTCCTGAAGCTCCCCGCACAAGTACAGGTGGCGCTACAGAATAAGGAGGTAGACCAAGGCCACGCCCGTGCATTGCTCGGACTCGACAAGCCCTCACTCCAAGTAAAGCTCTTCAACGAAATCAAGGAGAAAGGATACTCCGTGCGTCAAGTAGAGGAGATGGTCAAGGCGCTCAACAACGGCGAGACGCTCAAGAGCGGCCGCCACACGCTCAAGAGCAAAGGCACCAAGCGACTGCCCGAGGAATACACCGAGCTGCGCAACCGCCTCTCCGAGCGATTCAGCACAAAGGTACAGATGACCTGTTCGCAGCAAGGCAAAGGCAAAATCACCATCCCCTTCGCCACCGAAGAAGATCTTGAGCGCATCATCACGCTGCTTGACAAGATTTAAGCCAAACAAGCCAAGCTATTTTCCCCAAGAAAGCACTAGAATCACTCCCCCTAGAATTACTAGTATTACTAGTATCACTAGAATCACTAGAATCACTAGAATCACTAGCCCCCACCCCTCCCCCATTGAACGCAATCAAGCACATAATGGCCGCGCTGCTCTGCCTCATCATGAGCTGCGCCAAGAGCAACGCCACAGACCGATACACCACTGAAGTCGGGGCCCCGCAACGGGCTTCGGCTTTGACCATTTTGTCTGTATCAGAGAGCCATCGAAGCGTTCAAGAGACACATCCTGGCCTCCATCCCCTTCCCCCCGACACCACAAAGACCTACGACCAATTGGCTCGCGAGCTGCAGGAGGAACAGGCCAACGAACTGTCCGACCCCGACTCACTCTCAGCACCCATCGACACCACCCGGCTGGGACACCTTGCCGACTCGCTCAAAGCCCCCCTCAAAGCGCTACCCAAGCCCCGATTCGTGCCCAACCCCACCCGCGCACTATGGCTCTCGCTCGTGCTGCCCGGTGCAGGACAGATTTACAACCGCAAGTACTGGAAACTCCCCTTTATCTACGGCGGATTCTTAGGGTGCGCCTATGCCCTGATGTGGAACCAAATGATGTATCGCGACTATTCGCAAGCCTATCTCGACATCATGG
>JBNMGC010000033.1:0-16685 GCA_050873845.1 Alloprevotella sp.
GGGATTGACCATGAGGTAAAGCCTCTGTTTGGTACTTGAAATAAAAACGTTCTAAATCTTCGTTGCTGTACATATTTTTAAAATTTTTGTTCAGCGCAAAGATATAAACTTCAGAGGTAAGCCCTAATTTGACTGCTTACATGAATTTCTCATTAACTCTACGTACAGAAATCAATCAGAAGAGAAGTATTAATGGAAATTAATGGGGAATTAATGGGAATTAATGTTCAGAACAAGCGCGAAGCGCAAATCACTGAGACTATGTTTTAGACACGAATTACCACGAATTATCCATGAATTTTTCATTAACTCTACGTACAGAAATCAATCAGAAGAGAAGCATTAATGGAAATTAATGGGGATTAATGGGAATTAATGTTCAGAACAAGCGCGGAGCGCAAATCACTGAGTCTGCGATTAATCTCTTGATTCGTGGATGATGCCGACGCGAGGACGCGTCGCCCCCGGTACTGGTTGGGAAGCTATGCAGGATGATTGAACATTAATCTCCATTAATTGCCCATTAATGTTTCATTAATTCTATGCTGCGATCATCGCGCAAAGGAATTCATGATTAATTCATGGGAATTCATGACCGATACCAATCAAAAGAGACGTATTAATGGAAAATTAATGGGGAATTAATGTTCAGAACAAGCGCGGAGCGCAAATCACTGGGACTCTGTTTTAGACACGAATTTCCACGAATTATCCATGAATTTCTCATTAACTCTACGTACAGAAATCAATCAGAAGAGAAGTATTAATGGAAAATTAATGGGGAATTAATGGGAATTAATGTTCAGAACAAGCGCGAAGCGCAAATCACTGAGCCTATGATTTACCTCTTGATTAGTGGATGACGCCGACGCGAGGACGCGTCGCCCCCGGTACTGGATGAGAAGGTTTATGCTCGTGGACAGCGCCGACGCGGGACGCGTCGCCCACAAAACTAACGATTTGTGTTGCCTTATTCGTTCATACCATAATAATGACTATACCATTCTGCAAATTTGCGCAGACCTTGGCGTAGGCTAGTATCGGGCTTGAAACCGAAATCTTGCTCCAGCGGAGCTGTGTCGGCATAAGTCACAGGTACGTCGCCGGGCTGCATGGGAACGAGCTCTTTGTGAGATTCAAAGTCGTAATCCTTTGGCAGGACGCCTGCACGGACGAGTTCTTCCTGAAGAATAGTGACAAAGTCGAGAAGGTTCTCGGGATGGTTGTTGCCAATGTTGTAGACATTGTAAGGAGGGATGGGGAGACCATCTTCGCCAGTTCGCTTCTCGGGAGCGTGCTGCATGATGCGGACTACGCCCTCTACGATGTCGTCTACATAGGTAAAGTCGCGCTTGCAGTGGCCGTAATTGAAGATCTTTATTGTTTCACCTTTAACAAGTTTGTTGGTAAAGCCAAAGTATGCCATGTCGGGACGACCGGCTGGACCATACACGGTGAAGAAGCGCAAGCCTGTCGATGGGATGTTGTAGAGCTTGGAGTAGGCATGCGCCATCAGTTCGTTGCTTTTCTTCGTGGCGGCATAGAGGCTGACGGGATTGTCCACCTTGTCGTCCGTAGAATAAGGTACTTTCTTGTTGGAGCCATACACAGATGATGATGATGCATAGACTAAGTGCTCTACTTCATGATGACGACAAGCCTCGAGAATGTTGTAGAAACCGATGAGGTTGCTCTGAATATAAGCATCGGGATTGGTGATGCTATAGCGAACTCCTGCTTGGGCAGCGAGATTTACGACAACGGATATATTGTTTTCGGTAAAAATCTTTTCAACGGCTTCCCTATCGGCTATGGTTGCATGGATGAACGTCCAATCGCGATTCAATGCCTCAATCTCTTTCAGACGTTCCAGCTTAATGTTGACATCGTAGTAATCGGTAATGCTGTCAATGCCGATCACTTTAATCTGATGAACATCATGAAAGAGTCGCTTCACAAGATTACTACCGATAAAGCCTGCAGCCCCCGTTACGAGCACGGTCTTGCCACAAAGGTTTACATTATATTCTACCATCTATAGTTGCGAGTTGAAAAGTTAAAAGATCACTTTAGATTATCTAAAAGTACGTTCCAAACCATATGAAGTTCTATAACTTTTATTCGTTCGATATAAACTAATCACGACGGAAGATATCACGTGTATAGACCTTCTGCATCACATCGTCCAGGCAAGTATCGTAGCGATTGGCTATGATAGCTTGACTCTCGGCTTTGAATCGAGACAAGTCGTTGACTACGCGCGAACCAAAGAAGGTGGTGCCATCTTCGAGCGTGGGTTCGTAGATAATCACTTCTGCACCCTTGGCCTTGATGCGCTTCATGATGCCCTGTATGGCTGACTGACGGAAGTTGTCGGAGTTGGACTTCATAGTCAAACGATAGACACCTATCACGCAGGTGCGTTCTTTGGCTGCATCCCACTGACCATTCTCCGTATACCACCCCGCTTTCTGCAACACAGCATCGGCAATGTAGTCCTTGCGTGTGCGATTACTCTCTACGATAGCTTCGATAAGGTTTTCGGGCACGTCTTGATAGTTGGCCAGGAGTTGCTTGGTGTCTTTAGGTAGACAGTAGCCGCCATAGCCGAAGGAAGGGTTGTTATAATGTGTGCCTATACGCGGGTCGAGACCTACGCCCTCGATGATGGCTCGAGAGTCAAGGCCTTTTACCTCGGCATAAGTGTCGAGTTCGTTGAAGTAGCTTACGCGGAGGGCAAGATAAGTGTTGGCAAAGAGCTTCACTGCCTCGGCTTCCTTCATGCCCATGAAGAGAGTGTCGACGCCTTCCTTGATGGCTCCTTCTTGCAAGAGGGCGGCAAAGGTCTTGGCTGCTTCCTTCAGCATTTCTACGTTCGTTACAGATTCTATTGCCTTATTCTCTGCCTCATGATCGGGCAGGTCGATCATCTTGGGATACCCCACAATGATGCGACTGGGGTAGAGATTGTCGTAGAGTGCCTTGCTCTCGCGAAGGAATTCGGGAGAGAAGAGAAGGTTGAACTTCTTGACGCCGCGCTGCGCATACTTCAAGTAGAGATTGCGTGTGTAACCCACGGGGATGGTCGACTTGATGACCATTACGGCATCGGGATTGACCTCGAGCACGAGGTCGATCACCTCCTCCACGTGACTTGTGTCGAAATAGTTCTTCACAGGGTCATAGTTGGTAGGAGCGGCTATCACCACGAAGTCGGCATCAGCATAGGCTGCACGTCCGTCGAGAGTAGCAACGAGGTTGAGAGGCTTTTCTGCCAGATACTTCTCGATGTATTCGTCCTGGATGGGCGAAACGCGCTTATTGAGTTTATCTACCTTTTCGGGAATGACATCTACGGCTGTGACGTGATGGTGTTGCGACAGGAGGGTAGCAATGCTGAGCCCCACATAGCCAGTACCGGCTACGGCAACTTTTATATCTTTAAATTCACGCATATTATTTGCTCTTTATGAATTCTAATGAATCCTTGCTTATCTCTATGGTTGCACCTCCAATGTATTGTATTTCATTGCCAATGATGGCCTTGGAGCCTTGGATGCGCTGTACGTAAGCCACGCAACCGGTGAGGTCGCCCTCGATGATACGCACTTTATCGCCTTTCTGAAGCGGGCGATCGAGCATGACGGCATCGTCTTGTTCTACGATCTTGCGGAAACTGCGCAAGGTCTCATCTGAAATGATATAGGGAGTTCGCTGACCAGGCATGGATAGCATTTTGTATACGTCTGAGCGGAAACGAATCTCATTGAGATGCTTGGCGTTCACCTTCACAAAGATAAAAGTGGACAGCACGATGTATTCACGATAAACGCGCTTGCCACGACTATTGATAACAATTCTCTTTTTCACGGGGACCCATGTCTCAAGTGGCTGATTGCGCCGATTGAAGTAGTCCTCGATATCGAGTTGGATTTTCCTCTCGTTGTTGACTCTGACCACAGCTACATACCAATGAGCTTGAGCCATGCTTTGGGAAGGATTTAAGACGGAAGAATGTTCAGTTCTTACCACGGCTTCGCCGCCGCCCCCTGCAATAGTGGGCGTAACGCTTCGAGTCGTTGTGGTCTTCTCCATTTATAGATGAATATCAAGCCATGAGCCTTCATCATCACTGTCTTGCTTCTGTTTACGCCAGTTAGCAAGATGAGATGACGAGGATGGGCTGTTTTTGATGGTATATGCTGAAACTCTTTATAAGAGATGCAGAACGTTGCATAGAAGCGTGTAAATGAATGATTTATGCAAGGGGAGAAGCATCATTTGCTAAACAATCGTTTGGCAAAGGGCGAGTACTTGTTGAGCAGGTGGCATCCTTAAGCGTAAAAATAAGTTGTTCTAAGTAGCTCTATTCCAATATTTTTTTGCAACTTTACACCGATTTTCTGCATCTCTTATAAAGAGTTTTATATCCGTTACTTTCACCTATTCGCCTTATGCGTCGAGTCTAAAAAGCATAAGGACTTCAAGTTTCTGATTTAGAGGGGGACGGGCTGAAAGCCCAACAAGCCCATAGCCCAGGGTAAGCGAAGCGGCACCCTGGGTGATCGATTCATTGTGATCTTCCGCCCTGAAAGCCTACCCAGGGCGTTGCCCTGGGCTAAGTGCTGTTGGCCTTTCAGGCCGTACAATCCCGAAACTTCAGTAAGACTTTTCTCAGAAAAAAGATAGTTCCTCACAGCATTCCCAGAATTTGCGCATTGGCCTCATCTACCTCAGAGGCTTGTATCGATTGCAGATAAATCTGCGTAGTCTGTTCTGAATCGTGCCCTAACGCTTCGCTTATAATAGAGACGGGCACGTGGTTGTCCCGGGCAATGCTTGCCCATGAATGGCGCGCCACATAGAGCGTGAGGTTTTCCCTTAACCCAAGCGCATGAGCCATCCGTTTCAGATGATAGCCTACGCGCATTTGGGCGTTGTGATACTCCTTATTATATATAGCGTTTCCACTAAGCATGGGAAAGAGATACTCTGACGAGTCTGCCTCCGACCGATACCTATCGACCATTTCTTGCATGATAGGTTCCCATTTTACAGAGAGCGACTGACGCGTTTTGCTGCGCGTATAGTGCAGATAACCGCCACGGACATCTGCCTTCCGAAGCCTTGCGAGATCGACGAATGAGATGCCACGCAAGCAGAATGAGAGTACGAACATATCGCGTGCAAAGCGCGCTCTTGGGTGAGTCAAGTCAAGCTGGCGAATTGCCTTGACCACATCGATCCCTACCGCCCGCTTACGAGTCTTGTCTACACCGGTATAGACTCGGCGAAAGGGGTGACGATCCTCTACAAGTCCCTTCTCTACTGCACGATTGTAGACCGCACGAAGTATGCGCATATAGAATGAACTTGTGTTTCTGCAGACACCCTGCACCTTGAGCCACGCCTCATAGGAGCGCATCATCTGAGCGTCAATCTGATCGAGCAGGAGAGACTCCTCATCATGAAATCGGCAGAAGCTATTGAGCGCCGACTGATAATTGCGTGCCGTGTTGCGCTGACCGTTATTTTGCAATTGCGCAATGAGCGACTGCATAAATACCATCCAAGCAGAATCTCTGGCCATCTGTTGGTAAGCGTTGACTATGCTGTCAGCAGAATAGGGCTCTGCTTGCCGTTCCAGATTCGTTATGATTCGGCAGAGCAATCGGTATATGCCTTGAAGCGATTCGACGACCCTTGTCAGCTCGTTGCTTCTTGCCGACGGGTCGCTATCTGCAACAAGCGCACTTTGCTCTATCACATTCCATTCCGAGAGGCTCAGTCGATGCGAAGTCGCAATCTGACGCACCACGCGCTTATGGATAACTTGAAAATAAATCACACCCGCTTTGTTCGGAGAAGCAGATGCACGGAATTTCATCTTTATACTTGCCATAGTTTCTTATGTATGTGGGTTAACGAGTTATGGTGAGTTGATAGGTTGATAGGTAAGTATGCGCCACGTTCTTTCTCCGTTAACGGAAAAACGAAAGCAGTCGTTCTGCAAATCTTTTGTCAGTTCTCTAATGGTAAGAAATCTTGACAATCGAAAATTTTAATCCAGAGAAGGAAATCAACGAATGCTTAGGCTCCAAAGAAGTTTTCGCCCATACAAGAAATACTATATGCCCACGCAGAAAATTCTTCATGGGCGGGAAATTATTTTTTCTTGGGCGAATAGACTGCAACTGATAGGACTATTGGGACTACTTTGGTAGGGGAAAATGATGGATTCTCTTTGGGAAAGAATTTTAATATCGGCGTAAGTCTCTGATTATGAGCAAATTTGAGAAAACGCTCATAAATCGATTATTTCCAACAGACGGAAGTGCGGATTGAAATACGCGATTCATGAGAATTGGAATGCAGTGTGAGGACGAAAGGAGATAGCCTGCGGAAGTCTTTTTTTGAGGGGAAGATTGATGGAATTTTTCTATGAAAGATTGCTGCAATGCCGACGCGAGACGCGTCGCCCACAGAACTGATGAAATAGCCTCATCAGCGCTTCAACTGCGAGACGCATGGTGGCCTCATTTTCAAAGAATAATACACAAAAACTACTTTTCAGCGTTTTTTTTCGTAACTTTGCATAAGTTACGATGAATGTCCACCTATCACACGCCGAGTATACCTTATATATATGCGTACAGGCGATGGAGGAACATTCTCAGCTATGAGGCCACCAAAACGCCTCGGCAAGTCACACACCGTTTAACACATTCACATGGGTATATTCAGTAACATATTCTCAAGAAAAGAAAAGAAAGAAGTTCTCGATGCCGGACTCGAAAAGACAAAGACCACCTTCTTCGGCAAACTAACGCGTGTCATTGCTGGCAAAAGCAAGGTTGACGATGAAGTGCTCGACCAACTTGAGGAGATCCTGATTACCTCAGACGTAGGCACCGACACCACTATCGACATCATTCAGCGCATAGAACAACGCGTGGCACGCGACAAATACGTAAGCACTTCCGAGCTCCATACCATTCTGAAAGAGGAAATCGGCAATCTGCTCACACAAAGCGGAAATGAAGATACTGAAGGATTCGATATTCCCGAAGGACACAAGCCTTACGTCATTATGGTAGTGGGCGTGAATGGTGTGGGCAAGACCACAACCATCGGCAAATTGGCTTACCAATTTAAGAAAGCTGGACTAAAGGTAGTACTCGGTGCTGCCGACACTTTCCGCGCAGCAGCTGTAGAGCAACTCGTCATTTGGGGTGAGCGCGTAGGCGTGCCCGTAATCAAGCAGCAGATGGGAAGTGATCCTGCCAGCGTGGCATACGATACAGTCAACTCTGCCAAAGCACAAGGCGCCGACGTGGTGATTATCGACACCGCAGGCCGACTTCACAATAAAGTGGGACTCATGAACGAGCTTACCAAGATTAAGAAGGTGATGCAAAAGGTTGTGCCCACAGCTCCCGATGAAATATTACTCGTGCTCGATGGTAGCACAGGACAGAATGCTTACGAACAAGCTAAGCAATTTATTAAAGCTACAGACGTGACTTCACTGGCTATCACAAAACTTGATGGCACAGCTAAGGGCGGCGTAGTGATTGGTATATCTCACCAACTCAAAGTACCTGTAAAATACATCGGACTGGGCGAAAAGATGACCGATCTGCAACCCTTCAACCGCACAGAGTTTGTCAACTCACTCTTCGAAGGTAGCAACATTTGAGAGGAGTAACATCCCTCTCCTCTGCTCTGTGGGCGACGCTTCCTCGCATTGGCATAATAGCATAAATCCCCACCCCACCTCTAAAGATTTCCACCACGCACATAAGCATGAACAACTCTACTACTCAACCCACTCACATCGTCGACATCATCACCATGGGATGTTCGAAGAACTTGGTCGACTCTGAACAACTGCTCAACCTCTTCAGCGAGCACGGATTCAAAGTATACCATAACCCCGACACCACACATGGCGATATTGCCGTAATCAACACGTGCGGATTCATCGCATCAGCCAAAGAGGAAAGTATCAACGAAATACTCGAACTCTGCAACCTTAAGGCCGATGGCGAACTCAATCGTGTATACGTGATGGGATGTCTCTCCGAACGCTATATCACCGAACTGCGCGAGGAGATTCCTGAAGTAGATAAGTTTTACGGAAAGTTCAACTGGAAAGAACTCATCAGTGACCTCTGCACAGAGACCGCACCCGCCCCTGCCGCCACACACGAGCAGATAATCACCACGCCGAAGCACTACGCTTACATCAAAATCTCTGAAGGATGTGATCGCCACTGTGCTTACTGCGCCATACCCATCATCACGGGCAAGCACAAAAGCCGCCCGATGGAGGAAATTCTCGACGAAGTGCGCACATTGGTAGAGCAAGGCGTGAAAGAGTTTCAAGTGATTGCACAAGAACTCACCTACTATGGCATTGACCTCTATCATGAGCAACGCCTTCCGCAACTCATCGACCAAATGGCAGAAATTCCAGGAGTAGAGTGGATACGCCTACACTATGCTTACCCCACTCACTTCCCCATGGAATTGCTCCACGTGATGCGCAAGCACGACAATGTATGCAACTATCTCGACATAGCCTTGCAGCACATCTCCGACCATGTGCTTGAACGCATGCAACGCCATATCACCAAAGAGGAGACACTCCAACTCATCAGCGACATGCGCCGTGAAGTGCCCGGCATCTGCATACGCACCACGCTGATGGTGGGCTTCCCCGGCGAAACAGAAGAAGACTTCGAAGAATTGCTCGACTTCGTACGCACTGCCCGATTCGACCGCATGGGAGCTTTTGCCTATAGCGAAGAAGATGGCACTTATGCCGCAGAAAACTATGAAGACGACGTGCCCGAAGAGGTGAAGCAACAACGACTTGATCGCGTCATGACACTGCAAGAGAGCATTGCCGCAGAACTTTCAGAAGCCAAGATTGGCACAACGCAACGCGTCATCGTCGATAGGCAAGAGGGTGAATACTTCGTAGGACGCACAGAAGCTGATTCGCCAGAAGTCGACTGCGAAGTGCTTATCAAGCGCCCTGCTGATGCTCCGCTTAAGATTGGAGAGTTCTACAACGTACACATCGACGACTGCGAAGAATTCGACCTCTACGGCTCTATTGCTTAACATTCTGAATCACTACTTCCGCTTTCACCCCAAAGCATTCTCATTGTGAATAATAAAGACTTCATCAATGCCTTGGCATCCCGCACAGGACTTACCGCCAAGGATTCGCAAAAATTGGCTACCGCCTTTGCCGAAAGCATTGCCGACAAACTCGACGACGAATCGCAACTCGCCGTACAAGGATTTGGCGTGTTTGAAGTAAAGAAGAAGATGGAACGCGTCGTTGTCAATCCCAAACTCAAGACGCGCCGACTCAATCCGCCCAAATTGGTACTTGCTTTCAAACCAAGTACTATCCTTAAGGAGAAAATGCAGTAACACGGACCAGACTTCGCTCAATAGCACTCTGCACAGGAATCACCCTACACAGCGGCTCTCTATTCAGTGGCCCTATTAAGCCGTACTCCGTAGCCCCCCTCAGTCTTGCTCCTTAGAAAGGTACGCAAGCCCTGCTTTCCTCACGTTCACCACCATAAATAACCACCTCTTCTATCTGCAAAATGAAAAAGAAATTGCTCTTACAGGACTTTTCCGATTACTTAGCCAAGAGTGAAGGCATCAGCAAAAGAGATGCCGACAGTTTCGTGCGCTCTTTTTTTGAAGTAATCGAGAGGGGATTATTAGAAGATAAGTTTGTAAAGATCAAAGGATTCGGCACTTTCAAACTGGTATCAGTGAGCGAACGCGAGAGCGTGAACATCAATACGGGTGAACGCTTCAAAATAAGCGAACACACGAAGATATCCTTTACGCCCGACACGACGATGAAGGACTTGGTAAATCGTCCGTTCGCTCACTTCGAAGCGGTCGATCTCAACGACGACACCGACATGAAGGAGTTTGAGATCGTAGACGAAGAGATGCAAGAGGAAGAAGAGGAGGAAGCCGAAGAAGTTGCCGAAGCAAACGAAGACAATGCCACTGACGATACTGCATCAGCCACCTCAGCGTCAGGACCAACGCCAGAATCAACTACAGAACCAACTGCAAGCATACAGGCAGAGCAGCCTATCGCCTCACCAAACGATCAGATTGCAGCACCAAGTAATCCTACTTCGCCCAATACAAGCAGCGAAGAAGAATCTGCGACCGTGCCTCATACGACCGAGCCTATGCCTATCGTAAGCGCACAGCCCGATTCATCACAAGCTTCTACGGAAGCGACAGAAGCCTCATCCGCTCAGTCTGAATCCAAAGCACAGCCCGAAGCATCTCAATCTGGATCTTCTGCACAGCCATCAACGCCGTCTGAAGAACAAGAAGAGGATCTTTCAGCACATCCTGCGTCGCAGTCCGAGCAAGCACAGCAGTCTGCCTCATCTTCCACTGCCACAGGAAAGAAAAAGCAAAGTCAACCCTCCGCCGACGAAGAGATTGTAGTTACTCCCACGCAGCCCATTATCACTCCGAAAGAGACTGACTGCCAGCAGCATGAAAGCCATAGCAGCGCCACCGTAGGCTACACCTACACCGAAGCCCCTATGCCTCGCAAGCGCAATTGGTGGAAGACGTCTGCCATCATCTTGGGCATCATCTTGCTGATGTTGGGCAGCTACTTTGCGGGCTATTTCAGAATATTCTGCCCTTGTTCACTTCCCATCATTGGCAACACTTGGGATGCCAACGCACCGGCAGCACCTGCTGTAGAGAAGCCTCTACCCCCCACCCCATCGGTTCAACCCACCGATAGCATTCAGCCGAAACGAGCAGATAGCGCGCAACACCCGACTGCCAGTCCAGAACCGCAGTCAACAGCGCAGCCTGCACCCTCTCAATCCGCGCCTTCTCAGCCCGCACAAGTTGTAGAGAAACCTCAACCCGCTCCTACGCCCAAGCCTACTACCCCAAAGACTGCGCAAGAAAATGCACGACCAGCAACACACCGCGTAAAGATGGGCGACAACGTTTACCGCATTGCACGCCGCTATTATGGCTCTGACCAATATGCACAGAAGATTATAGAGGCAAACCATCTGAAGGATGCCAACACCATCACTGTCGGGATGGACTTAAAACTCCCCTAACCGATGTGCGAGCTAACTTGATTGACGTTACAGAGACAACCCTCTTAAGCCCTACTTTCGCAATCCCTTGATACTGAAAGGGTTGCATTTTAGGGGCAAAATAAAAACAAAATTTGCTTGAAAAAACCTACTCTAAGGGTTGCCAACATCCAAATAAAAGACGTAACTTTGCAGTATGATTGAACTCTCCAAACATATTGAAAGCCTCTTGCTGAAGCATGACTGCGTGATAGTGCCCGGATTGGGCGGATTCGTTACGCAGTACGTGCCCGCACGCCGCATTGACGATGAAATGTTGTTTTTGCCCCCGTGCCGAAGCGTTGGCTTCAATCCGCAGCTCACACTCAACGATGGGCTGCTCGTTCAGTCATATATGCAAGCCTACGACACCAACTATCCCGAGACCGTAAAGCTCATCAACAATTCCGTGCAGCAACTTAAGATGCAGCTACAGGAAGAGGGTGAATACGAGCTTTCAGGCATTGGCAAGTTGACCCTCGGCGTAGGCGGTAAGTACAACTTTATTCCTTGCGAAGCTGGTGTGCTCTCGCCCGAACTTTATGGTTTGGACGCCGTAATGCAGCCCTTGCTCACCAAGAAAGAAAAAGAAGAAAGCGCCGAAACTGCTACCACACAAGGCAAGCAGAAGAAGGTGCGCTTAAAGCGTACAGAGAAGAGCTATACCATCAGCATCAATCGCGAACTGGTCAACTATGTAGCAGCTGCCATCGTAGCCGTATTCTTCTACTGCTTGTGGGTGACTCCCGTAAGCGACACCACACAGACAGAGCGACAAGCAGCTTCTGTAGTTTACGAACAGCTATTCCACACTCCCAAAGCATGCCCCGCACCACAAGCAGCACAAGTAGCACAACCCGTGCAAGCCGTGTCTCAGCATCAAGCATCTACAGGAAATGCGGAGCAGCCCGCCCAAGCTACCCCTTCTGCTGAAGAATCCGCACACCCCCAAGCCAATGCCGAGGCACACAATGAAGCCCAACAATCGGCTTCATCCGCAACGGATAAGGCAGATGCAAAATACACCATCGTGCTCGCAAGTGCTATCAGCGAAGACAATGCCTCAGCCTTCTCCCAAAAACTTAAAAAGGACGGACTTCCCGAAGCCGCTCCCTACAAGCGCGGAAGAATGGTAAGAGTGGTCTACGGACACTATACTTCCGAGCATGAGGCTCACGAAGCATTGAGCAAGCTACATCATCACAGCGCATTCCAAGATGCTTGGGTGATGAAGACAAAATAACGAAACCATCAAGAGGGGAACTACGAGCAATGACCGTTGTCAGAACATATGCTTAGTTTCCCTCTTTTCTATATACGAATATTCTACTACCTACATAATATAATCTCCCTTCAATGAAACGCATCAGATGCCCCAAGTGTGACGAGTCCATACTTTTCGACGAGACGAAATATGAGCCGGGAAGAATCTTGGTATTCGAATGTCCGGAGTGCCACAAGCAGTTCAAGATACGCATTCCTCAGCCCAAGCCCGCAGCCACTGAAGAAGAAACGGAAGAAGAGGAGCAGACCATCTATGGTAAACTCATCGTACTGGAAAATGCGTTTCACTTCAAGCAAGAGATTCCTCTCTATGAGGGCGAGAACGTGGTAGGTCGCTTGATAAAAGGCTCTAAAGCCAACGCTGCTATCAAGACGGTAGACCCAAGCATGGACACTACCCATTGCATCATCACCGTAAAGCCACGCCCCAACGCAGAACCCCGATTCACGCTCCGCGATGCTCCCTCAAATACGGGCACATTCCTACAAAACGAGATTCTCTCAGACAATGATCGCGTCAACGTGAGCGATGGCGACATTATCACCATAGGCGCTACAACGATGATCTTGCGTACGCATCTCGACGAAGAGGAATAGTCTCGATAGCATGGAATTCCATCCCCCTTTCAATCCTACAACAATGAAACATTTTCTCACCCTCATAGCCTTCCTATGCGGCCTTTCAGCCATGGCGCAGCGCCCTTTTGAAGGACATTTCTTCTGCAAAGAGACGGGGGTAAACATGTACCTCAATCTCTACGAAGAAACACTGACTGCTCCAGGGTTTTCCTTTCTCGGCAAGATGCACGGCTACATGAAGGATGGCATCTATGGCACTTGGATGATTACCAAGTGTAGCATCAAAGACAATAAAGCCCTTATCCGATTTAGCAACGACATAGGGTCGGACTCGCAAGACATAGAATTCGTGCAGACCTCTGACAGTACTTATACCTACCATGCCGTTGGCGGCAATGCCATCAAGCGAGCCGTAGGCAGAAAATTGGTGAAAGTAACAAGCGAAATGAATTTCGTACGTAAATAATGAAGTTGGCTTCATACTTGGTTAACGAGGTAACGAGTTGACAGGTTAACAAGTACGAGACCTTTCGATATCACTTGCGAGCAATGGGCTATTCAGAGCCTACTGGGGGCGACGCGTCCTCGCGTCGGCTGCATCCACAAATCAAGAGATAAGTAGCGCTTCGCGCGTGCTTTGAACATTAATGCCCATTAATTAGACATTAATTATTCATTAATACTTTCCTTCTTATGATTTTTGTCATGAATTATCATGAAATGGTCATGAATTTCGCTGCTTGAAGATTCCTGTTTAGATATAATGATAAAATCATGGATAATTCATGGTAATTCACGACATTCCGTCACCCCATTGTACTGGCTGAAATCCACGAATATATTACCCCATACTAATTCCGCCAAAGCGTAACCTTAATCTTCCATGCCATCCTCTCCCACCCTATTGAGACGGCTTAAGCAGCTGATCATGCAAACCAGCGACGCGCTCTTTCCACGCTATTGCTGCGTATGTGGCAACAGATTGCTGAGCAATGAGCGCCACGTCTGCTTGACCTGCTTACTCAAGTTGCCTTTTACCCATCTGCAAGGCAAGAAAAATAGCATCTTGGAGCGCAATCTATGGGACGACATAGTCTGCACTGAACGTGCTCATAGCCTCATCTATTATCATGCTAAGACGGAGATGTGCCAGATATTCTTTCAGTTTAAGTACCACAAAAATCCCGACCTTGCCATAAACATGGGAGAACTTTTGGCTCACGATCTCGATGGTACAGACTTCTTTGTGGGCGTCGACTGCATCATCCCCGTTCCACTATCAGCAGAGCGTCTCAAGCACCGCGGTTACAATCAGAGCGAACGCTTAGCACAGGGCATCAGCCACGTCACGGGCATCCCTGTCGACACCTGGTCGGTATGCCGCACGGTGGACAATCCCACACAGACACACCTACACGAGCGCGACCGCATGGAGAACGTCAAGGATATCTTCATGCTTACCGATCAGTCTACTATCGCGGGTAAGCACGTGCTGATAGTAGACGATATGATAACCACTGGCAGCACAGTCCGCGCTTGCGCCCATGCTGCGCTGACGGCTGGAGACGTAAAGATCAGCATCATCAGCCTCGGCATGTCAGAACGCAATCGTGAGCACGAAGTGCCCGAATGGATAAGGCCCTAATCAGTAGGCTTATCTGAATACAACTCTGCATTTTATAAGTTCCGTGGGCGACGCGTCTCGCGTCGGCTTTGCCAGAGAATCAGCATCTACTGGGGGCGACGCGTCCTCGCGTCGGCGTAAACAAGAATGCCCCACTTTCGAGCATCTTATGGAACGCGTCCTCTTCTGAACGAAATAAGCAAATACTTACGCCGACGCGAGGACGCGTCGCCCCCAGTAGATGTTGATTCTCTGGCAAAGCCGACGCGAGACGCGTCGCCCCCAGTAGATGCTAAAATTCTTACAAAAGCCGACGCGAGACGCGTCGCCCACGGAACTGAATGAGCGCCATTTACCATATTATCATACTTACGTCTTCTACCTCGGCATCCGCAGCAAGCGAATGCTCTCTGCACGCTGCGCCTCCGTCTGCAGATAAGCACGGAAGGGACTGAGCGTACTGCCTTCCCCTGCTCTTACAAACTGCTGCCGCACGGGATGGAGCAGATAAATAGGACGCAGAGTAGCGCTTACTCGCTTCGCTTGAAAAACACCCTTTAAAGCCGTTTCCGCTTCAGCAGCCCGCACCTCTCCAGCCTGACTTTCTAAGACTAAAAGGTGCGTCACAGAATCGCCCAAAACGATATAGCCCTCTCCTCGATTGAGCACATCGACGGCAGAGAAAGAGAAATCTGCAGAAGCAAGCGCACATGCACGTCCCTTCACCAACTTTGCATCGAAAGGCAGACTCACCGTTTGCCACTGATCGGGCTGAATCTGCTCACGCTGGTAGACCACCTGTCCCGGCTTGACGAGAAAAGCGCGATCGGTATAGAATGGCATTTTATCCGTCAGCAGCAGCCGTTCGTCAAGCAACTGATTAACACCCTCACCACACACCACGACAAAGCGCCAACTGCTCGACACGCCCGACTTCTCGGCTTCTGCCACAAAGATAGGGACATTGCGCATGCCTTGGTTCTTAAAATCGAAATGCTTCTGTGGTAGATGTATTTGCGTCAAGTCTAAGCAAAGCATCTCATCCCACTTTATTTCTGAAAGCGCTGAAGCCGTCCATCCGCCAGAGAGTTTTCCTACTCCGTCAGCAAGCATTTCTATTACTGGATGACCTGCCACCGTATACAACCGAGCCAAGCAAAAGGCTTCATCCTTAGGAAGCACCTTCCACCCCTCACGCGTATAGCATAGGTAGCGAGGCTGGTCCTCAAGCGTACAGACAGCCCCATCCTTAATCGCCCAGCAAGCTTTCTCTGCCGTCTCCGTCAGAGCATACGAGAGATAGCCACCCCTGCCATGCAAGAGAAAGGATTGGGCGCTACTATTTACCTCCTCAGCCGTCCAAAGCAGCATCTCGTCCGTAGGCGCCACGCTCCCATCGCTCAGAATATAATCTGCCAACGTCAATGTCGCTCCATTCTTCGACCGCACTTCTTCCGCCGAACCTATACAGAGCGTTTGTCCCTCCCGCGGAAGATGGTTCACGCTCGATGGGGCATAATTCACGGAGCGATAGAGCGTGAGGCCTTCCTTCGCATGAGGATTCCACCCGGCGGTATAGTTATTGAAAGTAGACTTCGTAGCATCCCAACTGGCGCACAGCATACGATTTTGATCGGTCGGATCATAAAGCAGCAACGCCCCCGATGGCAATAGTTCTACACGCCACGCACATTTACCACTCGCTGACTCAACCAAGCTGAGCCCCGTCTTCCCATTGTCCGTCCGCGCAAGATACTTACCTTGCACGGGTGAATACAGGCACACGAGGCCTTCACTATCGTACGTGAGTTTCCACAAGAGCGAAGCGTCCTGAATCGTTACTTGTCCGCTTTCTGCATCAACATCCAGTTTTGCCGCAGTCATGCGATTGCTGCTTTTGACTTTTTCAGACGAGAGGAACACCTCTCTACCATTACCCTTATCATCAATGCCGCTAATCGCATAAATACCCTCCGCGGGCTGTTCGTGTAGAGACAAGCGCACGTACACGTCTGATTGAGCCA